>CALERA010000249.1 GCA_937908275.1 uncultured Desulfarculaceae bacterium | reverse complement strand
ATACGAGCTGTAGCCGTGACTGGAGTTCAGACGTGTGCTCTTCCGATCTCCAGGCGGCTCATCTGCTTGGGGCCGAAGAGGAACTTGGACTGCAACTCGTCGGCGGTGATGACCGGGGCGTGTCCGCGTTCGGCCACGGTGGCGGCCAGCTCCCGGGTCTGGCGCACCTGGGCCGCCGCGCCCTTGCTGGCGAAGACGTTGCCGATCACCACCAGGGAGTAGCGGCCCTGGCCCTTGACGTGGTTGGCCACCTTGGCCGCCGCGGTGGAGGCGGCGGTCTGGCTGCCGGCGAAGACCCCCCGGCTGATCAGGCGCTCGCTGACCTGGGCCAGGCCGCCGTCGTCGGCCGCGCTGGTCTGGACCGCGGCCGGCAGGTCGTCCTCGATGCCTCCGGTGGGGTCCAGGTCCTTGGGCCGGCAGACCAGGTCATCCTCGCCGACCTTCTCGCAGACCAGGGGCTGGCCCTCGCCCGGCAGGCGCAGCAGCTCCACCCCGGCCCCCCAGCGCTGGGCCAGGTCGGTGACGCCCTCGAAGGTCTCCGAGCCGGCCTCGAAGCGCTCGGCCACCCAGAGCAGGTTGGTCAGGGCCATGGTGCAGACCAGCTCGCTGGCCTCGGTCAGCCCGGAGAGCACCCGGGGGATCTCCTGGGCCACGCTCTGCTGGCGGGGCATGTAGGTCACCGTGACCCGCGAGTTCTGGGCGGTGACGGTCAGGTCGGCCCCGGCGGTGGCCGGATCGCGGCCCAGCAGGTCGCGGGCCTTGGCCGAGAGCCAGAGATCGCCCAAGGCCCGGCGCGAGGCCGGGGTGGGCGCGAAGTCCGGCAACTGGGCCATGGAGCAGACCGCGCTGGCCGCGCTCTCCGGGCTCAGGTGGCCCAGGTTCAGGGTCAGGTCGTACTGGCCCGGCTCGTCCGGGTCGGTGTCGTGCATGAAGTGGAACCAGTTGCGCAGGTCGTCGTTCAGGTCGGCCAGGTAACGCTGGGCCTTGTCGTGGTCCAGGTTCAGGCGGGCCATCACCGCGGCCAACTGGCGCTCCTGGTTGGGCACCACCCCCACCCGCAGCACGTGCTCCACCCCGGGCAGCAGCAGGTGGCAGGCCCGGCCGTGATAGACCAGGTCCTGGGTCTCGCGGGCCTTTTCCGCCACCGAGGCGGTGATGAAGGCCAGGTAGCGCGACTTGTGGCGGGCCAGGCGCTCGCGGGGGGTGGACCCCTTCAGCACCGCGATCTCCATCTTGCCCACCGGGATCCCGGCCGCGGTGGCCTGCTCGACCAAGTCCTCACGGCTCAGGCTGGGGCAGCCCAGCTTGGCCGCCACCGCCCGGGCCAGCTCCCGGCGGGCCTCCTCCGCCCAGCTGGAAATGATTACAATGGCCATGCCTCTCTCCGTTATGGTTGGTGCTCCTGGCCACCGCCCCGGTCCGGCCGGCGCGGCGGACAGGAGGCTACTTCGCCCGCGCCTCTCCGGCCTCCCGGGCTCCCGCCCAGAGCAGGGGGCATTCCAGGGCCGGCTGCGCCCGGGACAGCCAGTGCCCCCGCCGTCCGGTTCCAGGTTCGGGCAGCTCGGGTCCGCTGCCCCAGATCACCACTTGATAGGGCGGACGCTCGGCCAGGAACTTGACCAACTCCTGGGCCGGATCGCCCACCCGCAAGGCGGCCCCCGCCGCCACTCCGGCCTTCATCAGCTGCTCCAGCGGCTCGGCCAGCAGCGCGCCCACCCGCTCCTCCATCTGGCTGAGGGCGCTGCGCTTGCTGCCCAGCCAGGTTTGGTCCAAGAACGCCATCTCGATGAGCATCAGGAGGGTGATCTCCGAATCCATGCGCAGGGCCAATTCCCGGGCATAGAGCAGCGCCTCGGGGCTGATGCTTTCGTTCTCGAAAACCACCAGGGCTCGCTTGAACATCCCTTGTCCTCACTGGAGTGTCGCCAGGAGTAAGCGCAAGGGGCGTGCCAGGTTGTGCGAATGGTAACTTGGCGAATTGCCATATTAATTGGCTATGAAAGCGCGGAACGAAATGTTGCGATGGGCAACAAGGCGGGAAACCGGGGCTCCGAGGGGCGATCAAACCCGGTCAAGGAACGAATTGTTGCGCAGGCGAACGGGGGGTTGCGGCCGGCAACCCCTAACTGAGGCCGAAGCGCTTCATCTTGCGCCAGAGGGAGGCGCGGTCGATGCCCAGCAGGCGGGCGGTCTGGCCCTTGGAGCCGCCGGTGCGCTCCAGCAGATGGAGGATGTAGTCGCGCTCCAGGTCGGCCAGGGTGGGCACCGCCTCCTCGGCCTCGGGAAAGGGTGCCAGGCGCACCTGGCTCAGGTCCGGGGGCAGGTCCTGGGGGGTGATGACCTCGCCCCGGGCCAGGGCCGCCGTGCGCTCCATGATGTTCTCCAGTTCGCGCACGTTGCCCGGAAAGGCGTAATCCCGCAGCAGCTCCAGGGCCTGGGGGCCGAGGCCCTTGGCCCGGCGCTCCATGCGCCGGGTGGAGCGGGCCAGGAAGTGCTGGGCCAACAGGCCGATGTCCTCCCGGCGCTGGGCCAGGCGGGGCAGCTCCAGGGTGACCACGTTGAGGCGGTAGAAGAGGTCCTGGCGGAAGGCCCCGGCCGCGGCCGCGGCCTTGAGGTCGGCGGCGGTGGCCGCCACCACCCTGAGGTCCAGGGCGATGGGCTGGGTGCCGCCCACCCGCAGCATCTCGCGCTCCTGCAACACCCGCAGCAGCTTGACCTGCATCGACAAGGGCATCTCGCCGATCTCGTCCAAAAACAGGGTGCCGCCGCTGGCCTCTTCCAACAGGCCCCGCTTCTGGCCCCCGGCCCCGGTGTAGGCCCCGGCCTCGTGGCCAAAAAGCTCGTTGGCGATCAGCTCCTCGCTGAAGGCCCCGCAGTTGAAGGCCACGAAGGGACCCTTGCGCCGGTCGCTCTGCTGGTGCAGGGCCCGGGCCACCAGCTCCTTGCCGGTGCCCGACTCCCCCAGCACCAGGACGTTGCAGTCGGTGGGGGCGATCTGGGCGATGATCTCCTGCACCCGGCGCATGGCCGGGCTCTGGCCGATGATGAAGGGCGAGACCGGGCCGCTGGCCAGCCGCTCCTGGCCCGGGGCCAGGGCCGCCTGGCGGGAGCGGCGCTGCTCCAGGGCCTGGTCCACCAGCCGGCGCAGCTCCTCGGGCTTGACCGGCTTGGCCAGGTAATGGAAGGCCCCCTGCTTGACCGCCTCCACCGCGCTGGGCAGGCTGGCGTAGCCGGTGATCAGGATCACCTCGATGGCCGGCCAGACCCGCCGGGCCTTGGCCATCAGCTCCAGGCCGTCGATATAGGGCGGCATTTGCAGGTCGGCCAGGAGCAGGTCGTACTCCTCCTGCTCCAGGCGCTCCAGGGCGCGCACTGGATTGGTGTAGGTGGAGACCTGGTGGCCGGATTTTTCCAATATCCGGCGCATGGCCTTCAGGGCCAGTTCCTCGTCATCCACCACGATGATTTTGCCAGGCGCTGGTTCGGACAAGATAGGCTCCCGCGATGTCGTGGGCGGGGGGCTCCCTTGACTTTACCGCATTGGCGGCGGGAAGCCTAGCCCGCGGCCAGGCTGGCGTGGATGGCGCGCTTGAGGTGCAGGAAACCGGGGGCGTCCACCTGGCGAGGCCGGGGCAGGTCCACCACCAGCTCCCGGCGCAGCCGGCCCGGGGAGGGGCTCAGCACCAGCACCCGGTCGGCCAGCTTGACCGCCTCCTCGGGGTCGTGGGTGACGAAGACCACGCTCTGCCGGAGCTGTTGTTGCAGGGAAATCAGCAACTCGTGCATGCCGGCCCGGGTCTGGGCGTCCAGGGCGGCGAAGGGCTCGTCCATCAACAGCAGCGCCGGCTCCCGCACCAGGACCCGGGCCAGGGCCACCCGCTGCTTCATGCCCCCGGAGATGGCCCGGGGCAGGTAGTGGCCATAGTCGGCCAGGCCCACCCGCTCCAACATCCGCGCCACCCGCTCCCGGGCCTGGCCCGCGTCCAGGCCGAAGCCCACGTTCTCGGCCACCGTGAGCCAGGGGAAGAGGGCGTCCTCCTGGAAAACCACCCCCCGCTCGGGACCGGGGCGCTCCACCGGGCGGCCGCGCATCAGCACCCGGCCGGCGTCCGGCGATAAAAACCCGGCCACCAGGTTGAGCAAGGTGGTCTTGCCGCAGCCGCTGGGACCCAAGAGGCCCAGCACCTCGCCGCCGGCCAGGCTGAAGGAGATGTCCTCCAGGGCCTTGATCAGCACCCCCCGCACCCGGAAGGCCTTGGTCAGGCCCTCCACCGCCAGGCAGGGGGCGTGGTTGTCCGGGCTGACGCTGGTCACTGGCGGCGCACGCTTTTCAGGAGCTTGAGGCCCCACAGCAGACCCAGGTCGCAGAGGCGGCCGATGGCGGCGATGATGATGATGCCCATGATGATGATGTCCACCCGGCCCAGCAGGCGGGCGTCCATGATCACCGCGCCCAGGCCGTCGGGCACCCCGGTCAGCTCCCCCAGCACCAGGTAGGCGAAGGCGATGCCCAGGCCCAGGCGCAGGCCGGTGACCAGGTGGGGCATGGCCGCCGGCACCAGCACCGTGCAGACCAGGCGGGCGCGGCCCAGGCCCAGCATGGCCCCGGCCCGCAGGAACAGGGGATTGACCTGGCGGGCCCCGGCGGCGGCCCCCAGGTAGATGGGGAAAAAGGCGGCCTGGGCCACCAGGAAGACCGTGGTTTTTAGGCCGATCCCGAACCAGACCAGGGCCAGGGGCAGCCAGGCGATGCCCGGCACCGCGCGCAGGCCGTTGAGGAAGGTGTCCAGGAAAAGGCGCATCGCCGCCAGGCGGCCGGAGATGAGGCCCAGGGGCAGGCCCAGCAGGGCCGCCAGGCCGAAGCCGCCGGCCACCCGGCCCAGGCTGGCCTTGGCGTCGGCCAGGAAGCGTCCGGCAAAGGGCGCGGAGTCCACTGGGGCGAAGACATAGGCCCAGGCCGCGTGAAAGACCTGGGCCGGCGAGGGCAGGAGATAGGACGGCAGCAGGTCCACGGCGCTGGCCAGGAACCAGAAACCCAGGCCCCCGGCCGGCAGCAGCCAGGGCAGGACCAGGGCCGTGGCCGGCCGGGAGTCCGGATCGCGCTGGTTGGTTCCCGGGCTGGCCATCACTGGCCTGGTTGCAGGTCCTGGACGAAGCGCAGGTCAATGAGGCGCTGGTAGTCGGGCTCGCGCTCGATCACCCCCAGGGCCTTCATCCGCCCGCCCAGGGCCGCCACCCGCTGGACAAAGGCCTGGTCCATGCGCCAGGCCAGCTCCATGTTGGGCGCGGCCTGTTGCCAGACCTCCACCGGGGTGCCAAAGGAGGCCGCCTTGCGCAGCCATTGCTCCGGGTGGGCCTTCAGGAACTCGGTGGCCTGGGCGTGGGCCTTGACCAGGCTGGCCACCAGCTGGGGAGATTTCTCGATGCTGTCGCGCCGCACCAGCATCCCGGCGTTGATGTCGCCCACGCCCTCGCCATAGTAGGGATAGGCCAGGACCCGGCCATAGCCCTGGTGCACGGCCAGGGAAGGGAAGGGCTCGCCGGAGAGGAAGGCGTCGATGGAGCCCCGGGCCAGGGCCAGGCCCATGTCGAAGAAGTCCACCCGCACCAGACTGACGTCCGTGGCCGGGTTGAGGCCGTTGTTGACCAGGGTCTCGCGCAGCAGGATCTCGTGCATGGTGCCGGGCACGTAGCCGATCTTCTTGCCGGCCAGGTCCTTGATGGTCTGGATGGGGCCATCGCTCTTGACCACCAGGGCCGAGCACTTGTTGCACAGGGCCGCCACCACCACCACCGGCTCCCCGCGCGAGGCGGAGTGGATGGCGTGGGCCAGGGTGGTGCCGCACATCTCCAGGCTGCCGGCCAGGAGGGCGGTCTTCTGGTCGGCGGGGTTGGTGAAGGGGAAGACCTCCAGGGGCTGGTGGGGCAGGAATTGCGGATAGAAGAAGGGCTGGATGGTCTGGGCGGTCTTCCAGGTGCCGACCCGCCAGGGTTCCTGGGCCCGGGCGCTCAGGCCCGGCAGGAGGACCAGGACCGCGCCGAGGGCCAGGATGGTCAGTTTCCGCAAGCTCTGGCGCATGTCGCCTCCCCAGGGGCCAAGGGTTCCGCTCTTTCAGTTGCCGGCGGAGCCTCTTTCAGGCCTGGCCGGTGGCGTAGTGGCTGGGGCAGGCGCAGGCCGCGCCGCTGAGCGCCGGGGCCGCGCCAAAGCAGTTGGAGGGCAGGTTCACCTCCCAGCCCATCTCCTGCATCAGGCGGGCGCAGGCGCTCAGGTCATGCCCCCGGCCCTGGCCGGTGTCGGCCTCGGCGTCGCGGGGGCTGGAGCCCACCTCGGGAAAGACCAGGTTGGCCCCGGCCAGCAGGGCGGCGGAGTTGGGTTCGTGGGTGCAGTGGGCCTGGACCTTGTCGCCCATCACCAGGCGGCTGACCGCCACCAGGCGGGCCATCTCCAACTCGTTGATCATGCCATGCCGGGCCAGGGGCGAGCCGGGGAAGTTGATCCGGCGCATGACCCCGGAATAGGTGGCCCCCAGCTCCCGGGCCAGGACCATCAGGCCGGCGATCTCCTCCGGCGCGTGCTCCGGCCCCACCGGCTCGATGCAGTTCATCCACTTCAGGCCGACCTCGGTGATGACCTTGATGGTCTGCACCCGGTTCTCCACCGGGAAGGGGGTGTCCCGCCCCTCGCCCAGGCGCACGGCGTGGTAGAAGCCCTGGAACCCGGCCGCCAAGAGGGCCTCGCCCTCCTGGTGGTTGATGTCGCGGGTGTTGGCCACCAGGGGCACCGTGACCTCCCGGCTCAGCCAGGCCCCCACCTCCAGGAGTTTGGCAAAGGGATAGCGGCCGGTGGTCATCAGGTTCAAGATCGGAAGAGCGTCGTGTAGGGAAAGAGTGTAGATCTCGGTGGT
>CALERA010000248.1 GCA_937908275.1 uncultured Desulfarculaceae bacterium | reverse complement strand
GGCGTAGACGCAGGCCACCACCGCCGCCTCGTTGGCGGTGAAGGCCCCGCTGAAGATGCCGCCGAAGATCACCACCGGCAGCATCAGGCTCCAGAAGCCCTCCTTGAAGGCGGCGATCATCTCCTTGAAGGTGGGCTTGGGGGCGGTCTGGAAGCCGGGGTTGCGTATGGCCCAGACGAAGCAATAGGTGCACATGCCGGCCATGATCAGCACCCCGGGCACGAAGCCGGTGAGGAACAGGCCCTCCAGGGAGCAGGCGCTGACCATGGAGTAGAGGATCATGGAGATGGATGGCGGAATGATCACCCCCAGGTTGGGGGCGGTGGTCATCACCCCCAGGGCGAAGCGCTCGCTGTAGTGATTGTCGATCAGGGCCGGGATCATGAAGCCGCCGATGGCCACCACCGTGGCCACGGTGGAGCCGCTGATGGCCCCGAACATGCCGCAGGCCAGCACGCCGGCCATGGCCAGGCCCCCGGGCAGCCAGCCCACGGTGACGTTGGCCACCCGGATCAGCTTGTCCACGATGGAGCCGCTGGTCATCACGTTGCCGCAGAGGATGAAGAACAACACCACGATCAGGGCGAAGTTGTCCATGGCCCGGAACACCGCCTGGATCAGGAAGATGAGCGGGATTTCGGTGAACACCGCGAAACCCACCACCGAGGTGAGGAAAAGGCACAGGAAAACCGGGATGGTGGTGGCCATGGCCCCCAGGAGGACCAGGAGGATGATGATGCCGCTCGCCTCCACGCGCTGACCTTTCTTGCCGCACCCGACCCGGGCGGTGCTCCGCCCTGGCCGGGGAGGTTGGTGACAGGCTGGCCCGGAATCAGGCCCGCTTGGCGCGGGCCTCGTGGTAATCCTTCCACATGTTCTGGATGGTGCGGATGCCCATCATCGTCCCCATCAGGGGCAGGATGCTGTAGAGCACCACCAGGGGGATCTCCAACAGGATCGTGCGCTGATCGGTCTGGGACTGCTGCGCGGCCATCTCGCTGCCCAGGGCCACCATGAAGACGCAATAGGCCAGCACCGCGACGTTGCTGACATAGGCCAGGGGGGTCCGCAGGCGCGGAGCCAACTGCACCACCACGTCGATGGTGATCTGGGAGCGGTTCTTGATCGCCGCCGAGCAGCCGATGAAGGTGGTGTAGATGATGATCTCCCGGATCAGCTCCTCGGACCAGGCCAGGGTGTAGTTGAACCCGTAGCGCAGCACGACGTTGATGAACAGGGAGATCATGCCCACCATCACGCAGAGATACAGACTCCACTCCTCGAACCAACTCAGGGCCCGGTCCAGGGTGTCCAAGATGCGGGAGATCATTTCCGCCTCGCGTGGCTGGGTTGAGGAGGCCGGGGGGATGGCCCCCCGGCCCGCGACCCGGTGAAAACCGGACTACTTGCCGTAGCCCAGGAAGTCCTGCACCTGCTGCAGGTAGTCCTTGCCCACCTTTGCGGCGTAGTCGTCGTGGACCTTGTCGCCCAGCTTGCGCAGGGTCTCGTAGTCGGCGTCGGAGAGCTTGTGGAAGGCCACGCCGTCCTTGTCGATGGCCTCCTGCTTGGTCTGGGCGCTCTGCTCCTTGGCCTGGCCGCGATAGATGGCCGCCTGCTCCTTGACCACCTTGACGAAGGTCTTCTGCAGGTCGGCGGGCAGGCCCTTGAACCAGGTCTCGTTGAAGATCCAGATGAACAGGCCCTGGGCGTAGTTGAGTTCGGTGTAGTGCTTGCACACGTCGAACTTCTTGTCCAGGTAGCAGACCAGGGCGGTGTGGTCCAGGCCCTCGATCACGCCCTGCTTCAGGGCGGTGGGCACGTCCGGCCAGGGCATGGCCACCGGGTTGAAGCCCCAGGTCTGGTAGATCAGCTTGTTCACCGGCGCCTCGGCGATGCGGATCTTGACCTTGCGGGCCTCGTCCAGGTTGGTCACCGGCACCGTGGTGGCCCAGCCGTACTGGCCATAGGCGGTGATGTCCACGCCCATGATGCCCTTGTCCTTCATGCCGTCCAGGAAGTGCTGGAAGAGCTTCTCGTTGCCGGCGAACTTCTCCAGCTTGTCGAAGTCGTTGATCAGATAGGGCAGCATCACCAGGCCCATGCGGGGACCCATCTGCGGGGCGGCCACCGAGCTGACGCTCATGCCCTGGATGGCTCCCATCTGCACCTGGTTGAGCACCTCGGTCTCGCCGCCCAGCATGGAGAAGGGCAGGTACTCGAAGTAGATCTGGCCGTTGGTCTGCTTCCAGAGCTCGTCGCGGATGGCGAAGCCGGCGAAGACGCCCTTGATGGCGGGATGGCTGACGTTGCTGACCTTGATCTTGTACTTGGCCGTGGAGTAGTCGAAGGCGGGCTTCCAGGCGTCCAGCGACGGTTTCTTCTTGGCCTCGGCCAGGGCCGCGCCCGCGACCAGGCCCACCGTCAACAACGCCACGATCAGCACCACCAGACACTTGGCGAAACGCATAACCCCTCCCTCTGGCTTGCCCGCACGATCGTGCGGTGATTGGTTTCCCGCCGCCCCGAGGGCGACGCGGTGCGCGCCAGCCGCCTGACTCACCTCCTCCCCGCAGGCCCGCCGCTGGAAAAACGGTGAAAAATCCATCCCCCGACCCAAGCGCGCCGCCGGCCCCCCTAGCGGGGCAACAGTTCCTGTTCCGCCCGCAGCCGGCGTTGCTGCTCCAGTTGTTCGGGGGAGTGCTTTACCAGGAGCACCGGGGTCTGGCACTTGTTCAACACCGTGTGCACCACGCTGCCGCCCAGGATCTCCTCCCACTCGCTGAGCCCGCTCTGGGTGATGATGACCATCTCGTAGCCCTCTTCCTGGGCCAGCCGGCAGATGACCGGGCCGGGATTGCCGGCCTCCACCCGCAGCTCGTGCTCCACGTCGGCCTTGAGGAAGGGCTTGGCCGCGGCGGCCAGGACCTCGTCGGCCCGCTTGCGCATGCCTTCCAGGATGCGCTCCTGGTCGCTGAGGCTGATGCCCCGGTTTTGCAGGCGTTTGTTGTTCAGCACCGTCAGCAGGGTGACCCGCATCGGCATGCGCCAGCTCAGCTTGATGGCGTATTCCTCGGCGGTCAGGGAGTTGCGCGCGGTATCCACCGGGATGAGGACCTTGCTCTTCATGGCTGGCCTGCCTCGCTAAGCGGTTATGGGCGATGTGACCCGGGGCGGGGGAGCGGGCCGCTTGGCGCGGCGCGATCCCCGTCCGGGCGTCTGGTCCGGGCTGGGTGACGCCTCTGGCGACAGCCGCGGCCCTGGGCCTCGGCCCCGCGCGACGCCGTCCGTGGCGCGCAGTTTTTCTTGCGGCAGGCGGGGTGCGCCCGGAACCGGCTTGGCCGCCGTCGGGCATGCGCCGGGATGGGCCGGGCAGACCGTGCCTGCGCGGCCACGAGGGCAAGGGCGACGAAATAGACCGCCTGCGGGTTGCTGCAAGTTAGCCAGATGCGCTCGTTTTCGTCGGGCAAGGATGGTTGGGGGCCTCTTTGGCCCAGGACAAGGCTAGCAAACCCGCACCAGCCAGGTCAAGGGGGAATGACCGGTTAAGCGCTGTGTTTAGTGACGCTTTTCACGATTGGCTATCGTCGCCCCCGGCGGGAGGACGACAGACTGCCGCGCCGGCCTGCAGGGCCTGGTTCAGGGTGGCCAGCAGCTCCCCGGCCCGATAGGGTTTGCCCAGGCGGCCGTCGCACTGCCGCCAGACCTGGGCGTCCTCCTGGCCCTGGTCGAACATGCCGCTGGCCAGCACCACCTTGATCCCGGGATGTTCGGCCTTGATCCGCTTGAGCACCTCCAGCCCGCCCAGCCCCGGCATCACCACGTCCAGGAGCACCAGGTCCACCGCGCGGGGATTCTGGCCCAGCAGCTCCAGGGCCTTTTCGCCGTCGCCGGCGGTCAGGACCTCGAACCCGGCCAGGTCCAGGATTTCTCGGGCCATCTCCCGCACCACGTTCTCGTCGTCCACCACCAGCACCCGCTGCCCGGAGTTGGATGCGGGAGAGGGAGCGTTGAGGCAGGGCGCGGCGAGCTCTCCGGGCTGGCCGGGGAGGAAGTACATGTGGACCGCGGTGCCCCGGCCCGGGGCGCTCTCCAGGCGCAAAACCCCGCCGTGGCCCTGGACGATGCTCAGGACCATGGGCAGGCCCAGGCCGGTGCCGTGCTCCTTGGTGGTGAAAAACGGCTCCAGGGATTTTTCCTGGGCGGTCCGGTCCATGCCCGGGCCGTTGTCCACCACGCTCAGGCGCACCACTCGGGGCCCCAGGGCGGCCACCTCGGCCGGGCAGTCGCGGCCGGTGTTTTCCAGGGCGGCCTGCAGGTGAATCCTCCCACCCTTGGGCATGGCGTCGCGGGCGTTGATGCACAGGTTCATCAGGGCCTGGTGGAGCTGGCCGGCGTCCGCCTCCAGGGGCGGCAGGTCCGGCTCCACCATCAGGTCGACCATCAGGTCGGCCGGGAAGCTGTGCTCCAGGATGGCCAGCACCTCGGCCATCAACTCGCCCAGGCGCACCGGCTCCAGGTGCATCTGCCGGGACTTGGACAGGCTCAGGAGCTGCTGGGTGAGCTGGGCCGCCCGGGCGGCGGAGTGGTCGATGACCATCACGTAGCGCCGCTGACGCGGCCCCAGGTCGGTCTGGGAGAGCAGCAGCGAGGAATAACCCAGGATGCCGGAGAGCAGGTTGTTGAAGTCGTGGGCCAGGCCGCCGGCCAGGGTGCCCAGGATTTCCATCTTCTGGGCCTGGAGCAGTTGCTGCTCCAGGCGGCGTTGCTCGGTCAGGTCCCGGGCCAGGCCGAAGAAGCCGTCCACCCGGCCCGGCCGGCCCAGGGGGGTGAGGAAGCCCTCCAGAAAGCGGGGTTGGCCCTTGGGGTCCAGCAGGGTCAGCCCCAGGTTGGTGACCTCCCTGCCCTGGCGGAGGGCCTGCAGGACCAGGCGCCGCAGTTCCTTCAGTTGGCCATCGGCCAGGAAGCGGCTGAAATGCCGGCCCACCACCGCCGCCGCCGGGCGGCCCAGGGCCTGCTCCATGGCCGGGTTGACCTCCACCACGAAGCCCGAGCGGTTGAGCACGTAGCCGGGCTCCGGGGAGTGGGTGAACAGGTCCCGGTAGCGGCGCTCGCTCTGGGCCAGATAGGTCACCGATTGGCGCAGGCGGCTGGCCATGGCCTGCAGGGAGCGGGAGAGATCGGCCATCTCGTCCCCGCCCCGGGCCGGGGGTTCGTCCAGTTCCAGTTGACCGCCGGCGATGCGGTCGGCCAGGTGGGCCAGCCGCCGGGCGGGATTGATCACCAGCCGGCCCAGCAGGGGCACCAGCACCGCCACGGTCAAGGCCAGGAAGCCCAGCAGGGCCACCAGAGCCCAGCGCACCAGGCCGGCCCGCACCGGGGCCAGGAAGTCGTCCTCCCGGGCCTTGATCGCCACCACCCAACCCGAGGGGGCGAAGGTGCGGAAGGCCACCAGGTAGGCCTGGCCGTCCTGCTCCCAGCGCACCAGGCCGTCGCCCTGGCGCAGGAGGCTGCGGATCAGGTCCGGCGACTCCAGGTCGCCCAGCAGGCCCTTGGGATGGATGACCAGGGCCCCGGCCCAGTTGATCACAAAGGCGTAGCCGCCCTCCCCCACCCGCATGGACTGGATGTCGTCGGTCAGGGCCTGGTCCGCGGCCTGGTAGAAGTTCTGGGTGGTCATCAGGGGGAATTCGCTCTTGTAGGCGCTGACGCAGATCACCCACTGCCAGGGCGCGAAATATTCCAGCGCCGCGGCCTTGGGCCGGGGCAGGCGCTCGCCGGGATTGGCCCAGAGGTATTCCAGGTGGCCGCGTTGCTGCCGCGCGCCCTGGCGCACGAATTCCACCCAGGCCATGTCCTGTCCCTGCAGGCTGGGATGGACCGCCAGGGGAATGCTCTCCGGGGCGCGGCTGACGTCCCAGACGAAGGGATAACCGGACTGGCCCACGCGCTGGCTCAGGAGCATCTGGCGCACCCGCTCCTGGGCCTGGGGCCGGGTCAGGCGGCCGGCGAGTTCGTCCTGATGGACGGCCTCGGTGTATTGCAGGTAGGCGCGCGCCAGTTGGCCCAGGTCGCGCATCACCAGCTCCTGGTCCTGCTGGCGGTGCAGGACCATGGTCTGGTGGTGGTTGCGCACTTCCTTGAGCAGCAGGTCGGCCCGGGCGGCGATGTCCGCGCCCACCACCTGTTGCAGGTGGTTCACCGCCACCCAGTGGTGCATCAGGGACAGACTGGCCAGGCCCATCAGGGCCAGGGCCCCCACGGCGCCCAGCAGCTTGCCCTTCAGGCGCGGACGCCACATCGGCTAGGCGTCTCCGTCCGGCCGGGACTCTCCGGCCTCCAGCCGCCAGCGGCCCAGGTCCCGGGCCGCCCAGACCGGCCCGCCAAAGGCCGCCGCCGCCGAGGCCACGGCCAGGTCCGGGTCCACCTCACGATAGAAATGGCTGAGCAACAGGCCGCGGGCCCCGGCCCGGCGGGCCAGCTCGCCGGCGGCCCGGGGGTGCAGGTGCCCGGGCTTGGGATTGGCGTCGTTGCCGGCGCAATGGGCGATGATCAGGCCCGCCCCCTGGCCGAAACGGGCCAGCTCCGGGGTGGCGCGGCTGTCGCCCAGGTAGACCAGGCTTTGGCCCTCGCCCTCCACCCGCCAGGCCAGGCTGGTGGGGGCGTGGTCGGCCGCGGCGGTGTGGACGGTCAGCGGCCCCAGGGCCAGGGAGCGGCCCGGGGCCAGCCAGTGGGTCCGCAGGCGCTCCGGCGGCGGGGTCAGCCAGGCGCCGAACAGGCCTTGCAGGCCGGTGATCAGGGGCTCCAGGCCTTCATGGGCCAGAAGGTCCAGGCTGGCGTGGCCGGAAAGCGCGGGGTCGTAGTTGAGGGCGAAAAGCAGGGGAACCAGGTCGGCGAGATGGTCGGGGTGGGCGTGGCTGAGGGCCACCGCCCCCACCTGCGCGGGGTCGTGGCCGGCCTCGGTCAGCCTCCGCCAGGCCCCGGCGCCCAGGTCCAGCAGCAGGCTGAATCCACCAGCTTGCAGTAAATAAGCCGGGCTGGATCGATCGGCCCGCAGCTCGCAGGAGCCGGAGCCCAACACCGTAAGGAGCATGGCCCTCCGTCTGGCAAGCCCCCTCCCCCCGGCGGTGGCTACAGCAACGGCAGGTCCCGGCCTGCCCGTCTCCCCGGGCCAAAATACCACAGCGATGGGATAGAAACAATAATGGTGATCAATAGTGTAAGGCTATGAGCCTCGCTCACGCAGGTCCGGGCTGGCGGTCCTTGAGGCCGGCCAACAGGGAGGCCGGCACCCGCAGGTTGCCCCGCCCCAGGCCCAGGGCGATGTCCGGCTTTGGTCCGCCGTGGAAATCGCTGCCCCCGCTGACCACCAGGTGCAGGCGGGCGGCCAGGCCCAACACCGCCCGGGTGAAAGCCGGGTCGTGCTCGCTGTAATAGGCCTCCACCCCGTCCAGGCCATCATCGATCAGGCGCAGCAGCAGGGCCTCCAGACCGGCCAGGCCCAGCTTGAACAGCCCGGGATGGGCCAGCACCGTCACCGCCCCGGCCCGTTTCAGCAGAGCGATGCCCTCGGCCGGGGGGAAGCGCCACTTGGGCACGTAGGCCGCCTTGCCGGCGGCCAGATAGCGGTTGAAGGCCTCGCCCCGGTTGGCCACCAGCCTGCGCGCGATCAGGGCCTGGGCGAAATGCGGCCGGCCGATCAACTCGCCCCCGGCAAAGGCCTTCACCTCCTCCAGGGTCAGGGGGATGCCCAACTCGTTGAACTTGGCCACGATCTGGGGGTTGCGCTCGGCCCGCGCCCCTTGCAGGCGCTCCAGGCCCGCCGCCAGGTCCGGCTGGTCCGGGTCCAGGAACAGGCCCAGCAGGTGCATCGAGCCCGGCAGGCCCTGGGCCTGGTAGCCCTGGAGGCTGATCTCCACCCCCGGCACCACCACCTGCCCCAGGTCCCGCCCGGCGGCCAGGGCCTCGGCCACCCCCTCCACGGTGTCATGGTCGGTGATCGCCACCGCCTTGAGCCCCGCCCGCCGGGCCGCCTCCACCAACTGGGTGGGAGTCAGGCTGCCGTCGCTGGCCGTGCTGTGGGTGTGCAGGTCGATGATGTCCATCAAGCGCTCCTTGGGGGAGGTAAGAGAATGTGGGGGAACCCTTTTTCGTGCCGAAAAAGGGTTCCCCCACACCCCCTCCTAAAAAGGCGAATGGGGTCCGGTCCTAGAGGCGGGCCTTGCGCCCTGCGCCACGGGCCGGCATGGGGTCAGGGACAAGGCTGCTCGCTCAGCACCAGGCGGCCGGCCGGCCAACCCTTGTCGCGGGCGGTGGCCAGCGCCCGCAGGTAGTCGGCCGGGTCCAGGGTCCGCTCGCGCGAGAGCACCCAGAGTTGGTCCTGCCGCGCCGTGCCCAACACCACCCAGCGATAATCCGGGTCCAGGGCCAGCACCCAATGGCCCGACTCCCAGGGCCACCAGAAGCTTAGCGCCAATTGCGCCCCGTTGCTCCCCTCCAGGGCCCGGCCCCGGCCGGTGAAGCGTCGCAAGGCCCCCTCCGGTCCGCCGTCGCGGCAGGTGCGCTGCAGCACCACCTCCTGGCCGTGGACCAGGAAGTAGACCCGGGAGCAGACGCAACCCGTCTCCCACCAGGGCTCGGTGGAGGCGATCTCATACCAGGGGCCGGCCAGGCGCACCAAATCCACCCGCTCCACCGTGGTCCCCGGCGGGGCCAGGACCGGCGCGCAACCGGCCGCCAGCAGCGCGACCAAGCTCAGGAGCCAACCCGCCGCAACGCCCCTGGACCTACTCCACCAAGAAGCCGATCCGGACCGGCTCGGGCGGGGGAGGTCCCTCCAGCAATTGCGCCAAGGCCTCGAAGACAACCCGAAATTGCTCGTCATAGCGGGCCTCCAAGTCCTGCAGACGCGCCTTGAACTCCTCCTGACCGGCCAGCATCCGGCGCAACCTGCTGAAGGCGCGCATGATCTGGATGTTAACCTGGATGGCCCGCTCGCTGTTGAGCACGCTGGAGAGCATGGCCACCCCCTGTTCGGTAAAGGCCAGGGGTGGGTAACGGGCGCCGCCCCGCTTTGAGGTCACAATCTGTGACCTCAAAGCCTCGGCCTCCTCCGCGCTCAGAACGAAGGCGAAATCCTCCGGGAAACGCGCCAGGTTGCGCTTGACCGCCTGTTTGAGGGCCTTGGTGGGCACTCCGTACAGGGCGGCCAGGTCCCGATCCAGCATCACCTTGACCCCGCGCAGAAGAACGATCCCGCCGAGAATGCGCTCCAGCGGGACCAATTCGTCCTTGCCTTCCGGCTCCACAGTTTCAGGCGCTCCAGGAGATGCAGCCCACCGGGCAGGTGTCGATGGCCTCCTGCACGCAGGCCTCCTGCTCGGAACCCACCTCCGGCTTCATCACCATGGCGGTTTCATCGCCCGGTCCCATCTGGAAGATCTCCGGGCACAGCTCCACGCAACTCTGGCAGCCCACGCACTCGTCCTGGTTGATTTCCACTTGCTTGGCCATGCGATGCTCACTCCCAATAGATGCAGCTGACCGGGCAGGAGTCGATGGCCTCCTGCACGCAGGCCTCCTCGCCCGGGTCAACCTGGGGTTTGGCCACGATCGGCTTGTCCTCGGCCTCGGCGAAGACCGCCGGGCAGACCTGCACGCACAAACCGCAGGCGATGCAGTCGTCCATGTGCTTGTTCACCGTACGAGCCATGGGCGCTCACTTTCCGCCCGGGCCGGCGGCGCGGCCGCGGGCCGGGGCCGGCTTGGGTTTGGCGGCGGGCTTGGCCTTGGCCGCTTGGGGCTTGTCCGCCTTGGTCTTGGCGGGCTGGGCCGGGGCCTTGGCCTGGCTGGTCTTGGCGGGCTTGGCCGCCCGCCCGGTCTTCCCGGTCTTGGCCCCGCCCACGGGCTCCAGGGCCTGCTCCACCAGTTGCTCCACCCGCTCCACGAAGACGAACTCCAGGTCCTTCTTGGCCTGGTCGGGCACGTCCACCAGGTCGCGCTGGTTGCGCATGGGCAGCAGCACCTTCTTGATCCCGGCCCGGCGGGCGGCCAGGACCTTTTCCTTGACCCCGCCGATGGGCAGCACCAGGCCGCGCAGGGTGATCTCGCCGGTCATGGCCACGTCGTGGCGCACCGGGCGGTTGGTGAGCAGGCTCACCAGGGCGGTGAACAGGGTCACTCCGGCGCTGGGGCCGTCCTTGGGGATGGCCCCGGCCGGCACGTGGATGTGCAGCTCGTTCTCGGCGAAGAACTCCGGGTCCACCCCGAACCGCTCGGCGTTGGCCCGCACCAGGCTCACCGCCGCCTGGGCGCTTTCCTTCATCACGTCGCCCAGCTGGCCGGTGAGTTGCAGCCGGCCCTTGCCGGGCATCATGCTGGCCTCCACGAACAGGATGTCGCCCCCGGCCGCGGTCCAGGCCAGGCCGGTGGCCACCCCCGGCACCGCGGTGCGCAGGGCCGTCTCGGGGTCGATCCGGCGCGGACCCAGGATCTCGGCCACCTGCTCCGGCCCGATGCGCACCTTGGTCTGCTCGCCCTCGGCGATGGAGCGCGCCGCCCAGCGGCACAGGGAGCCGATCTCCCGCTCCAGGTTGCGCAGGCCGGCCTCGCGGGTGTAACCCTCGATCACCAGGCGGATGGCGGCGTCCAGGATGCTGACCTGGCTGGCCTTGAGCCCGTGCTCGGAGCGCTGGCGGGGCAACAGGTAGCGCTTGGCGATCTTCAGCTTGTCCTCGGCGGTGTAGCCGGGGATCTCCAGCACCTCCATGCGGTCGCGCAAGGGCGGCGGGATGGTGTCCAGCACGTTGGCCGTGGTGATGAAGACCACCTTGGACAGGTCCAGGGGCAGGTCCAGGTAGTGGTCGCTGAAGCTGTTGTTCTGCTCCGGGTCCAGGACCTCCAACAGGGCGCTGGAGGGGTCGCCCCGGAAGTCGTTGCCCAGCTTGTCGATCTCATCCAGCATGAACACCGGGTTCTTGGTGCCCACCCGGCGCAGGCTCTGGATGATGCGCCCCGGCAGGGCGCCCACGTAGGTGCGCCGGTGGCCGCGGATCTCGGCCTCGTCGCGCAC
>CALERA010000247.1 GCA_937908275.1 uncultured Desulfarculaceae bacterium | reverse complement strand
GGCGCACCGCCCAGGTGATCTGGCGGGCCAGCTCCTGGAACAGCTCGGTGACCTCCCGCCCCAGGTGGTAGGGCAGGTTGACCTGGTCGATGCGGTCGCGGCTGAAATAGCCGGGGAAAAGGATGCGCCGGCCCTGCTCCAGGATGCGGATCACGGCCTGGCGCGAGGGAATCGGCACCGGGCTGACGTGGGAGAAGCAACCCTCGCGTTGGCAGGAGGAGACCAGCTCGTTCACCACCTCGGGGATTTCCTGGCTCAGGCGCTCCACGGCCTGGGCCTCGGGTTTGCAGCGCAGGGGGTCGGGCTCCGGTCGCATGCCGCGTCTCCTTGGCCAGGGGGCTCCCGCCCGGCCAGTCCTGGCGGGAAGATAGGTTTTTTCATGATAGCACGCCCGGCGGCGGGGCGCGCTCAGGATTGCTGGTCCATCAGGTCGGGGTAGAGCTTGCGGGCGCACTCGGGACAGATGCCGTGGCTGAACTGGGCCTGGCTGTGCTGGCTCACGTAATACTCGATCTGGTTCCAGTAGCCCTGGTCGTCGCGGACGCGCTTGCAGTTGGAGCAGATGGGCAGCAGGCCGCTCAGGGTCTTGACCTCGGCCAGGGCCTGGGTGAGGCTGACCACCAGGGCCTCGCGCTCGCGCTCCACGGCCAGGCGCTCGGTGATGTCCTGGCCGAAGATCGCCACGCCCACGGCCTGCCCCTGGGGGTCCAGCAGGGGGTAGAAGGACAGGTCGAAGTCCCGGCCCTCGCGCCGGTCCTGGAAATGCTGGGGTTCGCCGGTCTCCAGGACCTGGCGCAGGCGTTGGTGACGGCTCTCCCGCACCGCCCCGCTGAGCAGGTCCAGGAAGTTCCGGCCGGTCAGCTCCGTCACCTCCCCGCCCAGGCGCTGGGCCGCCACCCGGTTGATGGCCCGGATGTACAGTTTATCGTCCAGCAGGATGGCCGATTCGTGGGGCGCGTTGAGCAGGGCGCGCCAGGTGCGCTCGCTCTGCTTCAGTTCGCGGAACATCAGCTCGAAAGGCTGGCGCAGCCCGGTCTCCACCAGGGCCTTGTAGACGCAAAAATAGGCCATGACCTTGAGCAGGTGCCCAACCAAGTTGTTTGCGCCGTACACCTCCACGTAGAGGCTGAAGGTCAGGTCGGAAAGGATGTTCAGGACCAGGGAGGCGGTGAGGTAGCCCAGGACCAGGGGCGAAAAGGCCGCGCGATGCCGGCGCAGACGCAGGCTGGCGGCGCCGAACAGGACCATGATCATGAATTCGCTGCCCAGCTTGAAATCGGTCAGTCCTTTTCCCTCGCGGTAGCACTCCGGGAACCAGCCGCCGAAAACCGACCAGATCGCCAGGGCCTCGACCAGGGCGCAGGCCAGGAACACCCTCCTGACCGAGAGCTTGCGCGCCAGGAAACTGGGGGCGAGCAGGAAGCTCAGGGCCAGCAGATAGCGGCTGATGATCCAGATTTGGGAGGGGAGGTTGGCCCCGTGGTCCGGGAAGACCCCCATGCCCTTGTAGGAAAGGATGTGCAGGAAGTCCAGGCCGGCCACGAAGGCGAAAGCCACCCCCAGGAAGAGCAGGTAGCTGTTGTGCAGGAAGCGGCGGGTGTTCCAGGCCAGGAGGAAGACCGCGCCGGCCACGATCATGCTGAAGGCCTCGGCCAGGCCGTGAAAGAGCAGGAACGAGTGCAGGTTGGCCAGGAAGAGCGTTCCCCCCGCCAACAACCAGAACATCACTTGGTTCCAGGTCAGATAGCGGTCGAGCCATTTGAAGCGGGTTTGGAGCATGGGCCTTCCCTGGGCGCTGGGCGATTGACCCGGACCTGGGCGCGAGCTTGGGCGCGGGTGGGGCGATCCGAATATGGCCGTTCGTTTATTGTTGGAAATTATAGCACATACCCTAACCTGGCCTATGTGGCATAATTGAATCACATTCTCCGGCGATCGAGCGCGGGTCCGGGCCGTTTTTCCGGCCGGCGCCGCGACACTACATCCCCTGCCCCAAGGAGGCGAGCCATGTTCCGCGCGGCCTTCCTGAAAACCATGCTCCCGGCCCTGGGCCTGGCCTTGGCCCTTGCGCCGGTCCTGGCCGCTGGCCAGGAGATCAAGATCACCGGCTCCACCACGGTGCTGCCCGTCGCCCAAAAGGCGGCCGAGGTCTTCATGCGCCTGAACCCCGAGGCCCGGATCTCGGTGGCCGGCACCGGCAGCGGCGACGGAATCAAGGCCATCATCGACGGCACCGCGGACATCGGCAATTCCTCGCGGGAGATGAAGCCCAAGGAGCTGGCCCTGGCCCAGGAGCGGGGGGTGAGCCCGGTGGCCAGCGCGGTGGCCCTGGACTGCATCGTGCCGGTGGTCCACCCGGCCAACCCGGTGAAGGACCTGAGCCTGGAGCAATTGCGCGACATCTACGCCGGCAAGGTGCGCAACTGGAAGCAGGTGGGCGGCGAGGACAAGCCGGTGGTGGCGGTGAGCCGCGACACCAGCTCCGGCACCTTCGAGGTCTGGAACGAGCACGTGCTGGGCAAGGCCCGGGTGCGCCCCGACGCCCAGATGCAGGCCAGCAACGGGGCGGTGGCCCAGGCCGTGGCGGGCAACAAGTACGCCATCGGCTACATCGGCATCGGCTACCTCAACCCCCAGCTCAAGGCCTTGAGCGTGGGCGGAGTGGTCGCCTCGGCCCAGAGCGCGCGGGACAAGACCTACCCCATCGCCCGGCCGCTCCTGATGTACACCGCCCGCCCGCCCGAGGGCGCGGTCAAGCGCTTCCTGGACTACCTGCTGGGTCCCGAGGGGCAGGAACTGGTGCGCCAGGAAGGCTTCGTGCCGGTGCGCTGAGACCCGTCCGCCAACCCGGGCTTGCGTTGGGGGAAGGCGATGACATAAAATCGTAGGTGAACAGCGGTGCATTGCGAGCTCTACCCACCTCGGGCTTTCGCCGGGAGGGCATCCCAGCCAGGGAGTCTGGCAGTCACTGCGGGCCCGAGCGGGCCCCAACCGGCCACAAATGGCCAGGGAGGTGCGTCATGCCGGAAAAGCGGGTAGCCAGGGTGACCGACATCATCGCCGCCTCGCCCATCAGCTTCGAGGACGCGGTCAAGGTGGGCTTCGAGCGGGCCACCAAGACCCTGCGCGGGGTCACCGGCCTGCGGGTCCTGGAGCAGCGGGTGGCGGTGGAGGAGGACAAGGTCATGGAGTATCGCGTGCGGCTGGAGGTCATCTTCGTCCTGGAGGACTAGCCGGCGCGAACCACCGAGGGCGGAAAGGCCCTTGGCATGGCTTTTTGCATCTTGATGCAAAAACGCATGCCAAGGGCCTTTCCCGTGGCGGAGCGCCCTTCCGCCAGCCGGACCTAGGCCGGACGCGGCCCGTTGGAGTGCAGGGCGATGTCGGCGTCGAAGTCGGCGCAGAGCACGAAGCGGTCCCCGGAGGGGCCCTGGAACCAGGTGGAGATGGTGATGCAGAGGTTGCCGGTGGCCAGGGAGATGTACGGCTCGCTGGTGTATTTCTCCAGGCCGGCCTTGAGCAGGAGGTAGTAGTTCTTCAGGGATTGGTCCTGGCCCCGGGCCGCGGGCCAGAAGATGCCCCGCCGGGTGCCGTTGAGCTTCTTGGCCTCGCAGACCGTCTCGCTGACCTGGGTGCCGTCCTCGTCCAGCACATAGAGGCACTCCAGGGCCGGATGCACCGCGATCAACTCCGCCAGGCGCTCGTCCAGCTCGGCGCGCAGGCAGCCGCTGAGGTTCTGGGTCAGGATCTGCACCACCTCGCCGTAGATGCGGTGCTTGGCCTTCTTGGCCGCGATCTTCTGCACGGTGTAGCCGCGATAGCTGGCCGCCAGGTGGCGGATGCGATGGTGGCAGAGGTCCAGGCGCTCCTGGGCCGCGCCGGGATAGGCCAGGTAGAAGCCCTGCAGGATGTCCACCCCCAACTCCAGGGCCAGCAGGGCCTCCTCCTCGCGCTCCACGCCCTCGGCCACCACCAGGGCCCCGATCTTGCCGGCCAGGTTCAGCAGGCTGCGGGTGACTTCCTGCTTGTGGTAGTGATGGTCCAGGCCGCTGATCAGGGAGCGGTCGATCTTGAGCACGTCGGGCTGGATCAGGGCCACCCGCTCCAGGTTGGAATGGCCCGAGCCCAGGTCGTCCAGACCCACCAGAAAGCCGTGGGCCCGGTGTTTTTGCACGAAGGCCTCCAGGGCGCTGGTGTCGCTGACCCGCGACTCCACGATCTCGATGATGACCTCGGCCGGCTCCAGCCCCGCCTCGCGCACCTGGCGCAGGAGCACCCCGGAGCCCACCACCCCCCGGTCCAGAAGACCGGCCTCGAAGTTGAGGCTCAGGACCATGCCGGGATGCTGCTCGCGCAAGACCCGGAATTCCTCCAGGGCCTTCTTGCGGCAGAGGCGGTCCAGGTCGATGAGCAATTGGTCGCTGGTGGCGTGGCAAAAGAGTTGGCCGGGGGTGATGATCTGGCCGGTGGCCGGGTCCAGGCCCCGGGCCAGGGCCTCCACGCCCAGGATGCTTTGCGAACGCATGGTGACCAGGGGTTGGAAATGGGTCACCATGCTTTCGCGCGCGATAATCTCGGCCAGGTCGATCTCGGTGTTGGGCGCGGGATGCATGGCCGGCTTTCTCGGTGGTCCAGCCCGGTTACACCTCCCCAAATGGCCGCGGCCGGCAGGACTGGCACAAGCTTGCGCCCTGGCCACGGCGTCCCGGCCCCAGGCCGGAGACACGGCTGGCCAGTTTGTTGGCAAGAGCCGGGCCAGATGGCCAGATAGCCAAATAAGCACCACTATTTCAGCGAATTGAATCCGCCCTCAGCCCCCCTTTCACACCCGGGAATACCAGGTTTCTGACAATATCGTGGGTTCTTAGCTGGTCGATAATACATTTTGGTGGCTTTTTTACGCCATTCCTCCCATATCGTGGACCGCCGGGCGGGCGTCCCGCTCCAGGGAGGCGTTGATGGCCCCGGCCAGGGACAGGCTGGCCTCCAGGCCCCGGGCCGTGGAGGAGGCCTCCAAGAGGGGCCGCATCAGGGCGCTGCCCACGATGACGCCGTCGGCGGCGCTGGCCAGGGCGGCGGCCTGCTCGGGCCGGGCCACGCCAAAGCCCACCGCCACCGGCAGGCCCCCGGCCGCGGCCCGGATGCCGGCCAGGCGCTCCAGGCTCTGCGGGGCGATGGTCAGGCCCGCGCCGGTGACCCCGGTCAGGCTGACGTAGTAGAGGAAGCCCCGGCAGGAGTCCAGGATCACCGGCAGGCGGCTGGCCGGGGTGGTGGGCGCGGCCATCATGATGGTGTCCAGCCCGCCGTCGCTGGCCGCCCGCCGCCAGGGGCCGGCCTCCTCCGGGGGCAGGTCCGGCACGATCACCCCGGCCACCCCGGCGCTGGCGGCCAGGCGGGCGAAGCCGGCCAGGCCCGTCTGCAACACCGGGTTGTAGTAGGTCATCAGGACCAGGGCCGCGCGCAGCCTGGGCGCCACCTCGGCCACCATCTCCAGCACCCGCCCCGGGGTCATGCCCTGGTCCAGGGCGCGCTGGCTGCTGGCCTGGATCACCGGGCCATCGGCCATGGGATCGGAGAAGGGGACGCCCACCTCGATCACCTCGGCCCCCAGGTCGTCGAGGCCCCGGATCAGGTCGGCGCAGGCGGCCGGGTCGGGGAACCCGCCGCTGACAAAGGGGATGAAGGCCGCGCGGTTCTTCTCCCGGGCGGCGGCGAAGGCCTGGTTCAGACTGGCGCTCACGATCAATCCTCCAAAAGGCCGGCCAGTTGGGTGACGTCCTTGTCGCCCCGGCCGGAAAGGCAGATCAGCAGAATGGCGTCCGGCGGCAGGCTCGGGGCCAGCCGGGTGGCCTGGGCGATGGCGTGGGCCGATTCCAGGGCCGGGATGATGCCCTCCAGACGGGAGAGCAGCATCAGGGCCGCCACCGCCTCGTCGTCGGTGGCCGAGGTGTACTCCACCCGGCCCAGGTCCTTGAGGAAGCCGTGCTCCGGCCCCACCCCGGGGTAGTCCAGGCCGGCGGCGATGGAGTGGGCCTCGATCACCTGGCCGTCGGGGTCCTGCAACAGGTAGAGATTGGCCCCGTGCAGCACCCCGGGCCGGCCCTGGCCCAGGCTCAGGGCGTGCTTGTCGGTGTGGGCGCCCTTGCCCGCCGCTTCCACGCCGACCATGCGCACCGGGTCGGCCAGGAAGGGGTGGAAGAGCCCCATGGCGTTGCTGCCCGCGCCCACGCAGGCCATCAGGGCCTCGGGCAGGCGGCCCTCGCGCTCGATGATCTGCTGGCGGGCCTCGCGCCCGATCACCGCCTGGAAGTCGCGCACCATGCGGGGATAGGGGTGGGGGCCGATGACCGAGCCGATGATGTAGTGGCTGTCGGCCACCCGGGCCACCCACTCCCGGATGGCCTGGTTCACGGCGTCCTTCAGGGCCCGGCCGCCGCTTTCCACCGGCTCCACCGTGGCTCCCAGCATCTTCATGCGGATCACGTTCAGGGCCTGGCGCTCGATGTCCAGACTGCCCATGAAGACGCTGCACTCCAGGCCCAGCAGCGCGGCGGCGGTGGCGGTGGCCACCCCGTGCTGGCCGGCCCCGGTCTCGGCGATGATCCGGGTCTTGCCCATGCGCTTGGCCAGGAGGCCCTGGCCCAGGGCGTTGTTGATCTTGTGGGCCCCGGTGTGGGCCAGGTCCTCGCGCTTGAGGAAGATGCGCGCCCCGCCCAGGTGGGCGGTCAGGCGCTTGGCCTCGTAGAGCGGGGTGGGCCGGCCCACGTAGTGGCGCAGCAGGTCATTGAGCTCGGCGGCGAAGGTCGGGTCCTGGCGGACCCGCTCATAGGCCTCGGTCAGCTCGTAGAGGGCCGGCATCAGGGTCTCGGGCACGAAGCGCCCGCCGAAATCCCCGAAGCGGCCGGCCGCGTCGGGCTGCTCAGCCCAGTTGCCTGGCAGTGGCGACGAAACGCTGGATAAGCTCATGGTCTTTCCTTCCCGGCGCGGCTTCCACGCCGCTGCTCACGTCCACGGCCCAGGGCCGCGCGATGGCGATGGCCTGGCCCACGTTCTCCGGATTCAGCCCCCCGGCCAGGATCACCGGCCGGACCTGGGCCAGGGGGCGGGCCAGGTTCCAGTCGAAACTCTTGCCCGCGCCGCCGCCCTGGGCGCTGGCCGCGTCCAGGAGCAGGCAGGCGTCGGGATAGACGCGCGGGTCCGGCGCCTGGCCGTCCACGGCCAGGGTCTTGATCACCCGGGGGCCGCAGGCGGTGGCGTACATGGGGTCCTCGCGGCCGCAGAGCTGCACCCAGTCCAGGCCGCAGAGCTTCTTCAGGTGCAGCACCTCGCCCAGGGGCGCGTCCTTGAACACCCCCACCGTGGCCACCAGGGGCGGTAAGATCGGAAGAGCACACGTCTGAACTCCAGTCACGGCTACACCTCGTATG
>CALERA010000246.1 GCA_937908275.1 uncultured Desulfarculaceae bacterium | reverse complement strand
CGAGATGTAGCCGTGACTGGAGTTCAGACGTGTGCTCTTCCGATCTGTCGCGGATGGCCTTCTCATCGTCGATGAAAAAGACCAGCCCTCCGGTTTCGGTCGGATTAGTCATCGTTTAGCAAATCCAGACGCACGGTGAAACAGGCGCCGGCCCCAGGCTGGTTCTGGCCCTGGATGCTGCCGCCCATTTCCTTGATTATGCCGTTAATGATCGAAAGTCCCAACCCCAGGCCGTGACCCGGCTCCTTGGTGGTGAAAAAGGGACTGAACAGGCGCTCCTGGGCCTGGGGGGAGAGGCCGGGGCCGCTGTCGCTGACCACCGCCACCGCCTGCCGCCCCTCGCGGAACAGGTCCACCCGCACCAGCTTTTCCGGGCTGTCGCGCACCGCGTCCAGGGAGTTTTGCACCAGGTTCACGAAGACCTGGTCCAGGTGGGTGGGGTTGCCCTTGACCATCAGCGGCAGCTCGGGCTGGCTGGTCTCCAGGCGGCAGCCCATGGTCTCGGCCTGGTGCCCCACCAGGGCCAGGGCGTTGTGCAGGCTCTGGCGCAGGTCCACTTCCGCCAGGCGGCCGGCGGACTTGCGCGAAAAGCTCTTGAGCTGCTGGGCCAGGGAGGCCAGGCGGGCGGTGAGGTCGTGGATCACGCCCAGGTTTTCCCGGGCCGGCTCGGCCTGACCCCGCTCCAGGAGCACCTTGCAGTTGGCGCTGTACATCCGGATGGCGGCCAGGGGCTGGTTGATCTCGTGGGCCACCGAGGCCGCCATCTGGCCCAGGGCCGCCATCTGGCCGGCGTGGATCAGCTCCTTCTGGGTCTCGCGCAGCTCGCGCTCCTTGCGCCGCCGCTCGCGCACCTCGCTCTCCAACTGCTGGTTGATCAGCTGCACCTGCCGGGCCTCGATGGCCCGGATGCGCGTGATCTTGCGCAGGTGGTTGACCCGGGCCAGCAGCCCCAGCAGGACCAGGGCCAAAAGGACCGCCACCCCGGCGGTGGCCACGGTGAAGTCCTGTTCATCCAGCAGACTGGATGGCACCAAGTAATGGATGTCCCATCCCAAACCGGACAGGCGTTGGGAACTGATCAGAAAGCGCTCGTGGCCGATGCTCAGCTCGGTCATGCCCGCCCGCTCCCGGGCCACGGCCGGCAGGACCGTGAGTTCGGCGCCCTGGTACTGCTGCTGGTGACGGACCAGGAACAGGTCGTGATGGCCCAGGGCGGCCAAGACCCGGTATTTCCAGATGTCCCGGGTGCCCAGGATGATCACCCCGTTCTGGTCGGTGACGAAGACCGTCTCCCCGCCCTCGCGCCAACTGCGCTGGAGCAGGTCCAGCTCCACCTTGACCACCGCCGCGCCGATGATCTCCTCGCCCACGCTGATGGGGTAGGACATGAAATAGCCAGGGATGCCTGTGGTTTGGCCGATGCCATAGAACAACCCCTCCCGGCCGGCGATGGCGTCCTTGTAGTAGGGCCGGAAGCTGTAGTCCTTGCCCACGTAGCTATAGCTGGTCTTCCAATTGCTGGAGGCGACCGTGACCCCCCGCTCGTTGAGCACGTACAGGGCGGCCGAGCCGGCCTTGTCGTTGACCGCCTCCAGGTAGGCGTTGAGCTGGAAGGGCTGGCCGCCCTCGTGCAGCAGGCGCTGGATGTCCGGATTGATGGAGAGGATGTAGGGCAGGTAGCGATAACGGTCAAAGGCCGCTTGCAGGGTGCCCTCGTAGAGCAGCAGGCGGTCCCGCGCGGTGGTCTCCAGCTTGCCCACGGCGTTGAACTCGGCCAGGCGCACCGAGTACCAGATCAGCCCCGCCCCGGTCAGGAGCAGGGTCAGGGAGAACAGGATGATTCGTTTCCGGGAGGTCATGACCCCTCGCCTCGCCCCAGCCGGGGATGCCAGCCGCTCCCCGACAATGTCCGCCGCCCGGTTCCAATTATCCGGGACAATCCACAAATGCCAAATCCGTGCCAGAAAAAACCAGCGGGCGGCCTCAGGCGGGGGGTGCCGGGGGAGGGAGGCCGGGCCGCAGGGCGGCCAGGCCAAAGACCAGGGCCGCGCCGGCGATGACCAGGCCGGCCAGCCAGAAGGGCGCGCCCAAACCCCACCATGCCCCGGCCAGGCCGCCCAGCAGGGGGCCGGAGCTGTGGCCCAGGTCCATGATGGTCCCCAACAGGCCCATGGCCGCGCCCCGGCCCTCCTGGCGGCTGAGGTCGGCCACGTAGGCCCCGGAGGCCGAGGTGACCACCGACAGGCTGAGGCCGAAGACCACGCTGAGCAGCAATAGCGGCCCGAAGGCGGTCTGCCAGGCAAACAGCCCGATGCCGGCCGCGCCCAGGAGGCAGCCGGCCACGATCTGGGGCGGCCGGCCATGGCGATCGGAGAAGCGCCCCAGCACCGGCTTGGTCAGGGCCAGGGTGATGATCTGGGAGGAGAGACAGGCCCCCACCTGCCAGGCGGCCAGGCCGTGGGCCAGACCGTGCAGGGGCAGGAAGACCTCGAAGACCCCGTAGGCGAAGAGCACCCCGGCCTCGGCCAGGCAGGTGGCCAACAGCCGCCGCTCGGCCAGCAGGGCGCGCAGGGCCAGGCGGAGCTGGAGCGGCTGGCGGGTCAGGGCCTGGCGGGGATCGGGCCGGGGCAGGGGCGCGGCCAGGAGCAGCACCGTGACCCCGGCCAGGCCGCAGACCAGGTAGACCGCACGGAAGCCGGTGGCCGGGCTGGCGGCCCACAGACTGAGCAGGGCCCCGCCGGCCAGGGGGGCCATGAAGCGGCCCAGCAGGGTGGCGGTGGAGAACCAGCCCATTTTTTCCCCGCGCTGGGCGGGGTGGAGGTCGGCCACCAGGGCCATGGCCACCGGCACGAAGACCGCGGTGGCCAGGCCGTGATAGAGCCGCACCAGGATCAGGCCCGCCAGGGAGTCCACCAGCAGATAGAGAAAGGGCGCGCTGGCAAAGACCAGGGCGGCCAAGAGCAGCAGCCGGCGGCGGCCCAGGCGGTCGGACAGCACCCCGGCCGGCAGGCTGAGCAGGACCCCGGTGAAGGCCGAGACCGAGGCCACCAGGCCCACCCCGGCCGCGTCGGCCCCCAGGTGGGCGGCCAGCAGCGGCAGCACCGGGCTCTTGGAGATGGTGCTGCTGAAGATGCCCAGCAGACCCGCGCCGCAGAGCAGATTGAAGGGGGTGGGACGCACGCTCCGGCCTCGCCCGATGGTTTGACGCCTAGGGCCATAGGGTAGCGCAATCCGGGGCGGTTTGGCGTGAATTTCTGGTGGCTTCGCCTTGGGCGCGGGCCTGGGGGGCTATCCCCGGCGGGCGCGCCTGGCCCGCCGGGGAAAGTTCCGGGCGTGTACTCAGGCCGCCTCCACCCGGCAGGGCACGTAGCGGTGCAGGGGAGTGCCGGCCAGGCGGTCGCGGTGATGGGCGCTGGTCAGGCGGTTGACGTTGATGCCGTACACCTGGCCCTCATAGACCAGGCCAAAGCCGTGGGGAATCAGGACCGTGCCCGGCCGCACCGCCGGATCGGCCTCCAACTCGCCCTGTTCCGCCCCGGCGCGGGTGGTCACCCGCACCGTCTGGCCGTCAGCCAGGCCCAGGCGGGTGGCGTCCTCCGGGTTCAGGGCCACGGTGCAGGCCCGGCGGCCCTGGTTCCAGGCCGGGTCGCGCATCAGGGAATTGGCGTTGTTGTCGAAATGCCGGCCGGCGTTGAGGATCAGGGGGAAGGCCGGGTCGCCGGCCAGGGCCCGGGCCTCGGCCGGGGGGGTGATCTCCGCCAGCCAGGCCTCCATCTCCGGGGCGTGCAGGTTGACCTTGCCGTCGGCGGTGCGCAGGCCGGCCAGGTTGTTGGCCAGGTCGCACTGGCCCAGCCAGAGGCCCTCGGGGTGGTCCAGCAGGGCCTGGAACAGGGCCTCGCCCTGGGCCGGACCAGGGGCGAAACCGGCCCGGGCCGCGTTTTGGCGAAAGTCCTTGGGCGCGGTCATGAACAGGCCCCAGAGCGCGGCCAGGTTGGCCGAGCCCAGCTCCTGGCCCAGGGTCTGGGCCAGGACAAAGGGCGACATGGCCTGGGCGGCGGGGTTGGCCTGTAAGTAATTCAGCAGGGCCAGGCCGAAGCCCAGGCGATGACCCTTGGCCGCCTGGCGCAGGGCATCGGGAATCTCCGGGATCAGGCCCAGGGCCTGGGCCAGGCGGGTGTAGATCTGGCTGGTCTCCAGGGGCTCGCCCACCGGCTCCACCACCGGCCGCCTGAGTTGGCCAAAGATGCCGGGCCAGGTCCAGGTGAAGAAGGTGGTGTCCCAGGACTCGTAGCCGCTGCGGGCGGGCAGGACGTAGTGGGACAGGGCCGCGGTCTCGGTCAGGGCCAGGTCGATGGTCACCAGCAGGTCCAGGGCGTTGAAGGCCTTTTCATAGGCGCTGGTGTCGGCGTAGGAGCGCAGGGGGTTGGACTGGCTGCACAGCACGGCCCGCAGGCGCTGGGGATGATCGCTCAGAATTTCCTCGGGCATGGCGTTGGGCGGATAGACCCCCATGATGGGCGGGAAGTCGGTGGCCATGGTGCGCCAGGTCTTGGGGTCGCGCTCGTCGGAGTGGGCCCCCAGGGGCATGATGGAGCCCGGGATCACGTTGCCGCCCGGCCGGCCGATGCTGCCGCAGATGGCCATTAACAGGTAATAGAGATAGCTGGTGGCGGTGCTGTGACGGTTCATGTACACCCCCAGGTCGGGGTGCATGGACCAGTTGCGGGTGGTCAACAGCCGGCAGAGGCGGACCACCGGCTCCCAGTCCAGGCCGCAGACCTCCAGGGCGGCGACAATGTCCAAATCCGCGAACCAGCCGCGCACCGCCTCGAAACCGCTGGTGTTTTCATTGATGAACCTCTGGTCCTGCCAGCCCTCGCGCAGGATCAGGGCGATCATGGCCTTGAGCAGCAGGGCGTCGCTGCCGGGCCGCAGGGCCAGGTGCAGGTCGGCCTTTTGCGCGGTCTCGGAGCGGCGGGGGTCGATCACCACCAGCATCCGCTCGGGATCGCGGCTCAAGCGCTCCAGCACCCGCCGGGCCTGGGGCATCTGGTGGCTCATCCAGCCGTTCCAGCCCCAGGCCAGGAGCAGCTCGGTGCGCTCCTCGTCCGGGATGGCGCTCAGGTATTGCCGGCCCAAAAAGCGGCCCCCGGCCCAGAAATGGCCGGTCAGCTCCTGGGCCAGGGCGTTGTAGTGATAGCGCGAACCCAGGCCGCGCAGCAGGCGCACGCCAAAGGCCGCCTCCAGGTGGCAGCCCTGGCCGGCCCCACCCATGTAGGCCAGGCTGCGGGGGCCGTGCTGGTCCAGGATGGCGCGCAGCTTCTGCGCGATCTCACTGATGGCCTGATCCCAGGGGATGGGGTCGAAGCCGCCTTTGGCGTTGCGCTTCAGGGGCTGGGTCAGGCGCTGGGCGTGGTGCTGGTGGTGGGCCACGTTCAGGCCCTTGCGGCAGGCGTAGCCCTGGCTGCGGGGATTGGCCGGGTCGGGCCGGCTCTTGACAATGCGATTGTCCTCCACCAACACCCTGAGCCCGCAGTTCTGGGCGCAAAGCACGCATCCGGTCTGATGCCAGGTGCCCATGACTCCTTCTCCCTGGGGCCAATGGCCCCGCTAAAGATTCTGGTGCCGGGCCAGTTTTTCCTGCAGGGCGGCCCGGGTCTTGGCCCGGAGCAGCATGGCCTCGCCCATGTTGCGCGGCACCTGGGGCTGCTCGGGCTTGCGCGCCAGGCTCAGGGCCCCGGAAGGGCAGGTGGTGACGCACAGTCCGCAGCCGATGCAGCGCTCCGGGTCCAGGCTGGCCTGGTCGTCCACCAGGCTGAGCGCCTCCATCTGGCAACGCTCCACGCAGACCCCGCAACCGACGCAGGCCTCCTGGTCCAGGCTGGCCAGGAAGGGCGAGACCACCAACTGGGCCGGGTGGGGATGGCGCTTGAGGTTCTTGAGCACCTGGCAGCAGTCGCCGCAGCAGAGGCAGATGTTGATGATGTCCTGGGAGTTGCTGGGCTGGACCACCAGGCCCTCCTCCTCGGCCCGTTTGAGGATGGCCAGGGCCTCGTCCTGGTCGATGGTGCGGCCCAGGCCGTTGCGCAGGTAGTAGTCCGCCCCCCAGCCAAAGACCAGGCAGGCCTCGGAGAGCTTGCCGCAGCCCCCGCCCCGCAGCTCGTGCTCGCGGCGGCAGATGCAGGGCGCCACCAGGAGCTTGCCCTGGCGGCGGATCAGCTCCTCGGCCGACTCGTAGGCCAGGACCTCGGCCCTGGCCTCCAGGCTGCGGCCCACCGGGATGGTGCGCAACTGGGGCAGGACCCCGAAGGAGGCCTGGGCCAGGTGGGGCATGTACTCCTCCACGTCGGCCACGAACTGCGGGGTCAGGCGGTTGAGGTTGTATTCCCAGATGCCGATCACGAATTGCGAGGCCATGTAGGCCGGGGGCCGGTCCGCGGTCTCGATGCTGAAGATCAGGCCCTTGCGCGACATCTCCTGCAACTGGGGCGCGATCTCCTCCAGCGGCCGGCCGGCCCGCTGGGCGATGGCCTCGGCCGGCTCCAGCTTCAGGGTCAGCTTCACCGCCAGCTCCGCCTCCTCGGGGGTGAAGAGCTGGCGCAGGATGCGCAGCTCCACGCCGCTGTCGGTGGGGGGGAAGCCGGCCGGCAGGCGGTCCAGGTGCCGGGCGAGATTTTTGTAGGCTTCTTCACTCATGGCGGGGCTCCTTGGGGCTGGGGTGATATCTTGTATGCTAACTATGTTGGCAAAAAACAAGGCCTAGCGCAGGTCGCGCAGCAGGCGCTTGAGCAGGAGCTTCTCCTCCAGGGAAAGCGGGCTCAGCACCGCCTGGTTGCTGTCGATCACCGCCTGGCGCAACTCCTGGGTCAGGCCCTTGGCCTTGTCGGTGGCAAAGACCCGCACCACCCGCCGGTCGTTGGGGTCCGGCTCCTTGGTGATCCAGCCGTTGTCGGTCATCCGCTCTAAAATGCCTGATAGCGTGGCGCTATCCAGCACCAGGCGCTGGCCGATCTCCCCGGCCGAAAGCCCGTCCTCCTCCTCCAGCACCCCCAGGATCAGGCGCTGGACCGTGGTGAGGCCATAGGGCCGCAGGTGGTCCTTGAGGATGCCATGGGCGCGCTGATAGGCCTTGGCCAACAGGAAGACGATGCAGTCCTCGAAGGTTTCCATCTTGTCTCCATGAAAGTTAGTACACAAGATAAACCAAGGGTGATGGACGGTCAAGCGGAATTTCCATCTGGCGCGAGTGGATTGACGGGCTGGACCTGGGACGCCTAGGGGGTGCAGAGTTTTTGGGTGTCGAGCAGATAATAGCCATTGGCGCGAAAGATGCCGGTGATGAAACGGCCCACGTTGCCCGGCATCTGGGGGGGCGGCGCGATATCCTCGGGGCCTGCCTCTTCCAGGCCCAGGATGGTTTCCACCAGCAGACCCATCAGCCAGGGGTCCTGGTCGTCCTGAACCTCCACCACGATCAGCTCCCGGCCGCGGGAGCCGATGGCGGCGGTGCTCATGCGCAGGCCCAGGTCCATCACCGGCACCGCCCGCCCGCGCAGGTTGACCAGGCCCAGGATGTGGGGCGGCGCCTGGGGGACCCGCACCGCCTCGCTGAAGTTGCAGACCTCCCGGATGCGTCCGATGTCCATGGCGAAGTTCTCGCGCCCCACCGAGAAGGAAATGAAGGTGGTCATCAGGCGATCCCGGAATCAAAACCGAAGTCTTCAAGATCTGCGGGCGCGGTCGGCATCAGCTCCGGCGAGGCCAGGTGAGACGAGAGGCCTTCCAGGTCCAGCATCAGGCCCATCTTGTCGCCCATCAGGGCGCAACCGGAGATGGTGGTCACCGCCGGGAAGGCCCGCTTGTCCAGGCTGCGCATGACCACCTGCTGGTGCCCCACCAGCTCCTCGCCGATCATGGCCACCTCCCGCCCCCCCACCAGGGTGATGATCAGGATGGTGGGCGGGGCCTGGCCGCGGCCCGGACAATCCATGACCTGGGCCAGGTCCAGCAGGGGATAGTAGACCCCCCGGTTGTCCACCACCTGATATTCGGAGACGTCGAAGACCCGGGCCGGGTCGTAGGCCACCACCTCCATCACCCGCCGGCTGGGGATGGCGAACATCTCTCCGCCAGCCATGACGATGATGGCCTCGGTGATGCCGTCGGAGACCACCCGGTTCAGGGGCATGCGGATGGAAAAGGTGGAGCCTTGGCCGGGTTGCGAGGCGATGACCAGCTCCGCCCCCATCTGGACCACGGCCCGGGCCACCACGTCCAACCCCACCCCCCGGCCGGAGATGTCGGTGACCTGGGCGGCGGTGGAAAATCCCGGCTCGGTGATCAACTGGTAGATCTCCTGGTCGCTGTAGACCCGGCCCGGGACCAGCAAGCCCTTTTCCCGGGCCTTGGCCAGGATGCGCTCGCGGTCCAGGCCGCGCCCGTCGTCGGCCACGGTGATGACCAGAAACTGCTCCTGCCGCTCGGCCCGCAACTCCAGCTTGGCGGTGGCGACCTTGCCGGCGGCCTGGCGCTCACGCGGGTCCTCCACGCCGTGGTCCACCGCGTTGCGCAGCAGGTGGACCAGGGGATCGTTCAGCTCCTCGATCAGGGCCTTGTCCAGTTCGACCTCGCCGCCCTGCACCACCAGCTCGACCTTCTTGCCCACCTTGGCCGAGACGTCGCGCACCAGGCGCTGCATGCGCATGAACAGGTTGTTCAGTTGCAGCATGCGGATGGCCGCCACCTGCCTTTCCAGGTTTTCCAGGAGCCCGCCCAGGGTCTGGAGGTTTTCCTGCAAGCCCCGGTTCTGGTCCTGGGCCAGGGCGGAGTGGCGCGAGCTGAGGGCGTAGGTGATCACCAGCTCGCCCAGGATGTCCAGCAGGCCGTCGAGCTTTTCGGTCTCCACCTTGATCGCCGCCGGCAGGTTGCGCAGGGCGGGCGGCGGCGCGCCCTCGCCGGGCTTGGCGGCTGGGGCGTCGCCGGCCTCGCCGGTCTGGCCGGCCGGGGGAGCCGAGGGCCTGGCCGCCGGAACCAGCTCTCCGGCCGCGCCCGGAGGCGGGCCGGACGGGGTCCCGCCGGAGGCGATGAAGATCAGGCGGCGCATGAAATCGATGGGACCCAACAGCAGGTCCACCATCTCCTGGCCGGCCTGGGCCTTGCCGTCGGACAGCAGGTCCAGCAGGGAACCCAACCAGTGGCAGGGCGGCTCCAACTCGCGCAGACGTTGGGCCATGCACAGCTTCAACAACTGACGCAGATGCACCTGGGCCTCGGCGGTGGCCTCGCCCACCGCTCCCTGGTTCAATTCAAGCTCCATGATGGCCGCCTCCAGGCGCTCCAGCGCGGCCAGCACCTCCTGGCTCATCGTCCCTCACCCGCGTTCAAGGTTTCCCGCCGGCTGTCCCAAAATGCGGGCTGGTCGGCGAAGGTGCGCATGCGAGAGTCCAACCCCCAGGCCTGGAAGGTGGCCAACACCGCCGGACGCAGACCGATGAGCGCCACCTCGTGGCCCATGCTGGCCTCCCAGATCTCGCCCCAGGCGGTGGAGGAGATGGTGCGGACCGCGCTCAGGTCGATGGCCACGGGATACTTGGGATCGGCCTTGGCGATGGCCTCGGCCAGGGGCGAGCACTGCCAGGCCAGGTGGAGCCGGGCCATTTCCACCTTCACCAGCATCACCCCCAACTGGACCTCCGCCGTGATTCGACCATCCGCGCCGCTCTGGGTGGCGGCCGGCTGGCCGCTGATGACCCGGGGAGGGAACCAGCGCGAACTGGGCCCCTGCACCGGCCCGTCCAGGACCTGCTGCAAGGCGGTCAGCACCTCCTGGGCGTTTTGGTCGTCAAGTTCGTCCTGGCCGCGCTTGACCTGCTCCAGCAGGTTGAAGACCTCGTCCACCGCCCGGATCACCGCGTCGGTGGCCTGGGACTCCAGGGGCTGGCCCTTTCCCTGGATCTGCTTGAGGATGTCTTCGACCAGGTGAGTGTAGGTCTTGAGCTTTTCCAGGCCCGGGATGAAGCCGGAGGTCCCCTTGATGGTGTGCAGGGGGCGCAGCATGGCGTCCACCCCTTCCTGGGTTTGGCCCTGGCGCAGGAGGGACATGGCTTGCTGGATGACCTGGTAGTAGTCTTCCGCCTCGGCGATGAAGTCGATCAGGATTTCGTCGCGCAGGTTTATCACCGGCTCCTCCGACCCCGTCGTTACTCGGCCTGTTCCAGGCTCTGGCAGAGCAGCAAGAAGGGTTCATGACAATCCGGGGCCACCACGATCTTGGCATACACGTCCTGGCGGGTCTTGATCCCCATGGCCTCGGCCGCCACCACCACCGAGGCCGAGCAGTTGAACATCACCAACTGTTTGGCCCCCTCGCGGCCGGCCTCGGCGAAGATGCTTCCCCAGACCGCGCTGGTGATCAACTTGACATTGCTCAGGTTGAGAAAGAGCTTTTCCCAGCCGGTTTGGTGCAAGTGGTCCAGCAGCTCTCCGATGGCCTCGAAAACGCTGCCCCGGGGAGTGAAATCGCTGACCACGACCACCTTCCCCGGCAGGGTTGACACCCTGGCGGTGCTGAACTTGTATTCCTGGAACATGCCCGGACATCCTTTCCAAAATACGATCTGGTTGCCTTCGGGGTTGAACCAGAGCGCGTCGCTGAACTGCCTGATGAAACCCAACCCCCGGCCCCGCTTGCCCTCCACCTTGGTCAGGTCGGGAAAGGCGGGAGAAAAACCCAACCCGTCGTCTTCAACCAGCAGCATGGCCAGCCCAGGGCCAAAATGCCCCGCCAGGCGGATCTGCTTGCGGGGATCCCAGTCATTGCCATGTTCAGCCGCATTGTTGAGCGCCTCCACGAAAGCCAACAAAAAGAGATCCCGCTCCGTCTGGTCCGGCAACGCCTCGGCCAGGTGTTTGCTCACCGCCTCGGTGGCTTGCTCCAGGTCCGCCTCGCTGGTGGACAATGTTGATCTGAACAGGGCCAAGGGCGCCGCCATTTCAAATTTTTTCCAGCACCAACAAGGTGCAGTCGTCATCCGGTTGGCCGTGGTTGAACCGGACCCATTCCTCCCAGATGCACTGGGCCAACTCCGCCGCCGAGGCTGGGCAATGTTTGCGGGCCAGGTCGCAGATCTTTTGCGGCGGGATGCCAAAGAGATCGCCTTCCTGGTTCATGGCCTCGCTCAGCCCATCGGAAAAGGCGATCAGCTTGTCCCCCGGCCTCAGGACCAGGGAAAGCTCCTCGGTGGGCAGATGGCCCAGGAGGCGGTTCAGGCCCAGGGGGGGGCGGCCCGGGACTTCCAGGGCGGTGATCTCCTGGTCGCCATGCCGGATCAACAGGGGAGGGGGCATGCCGGCGAAGCACATCGTCAGAAGGGACTCGTCTGGTCTGTAGCGCCATTGCGACATGGCCACGAACTCCCCCTCCGGCACCATGTTCACCAGGTGCTCCTCCAGACGCGCCAGGGCCTCCTTGGCGGTGCGGACCCGGGACGGGGTGGAGCGCAGCAGGGCCCGGACGGTCATGGACATCAGGCCGGCCCAGACCCCGTGCCCCTTGCAGTCGCAGATCGAGATCACCAGATGGCCGTCCAGGGGCAGCAGGTCGAAAAAATCGCCGTTGACCTGGCTGCAGGCCTGGGTGCGGGCGGCGATGGCCAGGCCCACCGCGCCGGCCAGGATCTGAACCTCGGCGGGAGCGGGCAGCATCTTGGCCTGGATGGCGGCGGCCTGGCTCATCTCGGTCTCCATCTGGCGCTGGTGGTTGCGCACCGCCTCCTGGGCCTGGTGCAGATTGACCAGGGTGTTGGCCCGGGCGATCATCTCCTCGATGTCAAACGGCTTGCGCAGATAGTCGTTGGCTCCCATGTCCAGGGCGCGCACCACGTCCTCGGAGCCGGCCTTGGCCGTGAGCATCAAGACGCTGACGTGCTGCAATTCCGGTGATTCCCGCACCGCGGCCAGCATCTGGTAGCCGTCCATCTCCGGCATCATGATGTCCAGCAGGATCAGGTCCGGGTGACAGGAAAGCGCCACCTCCAGCCCCTGGCGGCCGTTGGCGGCCTCGAAGATGGTGTAATCCTCCATCTCCAGGTTCTGGCGGCAGAGCGAACGGTTCTTCTGGTTGTCGTCCACCACCAGGATCACCCCCCGGCTGGCCATGGCTAGCCCTCCCAAACCGGAACCGTGAAATGGAAGGTCGCTCCCTGCCCGGGCTGGCTGTCCAGCCAGATGCGCCCGCCCATCATGCTCACCAGCTTGCGGCAGATGGAAAGGCCCAGGCCGGTGCCGGGAATGGCCCCCGAGGTGTCCAGGCGCTCGAAGCGCTCGAAAATCTGCTCATGGCGCTCGGGCGGAACCCCGGGACCGCTGTCGGCCACGTCCACCCGCACCAGGCCGGGTTGGTCGGGCTCCATCCCGGCCGACACCCGGACCCAGCCCTGTTGGGTGAACTTGATGGCGTTGCCCGCCAGGTTGATGATCACCTGGCTCAGGCGCTTGCGGTCGGCCTGCAGGGGGGGCAGGTCCTTGGGGATGTCGAAGGTCAACTCCAGGCCCTTGTTCCGGGCCACGCCGTGGAGGTTGGAGCCCAGGTTGTCGGCCACCTCGGCCAGTTCCACCCGGCCCAGGCTCACCTCGATGCGACCGGACTCGATGCGCGAAACCTCCAGGATGTCGTCGATGATGCCGGCCAGGTGCCGCGAGGAGTTGAGGATGTCGTCCAAGGCGCCGTCGCGGTATTCGTCGGTCAGTTTCTTACGATCAAGCATGCGGCGCATGGTCTGCACCGTGCCCATGATGTTGTGCAGCGGGGTGCGGATCTCATGGCTCACCGTGGCCAGGAATTCGCTCTTGGTGCGATTGGCCTCCTCGGCCGAGCGCCGGGCCACCTCCACGTTCTGCAAACGCTCGTCGACCCTGATCCGGCTGACGGCCATGGCGTAGATGTCGGCGATGCGTTGCAGGGTGGAAAGGTCCCGCTCGCCATAGTCGAGCGGCGCGTTGCACACCGAGATATGCCCCACCAGGGTCTGACCCATCAGGGCCGGCACCGACAGCAGACGCTCGATGGGGATGTGGCCCTGGGGAAGCCCCTTGGCGTCCGGCTCCCGGGAGAGGTTGTTGGACACCAGGGGAGTCTTGTCCGTCAACACCGTGCTGGTGATTCCCATGAAAGATTTGAAATTGGGGTCCAGGCGGGGCAGGGTGCATTCCTCCTCCAGGTTATCGGACCAGCAGGGGATCATGATGGTTCCGGATTCTTCCTCGATGTAACTGACATAACCATGCTGGCTGCCGGTCAGGCGCAGGGCCGAATCCATCACCAGGCGTGACACCTGCACCAGGTTTTCCGCGCCGATGATGGCCTGGGCCAGTTCGCTGGTGGCGGTCTGCACCGAGGCCTCCCAGGCCAAGGCCTCCTGGTCGTGCCTGCGTTTGGTGATGTCCTGCACGCTGCCCACCCGGTAGATGACCCTGTCCCGTTGGTCGCGCACGCTGACCAGATCCACCTGCACCGGAATAAGGAGGCTGTCCCCCCGGCGCATCACGGTTTCGTAGCTGAATTGTCCCAGGCGGTCGGATTTGGCGATGCACTCCTGGATATGCGGGTGCTCGCCGGGCTCATAGATCGAGAGGATGGGCAGCCCGGCCACCATCTCCGGCGGCAAGCCCAAAAGTTTGGCGTAGGCCGGGTTGCAGACCAGAATCTTCTCGCTGCCCGGCTGGCTGATGGCCAAGCCATGGGCGCAATACTCGAAGGCGTCCGCCCACTGGCGCAGGGTGGCCTCGGCTTGTTTGCGCTGGCTGATGTCCATCACCACCCCGGTGTAGCCCAGCAAGTTGCCCCGCTGGTTGAACACCGGCTTGGCCTGGGCCATCAGCCAGCGACCATCGGCGGGCGGGTTGCCCACCCGCCATTCGGCGCCTACCGGCCTTTTGCCCCGCACCGCCGCGCGGAAAGAGTTGACGATGCGCTCCCGGTCCTCGGGATGGATGGTCTGCTCCCAGGATTCCAGGGAGGCCTCGCTGCGCTGGGGGTCCAGGCCGAACAGCGCGAACAGCTCCTCCGACCAGAAGGACTTGTTGGTGCGGGCGTCCCATTCAAAGCTGAAGGCCCCCACCGCGGCCTGGGCGAAGCGCCGACGCTCCTCGCTGGCCCGCAGGGCCTCCTTGAGTTGAAGGTGGGTGCGCACCCGGGCCAGCACCACCGGCGGATTGATGGGCTTGGTGATGTAGTCCACCGCCCCGGCCTCGAACCCCTGGGCCTCGTTGCCAGACTCCTGCAGGCCCGTGACGAAGATCACCGGTATATCCCTGGTCTTCTTCTTGGACTTCAGCTGGCGACAGACCTCGTAGCCGTCCATCCCCGGCATCTTGATGTCCAGGAGGATCAGGTCCGGCTGGGGGTCGGAGTTGGCCAGTTGGAGCGCCTCCCGTCCATCGAGGCTGGCGCTGCGGTTGTAAAACGGCTTGAGAATCTCGCTCAACACCCAGATGTTTTCGGGCAGGTCGTCCACAATGAGTATGTTTGCCCGGTCTTTCGGCTCCATTAACCCCCTGCGCTTCCAGGCTGGGACCCAAACCGGTCCGTCCAGGCCGGACCGTCGCCAGGGGGCTTCCCTGACGGATTACATGGAGGTCGGGTGAGGCAGGCCGTGGCGTCCAGACCACCCCGGCCAAGGGCATCTTTGTGGGCAGGCGTGTTGGGGGGCTGGTCCGGGGCGGCCGGAGTGGTGGCGCGCCTGACGCCGCGCTCGGGAAAGCTCCCGCGACGGACAGCCCTTGCTTCCTTGACGCTGCGCGTGAGGTGGTGTGGATTCAATGCCAGGAAGGTATATCTAAAATTATAGGGCTTAAAATCAGGAGGGGGAAAGCTATTTATGGTGCTTCGTGGAAAGGTCGGTTTGCAAAAACGTACGAAATTTAAGCAGTAGCCTTAAGAGGCGTCACCCTGGTCCTGCGACGCCTCCCAAGACGCGCCTCCTATTCTGCCGCGAAAATCGCCTGCGGGACGAGGGTGGGCCGGGGCAAACCCGGTTGGGGTCGGCAATGCGTGGCGCGGTGCCGACTCTTCGCTCGATCCCCGCCCAGAGCCGGGGTGCCGGTTTGGCTTGGCAAGAAAGCCCGGCATGGGATAGGTTCTTGGCAGGGGCCGATATCCGGCCCCGGCCGTCCCGCGCCCGGGACCGGCCGGACGCAGGGACGAGGCAGGTCATGGACAACGAAACCGCATACCCAGCCACCTCTTCCGACCGCATCCTGGAGGCCTTGGCCCTGGGGGTGGTGGCCGTGGACGATGAGATGCGCCTGACCTATCTCAACCCGGCCGCCGAGCAGATCGCCGGCCTGAGCGCGGCCCAGGCCCTGGGCCGCCCCTGCCGCGAGGTTTTCCAATCCACCCTCTGCGACAGCGACTGCCCCCTGCGCAAGGCCATGGAGACCGGCAACAGCCAGTACGGCCTGGACGCGGTCTTCATCCGCCAGGGGGGCCGCTCGGTGGCCCCGGTCAAGGTCTCGGTCTCCCCCCTGCGCGACGCCCAGGGCAAGCTGGTGGGCGGGGTGGAGACCATCCAGAGCATGCACCTGATGAAGCTGATGAACAAGCGCTCCACCCGGTCCTACTCCTGGGAGGACTACATCGGCGACGCGCCCCAACTGGCCCGCATCTTCGACACCCTGAAGGTGGTGGCCCCCACCCCGGTGACGGTGCTGATCGAGGGCCCCACCGGCACCGGCAAGGACCTGCTGGCCAACATCATCCACAACATGAGCCCGCGCAAGTCCCAGCCCTTTGTCAAGGTCAACTGCGCGGCCCTGCCCGAGAACCTCTTGGAATCCGAGATGTTCGGCTATGTGCGCGGGGCCTTCACCGGGGCGGGACGCGACAAGCCCGGCCGCTTCACCCAGGCCCACAACGGCACCATCTTCCTGGACGAGATCAGCGAGATGCCTCTGGCCCTGCAGGCCAAGTTACTGCGGGTGCTGGAGGACCAGGAGTTCTATCCCCTGGGAGCGGCCAAGACGGTGCAGGTGGACGTGCGCATTGTCACCGCCTGCAACAAGCCCCTGGACGCCCAGGTCAAGGCCGGGTTGTTCCGGGAGGACCTCTATTACCGGCTCAACGTGATCCGGGTGAACATCCCCCCCCTGCGCGAGCGCCGCCAGGACATCCCCCTGCTGATCCGCCGCTTCATCCAGCGCAAGAACGTGGAGCGGGGCACCTACATCTGCCGCTTCTCGCCCGAGGCCCTGGACGTGCTGCTCAACTACGACTATCCGGGCAACGTGCGGGAGATGGAGAACATCCTGGAGCACGCCTGCCTGCTCTGCCGGGGCGACGTCATCCAGTGCGACCACCTGCCCCGGGACCTGCGCGAGATCCAGGGCGTGGGCGCCACCCCCACGGTGCGGGTGATCAACCCCCAGCGCCAGCAACTGCTGGAGGTGCTCAAGACCCACGGCTGGAACCGCCAGCGGGCGGCGGAGGCCCTTGGGGTGGATCGCACCACCCTCTGGCGGCGGATGCGGCGTTGGGGAATCGCTAGTGGTGGACCGGAGAATTGATGAATGTTGCAGCGTGTTGCTGCAACAAATGCAACATAATGTTGCAGTGCTGCGCAACGTTGCAGCGGACCCAATGCTACAATATTGAACAACTGCCTCTAATGACTAGTTAATAAGAATTCGCGTCTATTGGCATGTCTCCTGCTCTGTTCCCTGGTAGGAGGAGTCCATGCCCCAACCCGATCAACCAGCTTGGCTTAATCGCCTGACCAGCCGTCTGGCCTTCAAGCTCACCGCCTGGGTGGGTTTGTCGGTGCTGGTGATGGTCTGCCTGGCGGCGGTGGTGGGCATCAAGGCCCAGGAGGACAACTCCGTCAGCCGCATCTCCCAGAGCGGCTCCTGGTTCTCCGACACCGTCAAGCGCGCCACCCGCGACGCCATGCTCAAGGACCAGCGCGACAGCGTGCACGCCATCATCGAGGCCGTGGGCAAGCAGGAGGGCGTGGACGTGATCCGGGTCTTCAACAAGAAGGGCCAGATCATGTTCAGCAGTCGGGCCGCGGAGATCGGCCAGTTGGTGGACATGCAGGCCGAGGCCTGCTACGCCTGCCACTTCAAGGACCAGCCCCTGGAGCGCCTGCCCCAGGGCCGGACCAGCCGCATCTTCCAGAGCGTCAACCCGGCCGGGGCCCCCACCCACCGGGTGCTGGGGGTGATCAACCCCATCTACACCGAGCCGGCCTGCTACAACGACTCCTGCCACGCCCATCCTCCGGACCAGTCGGTGCTGGGGGTGCTGGACGTGAACCTCAGCCTGGCCAAGGTGGACGCCGAGGTCAGCGCCACCACCCGCCAGGTGGTGGTCTTCGCCCTGGTGGTCTTCGCCCTGCTGGGCGGCATCGTGGGTCTGTTCACCTTCCACTTCGTCAACCAGCCCCTGCGCTCCCTGGCCCAGGAGACCCGGCGCATCGCCCAGGGCGACTACGACCACGTGGTCAAGCCCCTGACCGGCGACGAGATCGGCGACCTGGCCCAGTCCTTCGAGGCCATGCGCCAGGCGGTGAAGGAAAAGACCGCGGCCCTGCACGAGAGCCGCCAGCAGTTCCAGATCCTGTTCGAGCAGGTGCCTTGCCACATCACGGTGCAGGACCGGGACCTGCGCCTGGTGGGCTTCAACAAGATGTTCGAGCGCGAGTTCGGGGCCCGGATGGGCGAGCACTGCTACGAGGCCTACAAGGGCCGGCGCAGCAAGTGCCCCACCTGCGCGGTGGAGATGACCTTCGCCGACGGCCAGGTGCACTCGGCCGAGGAGACCACCCTGGGCCAGGACGGCAAGCCGCGCTACATCCTCAACCTCACCGCGCCCATCCGCGACAAGCAAGGCAACATCAGCGCGGTGATGGAGATGGCCACCGACATCACCGCCATCCGCATGCTGGAGGAAGAGCTGCGGCGCTCGGAGGAGAAGTACCGCCTGTTCTTCAACAACGCCCCCAACCCGATCCTGGTCTTCGACCACGACAGCCTGGAGATCCTGGACGCCAACGACCGCGCCACCGCCGACTATCGCTACACCAAGGAGGAGCTCCTGGGCCGCTCGGTCCTGGATCTGACCGACCCCGCCGACCAGCACCGGGTGCGGGGCTTCCTGGAGCGGGGCGAGAGCTTCCTGCCCCGGGTCTGCCAGGCCCGGCGCGACGGCACCTCCTACTTCGTCAACATCCGGGCCAGCTATGGCGAGCACCTGGGCCGCCGGGCCTGCATCGCCACCACCGCCGACATCACCCAGATGCTCAAGACCGAGGAGCAACTGGTGCAGGCGGCCAAGATGGCCACCCTGGGCGAGATGAGCACCGGCGTGGCCCACGAGATAAACCAGCCGCTCAGCGTCATCGGCACCGCCGGGCATTTCCTGGCCAAGCAGGCCGAGCGCGGGATCCAGCCGGAGCTGGCGGTGCTCAAGGACGTGGCCCGGGAGCTGATCTCCCAGGTCAGCCGGGCCGAGCGGATCATCAACCATCTGCGCGAGTTCGGGCGCAAGTCCCGGGTGGAGCGCGAGCGCCTGGACATCAACGCCCCGGTGCGGCGGGTCTTCCACCTCCTGGGCCAGCAGCTCCACCTGCACGACATCGAGGTGCGCCTGGATCTGGCCGAGGACCTGCCCCTGATCTGGGGCGAGCCCAACCGCCTGGAGCAGGTCTTCATCAACCTGGTGCTCAACGCCCGCGACGCCATCGAGGACCGCCGCGACAAGGAGACCGGCCTGGACGGGGCGATCCAGGTGCGCACCTGGCGCGAGAACGGCCGGGTGGCGGTCAGCGTCTCGGACAACGGCTTCGGCATCCCCGAGGAGATCAAGTCGCGCATTTTCGAGCCCTTCTTCACCACCAAGGAGGTGGGCCGGGGCACCGGTCTGGGGCTGTCGATCTCCTACGGCATCGTGCGCGACTATGGCGGACGCATCGCGGTGGACAGCGAAGCCGGCCGGGGCACCACCTTCGTGGTCAGCTTCGAGCAGGCGGGAGAGGAGGAGGCATGATTCCGGAGATGGACTACAACCGCCTCTTGCTCATCGACGACGAGCCTGGAATCCGGCGGATGCTGGCCCTGGACCTGGGGGCTGACGGCTACGACGTGATCACCGCCGAGGACGGGGCCGGGGGCCTGGCCCTGTTCGGCCGGCTCAAGCAGGACATCGTCATCACCGACCTGAAGATGCCCGGCCTGGACGGCATCGAGGTGCTGCGGCGCATCAAGCAGCAGAGCCCCTCCACCGAGGTCATCGTCATCACCGGCCACGGCGACATGGACCTGGCCATCAAGTCCCTGCAACTGGACGCCAGCGACTTCATCACCAAGCCCATCAACGGCGAGGAGCTGGCCCTGGCCCTGAACCGGGCCCGGGAGCGCCTGCGCCTGAAGGCCCAGCTCAAGGCCTACACCGAGGAGCTGGAGACCCGGGTGGCCGAGGCCACGGCCAAGGTGGTGCAGAGCGAGCGTCTGGCCGCGGTGGGCCAGACCGTCAGCTCCCTGGTCCACGCCCTCAAGAACATGCTCACCGGCCTGCGCGGCGGCACCTACATGGTGCGCCAGGGCCTGGAGCGCCTGGACCGCGAGCTCTCCGGCCAGGGCCTGGACATGGTGGAGCGCAACCTGCGCCGGGTGGCGGAGCTGGTCAAGGACCTGCTGACCCTGGCCAAGCCCCGCGAACCGGAAGCGAACCCCACCGATCTGGCCGCCCTGTGCCGCGAGGCGGCCTGTTGCCTGGCCGCCGAGGCCGAGCGCCGCGACGTGGAGCTGACCTGTGGCCTGGCCGAGGAGGCTCCGCCGATCATGGCCCAGGTGGAGGACCGCGCCATCCTGGACGCCCTGATGAACCTGGTGGGCAACGCCATCGACGCGGCCGGCACCGTGAGCAAGGGCCGGGTGCGGATGGGGGTGGGCATCCAGGGCAAAGAGGCCTGTCTCTGGGTGGAGGACAACGGCCCGGGCCTGGACGACGAGGCCCAGGAGCGGATTTTCCAGGGGTTTTACAGCAGCAAGGGCGCGGCCGGCACCGGACTGGGGCTCATGGTCTGCCAGAAGGTGGCCCGCGAGCACGGGGGGCGGGTGGAATACCAGACCCGGCCGGGACTGGGGGCCACCTTCCGGATCATCCTGCCCCTGGGCGGCGAGGCCGCCCAGGGGGAAGCGGCGGCGGGGTGTTCTAACGCCTGAGCCATGGGGCCGCCCCCGGGCCCGGGAAAGGAGGATGCACAAGCCATGGTCGGATACCGCAACGTCCTGTATTGCACGGATTATTCCGAGGACGCCGAGATAGCGTTCTACCACGCCCTGGACCTGGCCGAACGCTATGGCGCCAAGCTGCACGTGCTGCACGTGCTGCGCTCCAGTCTGCGCTACACCCCCACCGAGACCTCGGAGCAGGCCCCGCCCGGGGAGGTCACCTACGCCTCGGACGCGGTGGTCTCCCAGGCCCTGGCCGAGCTCAAGGCCCGCTACCAGGACCGCCTGGGGGCGATCAAGGACGTGGCCTGGACGGTCAAGCCCGGCACCGCCTTCGTGGAGATCCTGCGCTACGCCCGGGAGAACCAGGTGGACCTGATCGTGCTGGGCGCGGCCGGGGCCACGGTCAAGGAGACCACCCATTACGGCAGCACCGTGGAGCAGGTTTCCCGGCGCGCGCCCTGCCACGTGATGGCGATCAAGAACCCCGAACGAGCCTACACGCTCTAGCGCCCGCCGACGCCGGGCGGGACAGGAAAGGAGCATGGCCATGTCCCAGAGGATTTTGGTGGTGGACGATGAGATGGACCTGCGCACCTTCATCTCCACCCTGCTGGAAAGCAACGGCTACCGGGTGACCGTGGCCGAGAACGGCGAGCAGGGCATGCAGAAGGTCCGCGAGAAGCGGCCCTCCCTGATCACCCTGGACGTGATGATGCCCAAGGAGAGCGGCATCAAGATGTACCGCGACATCAAGACCGACCCGGAGCTGAAGGACATCCCGGTCCTGATCATCTCCGGCCTGGCGCGCAAGACCTTCCTGCACTCCCAGAAGGTGCTGGACAAGTTCAAGAACCAGACCGTGCCCCCGCCCGAGGGCTACATCGAGAAGCCGCCCGAGCCCGAGGAACTGATGGGCGAGGTGCGGCGGATTCTGCCGTAGTGGCGACTGCGAGGTGAGCATGACCCCGGAAACCGCTACCCTGCCAAGCTTGCGCCCCAGCGGGGAATTCCTGCGCGCCGGCCTGGCCGGGCGGGAGTTCAACCTGGCCGCCTGCTTTGGCTGCAAGAAGTGTACGAACGGCTGTCCCCTGACCTTCGCCATGGACCTCTTGCCCTACCAGGTGGTGCGCCTGGCCCAGTTCGGACAGGTGGAGCAACTGCTGGCCGCCCGCACCCCCTGGGTCTGCGCCAGTTGCCAGACCTGCCTGACCCGCTGTCCCAACCAGGTGGACCTGCCGGGCTTCATGGACTGGCTCAAGGAGAAGCTCTTCCGCGCCGGCGCGGAGGTGGGCGAGGCCCGCACGCTCTTGTTCCACCGCCTGTTCCTGGAGGAGGTGGCCAAGCGGGGCCGGGTCTTCGAGGGCAGCCTGCTGACCCGTTTCCTGCTCAAGAGTGGCGGGGCCCTGGGACCGGAGGCCATCAAGAACGCCCGCCTGGGCTGGGAGATGCTGCGCCGGGGCCGGATCAAGCTGGTGCCTCCCCGGTTGCGGCGGCGGCGCTGGCTCAAGGGGGTTTTCGCGTCCAAGGAGGCCCGCCCATGAGCAAGGTCGGCTACTACCCTGGTTGCTCCCTGGAGGCCACCGCCCGGGACTACGCCGAGTCCCTGGAGGCGGCGACCGAGCTGTTGGGCCTGGAGCTGGTGGAGGTGCCGGACTGGAACTGCTGCGGGGCCAGCGCTGGCCACAGCCTGGACCACCGCGCGGCCCTGAACCTGGGCGCGCGCAACCTGGCCCTGGCCGCGGCCGGTCCCCAGCCGGTGGTGGTGCCCTGCGCCCTGTGCTTCAACCGGCTCAAAAGCGCCCAGCACGAATTGACCCAGGACGATTCCTGGTTGACGCCCGAGGTGGCGGCCCTGGGCGACTGGCGCGGGACCCAGGTGGTGGAGCTCAACCAGTTCCTGACCAGCCCGGCCATCCTGGCCCGGATCGAGCCCCTGGTCCAGCGGCGGCTGACCGGCCTCAAGCCGGTGGCCTACTACGGCTGCCAGGGCCAGCGCCCCCCGGAGGTGACCGGCCATCCCCAGGCCGAGAACCCCACCGGCCTGGATCGCCTGCTGGCCAGCCTGGGGGCCGAGGTCATCGACTGGCCCCACAAGACCGACTGCTGCGGGGCCAGCCACGCCGTCTCCCGGCCGGACCTGGTGGCCCACCTGGTGGGCAATCTCTATCTGCGCGCCCTGGAGCGCGGGGCCAACTGCATCGTCACCGGCTGCCAGATGTGCCAGGCCAACCTGGACCTGTACCAGGCCGAGATCGCCCGAGGCCTGGGGCGCGAGGTCTACCTGCCGGTCTTCTATTTCACCGAACTGCTGGGCCTGGCCCTGGGACACCCCCAGGCCGGGCGCTGGCTGGACCGGCATCTCACCAGCCCCCGGCCCTTGTTGGCCACGGCTGGGCTGGCGATCTGAAAGGGGTCATGGGCATGAGCCAGACAAAGCAACCCCAGGGGCGGGAGGTCACCGGCGCGGTCTGCGTGGCCGGGGCCGGCATCGCCGGCATGCAGGCGGCCCTGGACCTGGCCGGCGCGGGCTACAAGGTCTACCTGGTGGAGCGCGACGTCTCCATCGGCGGCATCATGGCCCGGCTGGACAAGACCTTCCCCACCAACGACTGCTCCACCTGCATGATCTCGCCCAAGTTGATCGAGGTGGCGGCCAACCCCAACATCGAGATCCTGAGCCGGACCGAGATCCTGGGCCTGGAGGGCCAGCCCGGGGACTTCACCCTGAAGCTGCGCAAGGAGCCGCGTTTCATCGACGTGGACAAGTGCTCGGGCTGCGGGGAGTGCGCCAAGGTCTGCCCGGTGGAGGTGCCGGCCAACTTCAACCAGGACCTGAACCGGCGCAAGGCCATCTTCCGTCATTTCCCCCAGGCGGTGCCCGGGGCTTTTGCCGTGGACAAGCGCGGGGTCAGCCCCTGCAAGGATGCCTGCCCGGCCGGCATCAGCGTGCAGGGCTACGTAGCCCTGATCGCCCAGGGCCGCTATCGTGAGGCCCTGGCCCTGATCCGCAAGGACAACCCCCTGCCGGCGGTCTGCGGCCGGGTCTGCACCCATCCCTGCGAGACCGCCTGCGCCCGGGCCGAGGTGGACGAGCCCATCGCCATCCGCGAGCTCAAGCGCTTCGTGGCCGACTGGGAGGTGGACCAGGGCGAGATGGACCTGCCCGCGGTCGCGCCCCAGCGGCCGGAGCGGGTGGCCATCGTGGGCTCCGGCCCGGCCGGGCTCACCGCGGCCTTCTACCTGGCCCAGGCCGGGATCCAGGTCACCATCTTCGAGGCCCTGCCCCAGGCCGGCGGCATGCTGCGGGTGGGCATCCCGGCCTATCGCCTGCCCCGCCGGGTGCTGGATTACGAGATCGAATACATCAAGCGCCTGGGGGTGGAGATCGCCCTGAACAGCCCCGTCGGGCCGGACAGGTCGCTGGAGGACCTGCGGGCCCAGGGCTTCGCCGCGGTGCTGGTGGCGGTGGGTGCCCATCAGGGCACGCCCCTGGCCCTGGAGGGCGAGGACCTGACCGGCGTCATCTCCGGGGTGGAGTTCCTGCGCGAGGCCGCCCTGGGCCGGGGCCAGTCCCCGGGCGAGCGGGTGGCGGTCATCGGCGGCGGCAACGTGGCCATCGACGCGGCCCGCACCGCCTTGCGCCTGGGCAGCCGGGAGGTGACCATCCTCTACCGCCGCACCCGGGCCGAGATGCCGGCTTACGCGGAGGAGATCGAGGAGGCCCTGGAGGAGGGCATCCGCATCGAGTACCTGACCGCGCCCACCCGCTTCCTGGGCCGCGACGGCGTGCTGAGCGAGGTGGAGGTGGTGGCCATGGAGCTGGGCGAGCCCGACCAGAGCGGCCGCCGCCGGCCCCAGCCCAGGCCGGGCAGCGAGCGGCGCATGGCCCTGGACGCGGTGATCTCGGCCATTGGCCAGCGCAGCGATCCCGGCTTCCTGGCCAAGCTGAGCGGCCTGAGCCTGGGCCGGGGCCAGACCCTGGCCGCCCATCCGCTCAGCCAGCAGACCGCGGTTCCCTGGCTCTTTGCCGCCGGCGACCTGGTCAGCGGGCCGGACACCGTGGTGCGGGCCATCGGCCAGGGCAAGGCCGCCGCCCTCAGCATCGACCGCTTCCTGAAGGGCGAGGACCTGCTGGCCGGCCGGGAGCGCGAGCGCGCCCTGGCCAAGGGCGAGACCGAGGGCATCGCCAAGCAGACCCGCCAGCGTCCGGCCCTGGCCGACGCCATCGGCCGGCGGGGCGATTTCCGCGAGGTGGTGGCCGGCCTGAGCGAGGAGCAGGTGCGGGCCGAGGCCGCCCGCTGCCTGGCCTGCGGCATCTGCTCGGAGTGCTACCAGTGCCTGGAGGTCTGCCAGGCCGGGGCCATCAACCACGACCTGGAGCCCCGGGAGGAGAAGCTCAAGGTCGGGGCCTTGATCATGGCCCCGGGCTTCGTGCCCTTCGACGCCCGCCTGCGGGCGGAGTACGGCTACGGCCGCTATCCCAACGTGATCACCAGCCTGGAGTTCGAGCGCATCCTCAGCGCCAGCGGACCCTTTGGCGGCCACGTGCAGCGCCCGGGCGACCACCGCGAGCCCAAGCGGGTGGCCTGGATCCAGTGCGTGGGCAGCCGCGACGCCTCCCTGAACCGCGACTACTGCTCCTACGTCTGCTGCATGTACGCCACCAAGCAGGCCATCATCGCCGGCGAGCACGTGCCCGGCCTGGACACCACGATCTTCTACATGGACGTGCGCGCCCAGGGCAAGGGCTTTGACCGCTACTACGAGCGGGCCAAGGGAGATCACGGTGTGCGCTATGTGCGCTCCCTGATCTCCAGGGTGTTGGATGACCCGGCCAGTGGCGACATCATCCTGGAGTACTTCGACGAGCAGGACCAGCCCCAGCGCGAGGTATTCGACCTGCTGGTGCTCTCGGTGGGCCTGGCGCCCAACCCGGCCGGCATGGCCCTGGCCGGCCGCCTGGGGGTGGACCTGGACCGCTTCGGCTTCGCGGCCCGGGCCGACATCAATCCCTTGCTCACCAACCGCGAGGGGGTCTATGTCTGCGGCGCCTTCCAGGCCCCGCGCGACATCCCGGACACCGTGATGCAGGCCTCGGGCGCGGCGGCGGCGGCTGGCGCCCTGCTGGCCCAGTCCCGGGGAGAGGAAGTGCGCCCGGCCGAGTTCCCGCCCGAGCGCGACATCTCCGGCGAGGAGCCCCGGGTGGGGGTCTTCATCTGCCACTGCGGCATCAACATCGCCGGGGTGGTGGAGGTGCCGGAGGTGGTGGAGTACAGCCAGGGACTGCCCGGGGTGGCCCTGGCCACGGATTATCTGTTCACCTGCTCCACCGACAGCCAGGAGAAGATGGCCGAGATCATCAAGGAGCACCGCCTCAACCGGGTGGTGGTGGCCTCCTGCAGCCCCCGCACCCACGAGGGCCTGTTCCGCGAGGCCCTGCG
>CALERA010000245.1 GCA_937908275.1 uncultured Desulfarculaceae bacterium | reverse complement strand
CCCAGGCCAAAGCCCAGCACCGCCAGGGGTCCGGCCGGGGCCTGGGCCGCCTGGCGCTGCCCCTCGGCCACCGGGTCCACCCCGGAGGTGAGGCTCAGGCCGCCCAGCTTGAGACTGGGCGCGCCGCCCCGGCTGGGCGAGACCAGGGCCTCGGGATGAGGCGGGGTCCGCTCCAGACGGCGGGCCAGGTCGGGCTGGCGCTGGGCCAGGACGGCCAGGTTGGCGGCAAAAAAATCCACAAATCCACTCCGCGCGTACGTTCAAGCTGGGTTGTGCAAGATCGATACCACGGCTTCAGAGGCCCTCGGCCGCCTCCAGCCAGTCCCGGGCCAGGGCGCTGGCCTCGGCCAGGCGGGGCGGGGCTTCCGGCCCGGCCAGGGCGGCCAGGGGGCAGAGGCCCGGGGCCTCGACCAGGACCCGCCGCGCGGCCGGGGCGGCGCCGGCGGCCAGGGCCAGGGTCAGACGCCGGGCCGCCGCGCTCAGACCGGCCAGGACCGCCCGGGATTCGTCCCGGGGGGGCTGGTGTTCGGCCCGCAGCTCGGCCACGCTCCCGGCCGCCGCCTGGGGCCGCAGCAGGGTGCGGCCGGCCTGGCGCAGGGCCAGGGCCAGGGCGGAGACCGGCTCCAGGGGCCGGGGCCGCAGGGGGCGGTAGCGCTGGCCAAAGCCGTCCAACTCGCCGAGCAGGGGCTCCACGCCCTCGGGCAGGTCCAGCCCCGCCCCCACCTCGGCCGCCGGGTGGCCCGCCAGCAGGCCCAGGACCGCGCGCGCCACCATGGCCGGCTCCAGGAGCCGCCGGCAGGGAGCCGCCCCGCCGCAGACCGGGGCCTCCTCCTGGCAGGGGCCGCAGGCGTCCCGGGCCTGGAGCACCAGGTGCCCCGCGCCATAGGGGCCGGTCTCGTGGGCCTGGGCCGGCCCCATGAACAGGGCCAGCACCGGCGCGCCCACCGCCGTGGCCAGGTGCAGGCTGCCGGTGTCGCCCGAGACCACCAGGTCCATGGCGGCCAGGACCGCGGCCAGGCCGGGCAAGTCGGTGCGCCCCATCAGATCGTGAACCTTGGCCCCGGCCGGACCCAGGGCCTCTTGCAGCCGCCGGCCCAGCCCGCGCTCGCCATGACTGCCCACCAGGCAGACCTCGATGCCCTGATCCAGCAACGCCTGGGCCAGGCTGGCGAAACTGGCCACTGGCCAACGGCGCAGGTCGTTGTTGGCCCCCAGTTGCAGGGCCACCCGGGGGCGGCGCGCGCCCAGCGCGGCCAGGACCTGGGTCCCGGCGCGCTCCTCCACCCGCTGGGCCAACCGGGTCAGGGGAGGCCCCTCGGGCTCGGCATAGGAGGCCAGGATGTCGCTGAGGTGCAGCCGGGTCAGGCGGCGGTCGGAGACGTTTTGCATCACGAAACCGGCCCAGGGCGCGCCCCGCAGGCGGCGAGAGGCGTCCAGCCGCCAGCCGTGCGGGACGGCCTGGCCCCAGCCCTGGGCCACCCCGGCGGCCAGGCGGGAGAAGTTGAGGTTGTAGACCGCCTGGGCGGGTTGCCGCCAGAGGGGGGCGCAGAGCCCCGCCACCCGGGCCAGGGCCAGGTGGTTCTGCCCCTCGGCGGCGGCCTGCTCCAGGGTGGCCGGATCTAAAGCAAGGACTTCGTCAACCAGGCCGCAGCCTTGGGCCAGAGGGGCCTGGGCGGGGCTGACCAGGGCCGTGATTCGCGCCCCGGGATGACGCGCGCGCAGGGCGGCCAGCAGCGGGGTGCTCTGCAGGAAATCGCCCAGGCGCGCCAGTTGGATCACCACCAGGCGCTGGGGCCTGTCGCTGACCAGGCGCAGGCGCGGCGCGGGCTCAGACCAGGCCGGCACGCTTCACCTCTTCCACCAGGACCAGGGGCGCGGGCCGGGTGCGGTGCAGGCCCGCGCCGCTCTCCAGGGAGCCCGGCGCGGGGCCGGCGGCCGGGGCCAGGGCCAGCCAGCGGCCGGCGAAGTAGCGGTCCGCGCCCTGCCCCACCAGGCCCCGGGCCAGGTAGCGCAGGGACACCGAGCGCCCGGGCAACAAGGCCAGGAGTTCCTCGCGCCCCAGGTCGTGACGACGGGCCAGATGGCCGGCCATCAGCAGGGGCCAGGCCCCGGAGGCCACGCAGAGCAACACCTTGCCCTGGGGATTGCACCAGGACAAGGCCCATCGCAGCAATTGGGCGGGGTCTTCCGCCCGCTCCAGAGAGTCTCTGATCACCAGGGCGTCCAGGTGGTTATGGCTGTCGCCAGTGACTTCGACCTCCTGGATTTCGCGTCCCAGCCGCTTGGCCAGACCGCGGGCGGTGCGCCCCTGGTCCTGGGACAGCACCCCCACGGCGCCCTGCTCGGGCACGGACCCGGCCAAGGCCTGGGCCATGGCGTCCAAGAGACCATCCTCGTCCGGATCCTGGGGGGCCGGCCCTTCGTCCGGCACCGGCAGGTCCCGCTGCAATAGCTCCTCGGCCGTGGCGCGATCGCCCTTCAGGACCAGGCTGGCGGCCAGGGCCGAGGCCTCCTGCCGGACCCGACGCGAAAGGTGTTCCAGAAACAGGTCCTCCCATTCTCCGGCGATGCGCGACCAGTCGTGCCGCGCCCGCACCCGCGCCTGGGCGATTTCGGCCAGGCCCTGGGACTCTTCCGGCTCTTGGATGAGTTCCAGCGCGCGCTGGAGATATGCGCTCAGGTAGGCGGGGGAGCCGGGCTCGCCACTCACCCGGAACCTGGACTCCAACACGGTCTCCCGCAGGGCGAAGGCGTCGCTGGTCAGCAAGGGCGTGCCCAGGGCCTGGGCCTCCAGGGCGGCGATGCAGGATATTTCGGGGAAAACACACGGGTAGAGCAGGAGGCCGCAACTGGCCAGGAAACGGTAGTATTCAGCCTTGGCCAAGGCGCCCAGCCGGATCACTCCCGGGCTGTTATCCAGCAAATCCGCTATCTGGCGATGCTCCCGGGCCACGGCCTCGGGCAATTCGCTGGTGTCGACCTCATAGCCGCAAACCGCCAGGCGCAGGCTGGGCTTGCGCTCCCGCAGGGCCGGCCAGACATGCTGAAGCAATAACTTTAATCCACGCTCCGGCCGGGAGACATAGCCCATCAGCCAGGGGTCGCGCTGGACTCCGGAGGCGGCGTGGTCCAGCAGGTCCAGATCCAGGCCATTGCGGGTCAGGGCCAACTTGGGGGCGATCTCCGACGCCTTGGCCAGGAAATCCTCGGCGTGGAACTGGCTGAGGACCAGGCAGAGGTCCAGTGCGTCCAAACGCTTGCGCAAGAGGTTGGGCGCGTCCAGGATGTCATGGTTCCACAACACCTTGAGCCCGGCCTGGAGGGGCAGGTCCAAGGCGGTGAAGAACCGGCTGACCACCACCACCGCGAAGCGCTCCTCCTGGGCGGCGTCCACCAGATCGCAGCGGTCCCGGTAGACCACCCCGTGGTGAAAACCCGGACGGGGGCAGCGGCAAAAGACCTGGACCCGGTGGCCGCGTTGGGCCAGGGCCCGGGCCATCTGCACGCAGGCGGTTTCCGAGCCGCCCAAGGCATGCTCCTCGGGCGAGGCTCCGTGAAAAGGTTGACCGTCGGTGATGAATGCGATGTGCAGGCTGGGCTTCTTCATGCCGACGCCTCGATTCGTCGCCACAGGGCCAGGGCACGCCGGTCCCGGGGCGCATTTTGAAGTATTTGCTCTAATACATTCCGGGCGGCCAGAGGTTCACCGCTGGCCATGAGGAGTCGCGCCCGGTCGATGGCCAGGCCGGCTTGACAGGGATCAGCGGCCTGGGCGGCGCTGATCTGGGCCAAGGCCTCTTGGGGACGACCCAATTCCTCCAAGGCCCGAGCCAGGAAATAGTGCGCGCGAAAAGTGGTTTGCCCGGGGTCCAGGTCCACCACCGGCGCGCCCCAGCCCAAGTCCAGGGCGCGGGACAGGTGCTCCGCCGCCCCTGACCAGTCCCCCAAACCATAGGCCAGACGACCGCGCTGGTAATGACTGAGCCCATGGGCAGGCATTTGCTTCAGCAGATCGTCCAGCACCTGCCGGGCCTGGTCGACGCGGCCCAGGCGTTGCCAGGCCTGGGCCAGCAGATGCTGCGCCGCGGCCCAAAGTTCGGGGTTGCGCTCCCGCGCCCGCGAGTCAACCGCGACCTGGCCCAGCGCCGTCACGGCATCCGGCCAGTTGGCCAGATTGACCAGACAGCGCCCGGCCTGGAAGCGGGCATAGAAATCATCCGGATTTTCTTCAAGCGTTCGCTGTAATAAGCTTAGATAGTAGACGCCCTTTTCCCGCGAACGCCGGGGATCGGCGTAACCCCAGTGCTCGACGACCATGGGCGCCACCAGGTTGGGCCAATCCGGGGGATGCGCCAACTGCTCGTGCACCCGCCCGACGAACCTGACCTCCGGCCGGCGAGGGAAACAGCGCTTTTGCCAGAGCCGTTCGCCGGAGGGCACCACCTTTTCCTGGGCCCAGATCACCCCCGGCCCAGACTGGGGGATGGTTGCGCGTAACGCCTCGATTTCCTGAGGCGTGGTGGCATTGTCGCCGTCCAGCCAGAGCAGCCAGTCGGCGCTGGCCAGGGCGATGGATTGATTGCGGGCGAACGCGAAATCATCCCGCCAGGCGATGGAGGTGACCTTTCCCCCCAACTCCTTGCAAAGCCGGACTGTTTCGTCCTGGGAGCCAGTGTCGACCACCACCACCTCATCGAAGCAATGGGCGATGGGAGCCAGGGAGCGGGGCAGATTGGCCGCCTCGTTTTTCAGGATCATCACCAGACCCAGGCTAGGCGTGGGCATGGACCACCTCCGCCATCCGGGCCATGGCCTGAATCAATTCCTCGAGCACCGCCCGCGCGTGGTCAGGACTGGCGCTGTTTCCCATCAAGTCCCAGATCTCGGTCACCACCGAATCCGGCGGCGTTTCCCTGCGCAAGGCCTCGATGCCATGAGACGCCAAAGTATTGATTCCTTGGCGCAGTTCAGCCCGCGCCTGGCTGAGAGCCTGTCCCACCCGCCAAACCGGCAGAGCCTCCAGCTTCCGGGAAACTTCCAGTGGTCGCTCGAACTTACCGTGCGCCTGGCGCAACTCTCCCAAAATCGCCGTCAGATCAAGGTGCTCGAAACCCGGCAGCCAGGCGCCCTGGGCGGTGGCATTCACCAACCGCGGCCCATCCTTCCTCTGGCTCAGAAAGGCCGCGGCTTCCCGGTACCAGTCGATGTAACCAGCCATGACCACGGATGTTTCCACCGTGCCACCGCCGATGGCGGGCACTTCCCGGCGCTGGTCGCCGGGTGGTTGGCCGCCCCCCACCCGCCCTTGGGCATAGCTTCGTCCCTGGCTGAAGGCCAAGTCCTGTCCCACCAGGACGATCGGATCGCATCCCCAGACCAACGCCAGGGTGAAGGCGGCGCTGGTGACATGGCCGCCATTGGCCAGGGGCAGGCCTTGGCCCAAGGCCTTGGCCAGCCAGGGGAGCAGGTGATAAATAGCTTGGCATCCTGGCTGGTTGACGAAATGATTGGGGTGCGCGGTGCTGGCCGCGGCCAGCAGGGTGCGCCCGGGGTCGGCGGTTGCCAGTTGCCGGGATTCATCCTTGGCCTCCAAGGCCAGGGCCGCGTCCGGGGTCAGACCAAAACCAGCCAGGGGCGCCAGGGCCGAGGCTGCCGCAAGGGTCACCATCGGTTGGCGGTCCATTTGGGCCATGACCGGCAAGGTTTGGTCCAGGGACGGTCCCGCGCCGATGACAAGGGCCGGCACCCCGCGATACTGTCCCGCCAAGCGAGTAAGATCGGGCAGCTCCAACACCCTAGCGATGTTTTGTTCCAGGTGCCCCAACCACTGGCTACGCTTGGCCGCGCGGTTGAGCTTATCCACCCTGCCCCGGTGGCTTTGCTGTCTCACCAACGTTTCGATCTTCTGCCATAAATCCGGTTGGACGGCGCGGTATGCCGGGGCGCTGAAAAGGGTGACCGTCTTTCCGGTCTCATAAACCAAGGCCTGGGCCAAGCGGGCCGAGAGGGCGTCTTCCCGGTCGATCACCTCGGCGTCGTCCAGGTCCGGACCCAGGGCCGTCGCCAAGGCCCTGGTGCGGGCATTGGGCTCGTAAATCAGTAGATTGGCCTTTGGATAGCGATCAAGCAACGCCCGCGCGTGCCAGCCCAGGCCTTGCCCCACCATGAGCAGCAGGCTGTCGCCGTCACCCGCGCCATCCAGTCCCGCCAGATCATCTTCCGCAGCCAACAGGGCTCCCTGGGCCGGGTGCAGGGGCTGCTCAGCCAGGAACCAGGCGCCATCGGTGGTCTGGCGTAAGTCCATGCCTACTCCAGATAGCCTAACTTGGCCGCTCGCCAAACCTTTTCCTCGACTTCACCGCTGGGGGCCACGGCCAGGACGCGCTGATAGCAGGTGTGGGCCTGGTTGGCGGCCCCTTTTCCCAGCAGCAAATCGCCCAGCGCCTCCCAAGCCCGGCGGTCGGTCGGCGTCAACCGGGTTGCTTCCAGCAAATGCTCAAATGCGCCCCACAGGATCATGGGCAAGGCCTGGCGATTGAAGCCTGGCCAAAGGTCCTCGCCTTCCTGGATCAGCAATTGTCCCGCCGCCAGGTGAAACCCAGGCCGACCCGGCTCCTGGTGTTCGCCCAGCAGACGCCGCAACCCGCCCCGGGCCAGGTCGCTTCTGCCCGCCAGCCAGGCCGCCACCGCCCAGGTGAGGCCATCGCTCGCGCCGCCCAGTTCCGCCGCCCGGGCCAAGTGCGCCAAGCCAGCCTCCACCTGCCCGCCCAGCAGAGCCGCCCGGCCATAGGCCCGGCTGGCGGCCCGTGGCTCGGCGCCATCGCTGGCGGCAGCGTTCAGCCGGCCCAACCCCCTGGTCAGCCGCAGGTTTCCAGCTTCACGCGGCCAGCGCAGGCCAGCCCGGAACAGGCTCTCGCCCTCCAG
>CALERA010000244.1 GCA_937908275.1 uncultured Desulfarculaceae bacterium | reverse complement strand
CCATGAGCAACGTGCCCAAGGGCGTCAGCATCTTCGGCTCGGCCCGGGTCAAGCCCGGCAGCGACGTCTACCGGTTGTCCGAGGACCTGGGCCGGCGGCTGGTGGAGGCCGGGTTCTCGGTGATCACCGGCGGCGGCGGCGGGGTGATGGAGGCCGGCAACAAGGGCGCGGCCGAGGCCGGCGGCCACTCGGTGGGCCTGAACATCGAGCTGCCCTTCGAGCAGCGGCCCAACCCCTATGCCAACGTGCGCCTGTCCTTCCGCTACTTCTTCGTGCGCAAGGTCATCTTCGTCAAATATTCAGTGGCTTACATCGTCATGCCCGGCGGGTTCGGCACCCTGGACGAGTTGGCCGAGGCCATCACCCTGATCCAGACCCAGCGCATCCGCCCCTTCCCGGTGATCCTGATCGGCAGCGACTACTGGAACGGCCTGATCGAATGGTTCCGCGACCAGTTGGCCCGCCACGAGATGATCAGCCCCGACGACCTGGACCTGATCCGGATCATGGACGACCCGGCCGACGTGATCCGCCTGATCCGCCAGATGGTGATCCTCTAGGGCCAACCCTCCCGGACCGGGAAAGGCTGGCCTTCCCGTTGTTTTCTGGTAAATAATCCGGGGTTAAGGCCCCGGCCCGACCATCGCCGACCTTGCCCGACAAAGGAGTGCGAGCGTGAATGACCGCAGTCGCGCGACAAAGATAGCCATCGCTTCCCTAACGCTTTTCCTGGTCGCGGCCCTCTGCCTGGCGGGCGCGGCCTGGGCCCAGAACGAAAGGAGAAATCCCGTGGTACGCCTCACCACCAACATGGGCGAGATCGACATCGAGCTCTTCGCCAGCGAAGCCCCCAAATCCACCGCCAACTTCCTGGACTACGTCAAGTCCGGCCACTATGACGGCACCATCTTCCACCGGGTCATCAACGGCTTCATGATCCAGGGCGGCGGCATGACCCCGGACCTGCAGCAGAAGCCCACCAAGAACCCGATCGACAACGAGGCCGACAACGGGCTGAAGAACGAGGCCTACACCGTGGCCATGGCCCGCACCCAGGACCCCAACAGCGCCACCGCCCAGTTCTTCATCAACGTGAAGAACAACGAGTTCCTGAACCACAAGGCCAAGAACATGCAGGGCTGGGGCTACTGCGTCTTCGGCAAGGTGGTCAAGGGCCATGGCGTGGTCAACAAGATCAAGGCCGTGCCCACCGGCAGCAAGGGCATGTTCGACGACGTGCCCAACGAGCCGGTGGTGATCGAAAAGGCCGAGGTGGTGGAGCCGTAGGCTTGACCAAGACCGGTCCAGCGGGTTTCCCGCCGCCCGAGCCCGGGCGGGTGGCCGCCATCCTGGCGGTCCTGGACCGGCTCTACCCGGCCGCCGAGTGCGCCCTGCGCTTCGACGGGCCCTTCCAGCTCCTGGCGGCCACCATCCTCTCGGCCCAGTGCACCGACGAGCAGGTGAACAAGGTCACCCCGGCCTTGTTCGCCCGCTTTCCCGACCCGCGGGCCCTGGCCGCCGCCGACCCGGCCGAGCTGGAGGAGATCATCCGGCCCACCGGGTTTTTCCGCAACAAGGCCAAGTCGCTGTTGGGCATGGCCCGGGGCCTGGTGGAGCGCCACGGCGGCCAGGTGCCGGCCGATCTCGACCTGCTGGTGAAGCTGCCCGGGGTGGGGCGCAAGACCGCCAACGTGGTGCTGGGCAACGCCTTCGGCATCCCCGGCATCACGGTGGACACCCACCTGGGCCGGGTGTCGCGCCGCCTGGGGCTGACCGACCAGGAGGACCCGGTCAAGGTGGAGCTGGCCCTGATGCAGGTCATCCCGCAGAAGCGCTGGACGCTCTTCAGCCACCAGATGATCTGGCACGGCCGGCGGTTGTGCCAGGCCCGCAAGCCGCTCTGCGGCCAATGCGACCTCTTGCCCCACTGCCCCCACGGGCAGGGGCTGGGCGGATAGGGGACAGGCGAGCCATGGACAAGGAACGGGTCTTCGTGGTGGTGATCGGCGGCGACCAGAAGGGCATCATCGCCCGGGTCTCCACCCTGCTCTTCCAGCACGGGGCCAACGTGGAGGACGTGCAGCAGAAGGTCATGGACGGCACCTTCGTCATGACCATGCTGGTGGACATCAGCGATTGCGACTCCGGGCCGGCCGGCCTGCGCCGCGACCTGGATCACCTGGGCCAGACCATGGGGCTCACGGTGATGGTCCATTCCGAGTCCGTGGTCAAGGCCATGCACCGGGTCTAGGGTCGGGAGCGAACCGTCATGAGTTTCAGCGTGGAAGAGGCCTTCGAGACCGCGGGAATGATCCTCTTCCACAATTTCGACATCCGCGCGGTCACCCTGGGCGTGAACCTCAAGGACCTGGTGCGCCCGGACGCGGCCGAGCTGGCCGGCCTGGCCCATGCGCGCCTGGCGGGCCTGGGCGCGCGCCTGAAGGCCGAGGCCGAGGCGGTCAGCCAGGACCTGGGCGTGCCCATCGTCAACAAGCGCCTGTCCATCACCCCGGCGGCCTGGCTGATCGAGCCCTGCCGGGAGCCCGACGCGCCCCTGATCCTGGCCCAGGCCCTGGACCGGGCCGCGACCGAGGCCGGGGTGGACTTCATCGGCGGCTTCGGGGCCCTGGTGCAGAAGGCCATGACCGCCGCCGACCGCCGCCTGATGGAGGCGCTGCCGGTCTGCCTGTCCCAGACCAACCGCATCTGCGGCTTCCTGAACCTGGCCAGCACCGCCGCCGGGATGAACCTGGACGCCGTGGCCCGCCTGGGGCACGTCCTCAAGGACATGGCCGCCACCAGCGACGACGCCCTGGCCTGCGCCAAGTTCGTGGCCTTTGCCAACGCGCCCGAGGACAACCCCTTCATGGCCGGGGCCTTCCATGGCGGCGGCGAGGGCGACGTCACCCTGAACGTGGGCATCAGCGGCCCCGGCGTGGTGCGGGCGGTGGTGGAAAAATACCCGGACTGCGACCTGACCATGCTCAGCGAGGTGATCCGGCGCACGGTCTTCAAGATCACCCGGGCCGGCGAGCTGGTGGGGCGGGAGCTGGCCCGGCGGCTGGGGGTCTCCTTCGGCGTGGTGGACATCAGCCTGGCCCCCACCACCATGATCGGCGACAGCGTGGGGCGCATCCTGCAGGCCATGGGCCTGGAGCAGGTGGGCGCGCCCGGCACCACCGCCGCCCTGGCGCTTCTGATCGACGCCGTGAAACGCGGCGGGGCCATGGCCTCGGGCCACGTGGGCGGCCTCTCGGGCACCTTCATCCCGGTCTCCGAGGACCTGGCCATGATCGAGGCCGTGGAGTGCGGCGCGCTCTCCCTGGAAAAGCTGGAGGCCATGACCGCGGTCTGCTCGGTGGGCCTGGACATGTTCGCGGTGCCCGGCGACACCCCGGCCCACGCCCTGTCGGCCATCATCGCCGACGAACTGGCCATCGGCATGGTCAACCACAAGACCACCGGAGTGCGGGTCATCCCGGCCCCGGGCCGCGCGCCCGGGGATTCGGTGGATTTCGGCGGCCTGCTGGGACGGGCCCCGATCATGCCGGTCAACCGCTTCAGCGGCGAGCGCTTCATCGCCCGGGGCGGTCGCTTGCCGGCCCCGGCCGGCGCCCTGCGCAACTAGGCCGCCGCCATGCGCCAGCCCTGGGCCACGGCCAAACTTCTGGGAGGCCTGCTGCTGATCCTGGGCCTGGGCTTGCTCCTGGACCTGGCCTGGCCCACCGGCGGCCAGGCCCTGCAACTGCGCCCCATCTACGAGGCCGACAGCCTCTATCACCACGTGATGGTGATGGAGGACCCCGAGGGCCTGCGCTACCTGTCCTTCAACCGGGCCATGGGCCACCAGAGCGTGGTCAAGCCCGGTCACCCCGAGTTGCTGACCTTCGCCTACACCAAGAGCGGTTTCGCGGCCCTGGCCTTCCTGGACCGCCCCCCGGCCAGCGTGCTCTTCGTGGGCCTGGGCGGGGGCAGCATGCCGATGTACCTGCGCCTGGTGGAGCCCCAGGCCAGCATCGACATCGCCGAGATCGACCCCGAGGTGGCGCGGGTGGCCGAGAAATACCTGGGTTTCAGGCCCGACCCGGCCATGCGGGTGGTCACCCAGGACGGGCGCATCTTCCTGAAACGCAACCCCCAGCGCTACGACGTCATCTTCCTGGACGCCTACAACGACCAGGCGGTGCCCTTCCACCTCACCACCCGCGAGTTCCTGGAGTTGGTGAAAAGCCGCCTGAAGCCCGGCGGGGTGGTGGCCAGCAACATCTGGTCGGCGGACCTGAACCGCTTCTTCACCTCCCAGATCAAGACCTATCAGGCCGTCTTCCCCCAGCTCTACCTGCTCCAGGCCGGCCGCACCCGCAACTACATCTTCCTGGCCCTGGCCGAGCCGGGCCGGGTGGAAGCTGGCGCGGCCGTGGCCCGGGCCCGGGCCCTGACCCGGGACCGGCCCTGGAGTTTCGACCTGGCCGAGTTGGTGGAGGCCGAGTACGACGACTACAGCCAACACCAGGTGGAGGCCCCGGTGCTCAGCGACGACTACGCGCCGGTGAACCTGATGCGCCACCAGAAGGAAAAGTCACCCCAGCCATGAACCAGCGCAAGCTCCTGGGCCTGGCCGTGTACCTGATCGCCTTCACCTCCGGCGCGGTGGTGATGGCGGTGGAGATCCTGGGCAGCCGGGTGCTGGCGCCGTTTTTCGGCAACAGCATCTTCGTCTGGGGCAGCCTGATCAGCGTGTTCATGCTGGGCCTGGCGGCGGGCTACTACTTGGGCGGGGTGTTGGCCGAGCGGGGGGCCTCCTTCGCCGGCCTGGCCCTGTTGCTCCTGGCCCCGGCGCTCCTGGTCTCGCTCTATCCCTTCACCGCCTGGCCCCTGTGCGACTGGCTCTTCGACCTGGACCTGGGCGAGCGCCTGGGGCCGCTGGTGGCCAGCCTGGTGCTCTTCACCCTGCCCACCATCTTCCAGGGCGCGATCTCGCCCTATCTGGTGCAACTTATGGTCAAGGACCTGGGACGGGTGGGCCGGGGGGCGGGCAATCTCTACGCGGTCAGCACCATGGGCAGCATCCTCGGCACCCTGGGCACCAGCTTCTTCCTGATCCTCTGGCTGGGCACCAAGGCCAGCCTGCTCCTGATGGGCCTGATCCTGGGCCTGCTGGTGATCCTGGCCGGCCTCTGCCACCGCCTGGAGGCCGGGCTGGGGCCGGAGACGGACTAGGACGTCCGCCAGGAGCCTCTTGCCAGGGCGGCCAGAAAACAGCTAGGCTGGGAGCCATGAGTGCGGAAGGAGTCGAAGTGCGCCTGAGCCCGTCCCAAGCCAGCGCCTTGCGCGATCTCTGCCGCCGGCACGGCGTGCGGCGGTTGGAGTTGTTCGGCTCTTCCACCCAGGCGCCCCAACCGCCATCGCCGCAAAGCGACCTCGACTTCCTGGTGGAATTCCTGCCCCTGCCCGAGGGCAGCCACGCCGACGCCTATTTCGCTCTCCTCGAGGACCTGCAAGCCCTGTTCAGCCGTCCGGTGGACCTGGTGATGACCAAGGCCATCACCAACCCCTATTTCCTGGCGGCCATCAACCAGCAGCGTGTCGAACTCTATGCGGCTTGAGCTGAAGAAGCACCTGGAGGACATCCGGCAGGCCGGTGAATTGGCGCGGCAGTTCGTGGCGGGAAAATCATTGTCTGATTATCAGGCGCACCCGCTCCTGCGCGCGGGGGTGGAGCGTCAGTTCGAGATCATCGGCGAGGCCCTGAATCGCCTGATCAAGGCCGACCCCAGCTTGGCCGCGGCCATCAGCGAATATCAACGCATCATCGCTTTTCGCAATATCCTGATCCACGCCTACGATGTGGTGGAGCCCCTGGTGGTCTGGGACATATTGCAGGGCAAGCTGCCTCGCCTGCTGGACGAGGTGCGCGAGCTACTCGCCCAGCCCACCACCAACTGAGGACCCCAGGCGACCGGCGGGACCTTAGCCCTGCGGGGTCTCGCCCTCGCCGGCGGCCTTGTGATAGGCGCTGAGGGCCTGGAGGGTGCGAGGCTCCAGCATCTGGCGCACCTCGATCTCGGCCGGCGGGCGCTCCAGGCTCTGCACCGTCACCACCCCCCGATCCATCAGCACCTGGAACAGGTCCTCCAGCTTGTGGCGGCCGGTCTCGGGCATCACCTTCATGGTCTGGGCCATGATCTGGCCGAAGGTCTGGCGGCCGTCCACCAGGGTCAGGACTTGGTGGGCCAAAGCTCGGGCCAGGTAGGTCTTGCCCCGGGCGGCGTGCTCCAGCTTGTAGACCAGGCGGCCGTCCTTTTCCACCGGCTTGAGGCTGACCCCCGGGGCCAGGCTGGGCACCAGGCGGTGCCAGGGGTGCACGCCCTGGTCGTCGCTCTCCCGGGGCAGGCTCAGGCAGAGCTCGCGGCTGGTCCCGCGCCGGGTCAGGGTGATGGCCTTGGCGTAGCGCTTGACCAGGTGCAGGCCCAGGCCGGCCGGCTCCGCCCCTTCCAGGACCTCGGCCAGGCTGTAGGCCGGCTCGTTCTCCGGGTCCCAGCTCAGATGGTCGGTGGTCAGACAGAGATTCAGGCCGTCGGCGGTCAGGGTGGCCTGGAGTTGGCAGGGATCGCGCCGGCCCTTGGCCTGGCATTCCTGGGCCACCTGGTGGAAAAGCTCCTCGGCGATCAGGCGGCAGCGCCGCGCGCCGTGCTCCCCGAAACCAGCCAGGCGGGCCGCGTTTTCATGGAAGTCCAACACCAGCTCCAGGTAATCCAGGGCGCTGGGGATGGTGAGCTGCATTGTCTCGCCGGTCAGCACGGTGGGGCAGGCGTCCATGATCAGTCTCCGGCGGGGGCCTGGGGGGTGGCCGGCGGTTGCAGGATCAGGGCCGCGCCCTCCACCAGGGCCTGGGTCACCTTGGCCCGGGCGCTCTTGACCGTGCGCTGCACCGTGGCCCGGCTGACGCCCATGCGCTCCCCGGCCTCGGCCTGGGTCAGGCCCAGCAGGTCGCACAGGCGCATGGCCTCCAGCTCGTCGGCGGCCAGCACCAGGCGCTCCAACTCCATCATGGGCCGCCCGGCGGGCTTGAAGGCCTCTCCCGGGGCGGCGCCCTGGCAGTGGCGTGGTTTACGGGGTCGCGGCAAGGCTGGCCTCCGTCTGTCCTGGGGCTGATAGGAGAGGCTAGCATTTCGCGGCCGCCCAGGGCAAGCGGGTGACCGAGGATTTCGGCCAGGAAACCGGATGGGGACTGCCCGCTCCGGCTCGGCCCAAAACCAGGGCCGCGCCGGAATCGACCCGGCGCGGCCCTGAAAATGACGGCTGTTGCGGCCTAGAGGAAGCTGCGCATGCGCTCCAGGCTGGCGCGCAGGCGCTCCAGCTTGCTGTCCGCCTCCTCCACCTTGGCCTTTTCCTTCTCCACCACCTCGGCCGGGGCTTTTTGCAGGAAGCCCTCGTTGGTCAGCTTCTTGCGGCTGGGCTCGGCCTCCTTGACCAGCTTGGCGATCTCCTTGTCCAGGCGGGCGGTCTCGGCCGCGAAGTCCACCAGGCCCTCCAGGGGCACATAGAGGGTCAATCCGCTGACCGCCGCGCTGGCGGCCTTGGCCGGGGCCTGGCCCTCGGCCGCCCAGGCGATGTCGCCCAGGCGGGCCAGACCGGCCACCCGGGGGGCCTGCTGCTTCAGCACCTGGCCGGCGTGGTCGTCGTGGGCGATGACCACCAGGGGCAGGGCCTGGCCGGGATTGAGGCCCATCTCGCCCCGGATGTTGCGCACCGCGCCGATCACGTCCATCACCAGGCCCAGGTCGGCCTCGGCCTCGGGGTCCAGGTCGCTGGCCTGGCCCTCGGGCCAGGCGGCCCGCATGATCGAGCCCTCGGCCCCGGGCAGGCGCTGCCAGAGCTCCTCGGTGACAAAGGGCATCAGGGGGTGCAGCATCCGCACCAGGCGCGAAAAGACCTCGCGCAGGGTGCGCCGGGTGGCGGCCTGGCGGGCGGGGTCCGCGGCGTTGTAGAGCGGGGCCTTGATCAGCTCCAGGTACCAGTCGCAGAACTCGTGCCAGGTGAACTGGTAGAGCACGCTGGCCGCGTCGTTGAAGCGGTACTCGTCGATGGCCGCCGCCGCCTCGGCCGCGGCGCGGTTGACCCGGCTGAGGATCCAGCGGTCCTCCAGGGAGGGCTCCAGGCCGGGGTCGGCCTCCAGGTCGCCCTCCAGGTTCATCAGGGTGAAGCGGGCCGCGTTCCAGAGCTTGTTGACGAAGTTGCGGTAGCCGGCGATGCGCTCCTCGCTCATGCGGATGTCGCGGCCCTGGGCGGCGAAGGCGGCCAGGGTGTAGCGGAAGGCGTCGGTGCCGAACTGATCCATGATGATCAGCGGGTCCATGACGTTGCCCTTGGACTTGCTCATCTTCTGGCCCTGGGCGTCGCGCACCAGGGCGTGGATGCAGACATCGTGGAAGGGCACCTGGTCCATGAACTTCAGGCCCATCATCATCATGCGGGCCACCCAGAAGAACAGGATGTCGAAGCCGGTGACCAGGCAGCTGGTGGGATAGAACTTGGCCAGCTCCGGGGTCTGGTCCGGCCAGCCCATGGTGGAGAACGGCCACAGGCCGCTGCTGAACCAGGTGTCCAGCACGTCGGTCTCCTGGCGCAGTTCGCGGGAGCCGCACTTGGGGCAGGCCTCGGGCGTGGTGCGGCTGACGATCATCTCGCCGCAGTCGCAATACCAGGCCGGGATGCGATGGCCCCACCAGATCTGGCGGCTGATGCACCAGTCCTTGATGTTGGTCATCCACTCGTAATAGGTCTTGGTCCACATGGCGGGCACGATGCGGGTGCGCCCCTCCTGCACCGCCTTCAGGGCCTCGGCCGCCAGGGGCTCCACCTTCACGAACCACTGCTGGCTCAGGATGGGCTCCACCATGGTCTTGCAGCGGTAGCAGTGGCCCACGTTATGGGCCAGGGGCTCCTGTTTTTCCAGCAGGCCCAGGGCCTCCAGGTCGGCCAGGACCCTCTTGCGGGCCTCGAAGCGGTCCAGGCCGGCGTAGGCCCCGCCCTGGGCGTTGATGCGCCCGCTGTCGTCCATCACCCGCAGGGCCGGCAGGCCGTGCTTCTTGCCCAGCTCGAAGTCGTTGGGGTCGTGGGCCGGGGTGACCTTGAGCGCGCCGGTGCCGAAATCCAGGGAGACGTAGCCATCCCTGATCACCGGGATCTCGCGGTTCATCAGGGGCAGGATCACGCTGTCGTCGGCCAGGTCCTGGTAGCGCGGGTCCTCGGGGTTGATGGCCACCGCGGTGTCGCCCAGCATGGTCTCGGGCCGGGTGGTGGCCACGGTGAGATGGCCCTTGCCGTTCCTGAAGGGATAGCGGATGTAGTACAGCCCGCCCTGGACCGGCTCGTGCTCGCTCTCCAGGTCGCTCAGGGCGGTGTGGCAGCGGGGGCACCAGTTGATGATGTAGTCGCCGCGATAGATCAGGCCCTGGTCATAGAGGCTGACGAAGACCTCGCGCACCGCCTTGGACAGGCCCTCGTCCATGGTGAAGCGAATGCGGCTCCAGTCGCAGGAGGCCCCCAGGCGCTTGAGCTGGTTGATGATCTTGCCGCCGTACTCTTCCCGCCACTGCCAGACCCGCTCGATGAACTTCTCGCGGCCCAGGTCGTGGCGGCTGAGGCCCTCCTTGGCCAGCTCGCGCTCCACCACGTTCTGGGTGGCGATGCCGGCGTGGTCGGTGCCCGGCATCCAGAGCACCTCGTGGCCGCGCATGCGCTTGAAGCGGCAGAGGATGTCCTGCAGGGTGTTGTCCAGGGCATGGCCGATGTGCAACTGGCCGGTTACGTTGGGCGGGGGGATGACGATGGAGTATGGCGGCTTGGGCGAGGCGGGATCGGCCCGGAAGAGCTGGTTCTCCTCCCAGTAGCGGTACCAGCGTTCCTCCACCTCGCGCGGCTCGTAGGATTTTTCCAATTGCGTGCTCATCGCCCCATTCCTTGCATGTAGAGGCCCTGGGCGGAAATGCCGGGCCGGGTGCGGACAAAACAAGGGCGGGGCCATCAGCCCCGCCACCCACCGGCCCGCCGGGCCGGTGATCAGTCTACTACGCTGCCGTTCTTGCCGGAGGGCTTGCCGCCAAAGGCCTGGGCCTTCAGGGCGGCGATCTCCCGGTCCACCGCCTCGGCCACCAGGCGCGGGGCCAGTTCCGTCACCAGACGCCGGATTTCCTCGCGGGCCACCCGCTCGAAGATGGCGCGCATCTCGGCCGGATCCAGGCCCGCCGCCGCCGGAGCGGAGGCCGGCGCCGGGGGCGCGGGAGCCGCCGGGGGAGTCGGCGCGGCCGGGGTCAGCGGCGCGGCGGCCAGGTCGCCCTCCAGCTCGGCCAGGAGCGAATCCAGGTCGTCGGTCTCCCCGGCCGGTTCCGGGGCCGGAGCCGCCGGGGCCGGAGCGGGCGCATCACTTTCCAGCTCGGCCAAAAGCGAGTCCAGCTCGTCGATCTCGCCAGCCTCCTCCGCCTGCGGAGCGGCCGGGGTCGGAGTGGGGGCCGCGGCGGGCGCGTCGTTTTCCAACTCGGCCAGCAGGGAGTCCAGGTCGTCCTGACCCAGGTCGCCCGCCGGGGCGGCGGGGGCGGCCGGAGCCGCCGGGGCCGGGGCCGCGGCGGGTGCGTCGCTTTCCAACTCAGCCAGCAGGGAGTCCAGGTCGTCCTGGCCCAACTCGCCCGCCGGGGCGGCGGGGGCGGCCGGAGCCGGGGCCGCCGCTGCCGGGGCCGG
>CALERA010000243.1 GCA_937908275.1 uncultured Desulfarculaceae bacterium | reverse complement strand
TGACCCCGCGCATGCGCTACCTGGTGGGCGACATGCTCAGCGCGGTGGTGGCCCAGGACGCCCCGGACATGGTGCGGGTGCTGACCGAGATGGGCGTGGCCCCGGGCAGCGGCGAAAACCCGGCCCTGGCCCAGGACCTGGAGGACCTTCTGGAGCGGGTGCACTCGGTGCCCCTGGGCCAGATCGACACCGCCAGCCTCTTGATGGAATTGATGGAGATCAGCCGGCGCAACCAGACCCGGCTCCAGGTGCAGTACGCCCTGATGCAGAAGACCTTCATGGAGATGGAGGGCATCTGCCGCGAGCTGGACCCGGAGTTCAACCCGGTGGAGGTGGCCCGGCCGGTGGTGCGCAAGCTCTGGCTGGAGCGCTGGAAACCCAACCTGGTCCTGCGCCAGGTCAACCGCTACCTGCGCGACGGCCTGACCCTGCTCAAGGACCTGCCCTCCCGCCTGGACCGGGTCCTGGCCCAGGTGGAGCGCGGCGAGCTGGGGGTGGAGTTCAAGCACAAGGGCCTGGGCCCCCTGACCAAGGCCATCGAGGAATCCAGCAACCGGGTGGCGGTGGGCCTGATCGTGGCCGCCCTGATCGTGGGCAGCTCCATGATCATCACCACCGGGGTGGAGCCCAAGATCTTCGGCCTGCCCGCCCTGGGCCTGGCCGGCTACCTGATCAGCGGGGTGGTGGGCCTCTGGCTGGTCTGGAGCATCTTCCGCTCCGGCGGGGGCAAGTTCTGATCGCGGGCGGCGCGGGGCGATGATCTATTTCCGCCGGCCCCAGCGGAAGTCGAGCTTCTCGCCTCTTTTGAGACACACGAAAAGCAAGCCCGCCACCAAGGCGATGGCGTAGGGCGGGAAGAATACTATCCAGGCCGGGGATCCCGTAAGCGATAGGGCTCCACCGGCCAGCAGTAACAACAGGAACGCCGCCAGGACCACCCAGCCCTGCCAGGTCACGGGCAGGCCCCAACCCACCCCATAGCGTTTGGCCGGGAACCAGATTTCTTTGTCTTTTCCCATCGTTCTATTCCCTGGGCCAGGCTCGGTGGGGACGTTTTGGTTTCAGGCTAACCCGTCCGGCGGGCCGGGGGCAAGTCGCGCCGGTCCCAGCCTCGCCCTCCCTTGCCAGCAATCCGACCCCAGGGGAGGTTTTGTGCGTTTTGGGCGTTTGTTGAATAACTTCCCCTGTTCCGCGCCTTGACTTATCCCCAAGCTCCTGCTATCGTCACCCATCGAAATCAGCTATACCACCCCCCCGGAGGCAGCAATGGACCTGCGCCGCCTGCAAGTCTTCGCCAAGGTCTACGAACGCCGCTCCTTCTCCCGCGCCGCCGATGAGGTCCTCCTCAGTCAGCCCACGGTCAGTGGTCACATCAAGACCCTGGAAGAAGAACTGGGCGTCCGCCTCTTCGACCGTCTGGGCCGCGAGATCATGCCCACCCGGGCGGCCGAGCTGCTCTATGAACACGCCACCCGCATCCTGGAGATGGTCGAACAGGCCCAGCGCGCGGTGGACGCCTTCCTGGGCCGGCTCAAGGGCCAGCTCCTGGTGGGCGGCTCCACCATCCCCGGCCAATACGTCCTGCCCGAGTTCATCGGCCGCTTCCGCCTGCT
>CALERA010000242.1 GCA_937908275.1 uncultured Desulfarculaceae bacterium | reverse complement strand
CTGTCGGCGCAGACCAGGGCCACCCGCAGGGTCTCGCGCAGCTTGCGGGCCATGAGCTCGGCCAGGAAATCGGCGATCAGGTCGGCCTTGGAGCGCACCTCCACCAGGAAGTGGGCCACGAACTGACGGGGGATGAGGTAGAATGGCCGGCCCAGACGGGTGAAGCGGATAAGCAGGCCCAGGCGCTTGAAGACGTCGTTGAGCTGGCGGTGATGGGCGGCCACCTGGGCCGGTTCGGTCAGGTCCAGGCTGTCCAGCAGGCGCGATTCCTCGTCGGGCAGGATGGTCTGCTCGAACAGCCCCAGGCCGTAGGCGTTGCCCCCGAAGCGGTCGGGCAAAAAGGGAGGGTGGTCCTCCGCCGGGAAGGTTCCCAGGGGGACATCCTCGGGGTCGATCCCCAGCTCGTTGAAACGCTCCGGGGCAATGAAGCGGTAAAGACCCGAGAACCGCCTCACCTCGGGGGGCAGCCCTATCCTGGCGCCTTGCATCCCACCCCCGTCCCGGGGCCGGCTCCAACCGGCCCGAATTGAGAGACTGGCTCGTAAAGTTGTCAATTTACCCGTGATTGCCTGTAGGTGTCAATGCGGCTTGACGCCTTCGCGCCCCCTGGCTAGGCTTGGCCAGGAATCATCACAACCCAGCCGGAGGCGGTCATGAGTAAGGCTCAGAATCTGCTGAAAAAGGTGGCGGAGCTGGCTCCGGAGATGGTGGAGCTGATGCGGGTCGTCACCGCCGCGCCAGCCCTGGGTCCGGTCAATGGCGGCCAGGGCGAACTGGCCAAGCTGGAGGCCCTGCTGCCCCACCTGGAGGCCCTGGGCCTGAGCCTGGAGCGGGTGGACTCCCCCGACCCCCGGGTGGAATCCGGCCTGCGCCCCAATCTCCTGGCCTGGCTGCCGGGCGGCGATGGCCCCGCCACCTGGGTCCTGAGCCACCTGGACGTGGTGCCGCCCGGGGACCTGGCCGCCTGGGGCGGCGACCCCTGGAGCCTGAGGGTGCGCGACGGCCGGCTCTACGGCCGGGGGGTGGAGGACAACCACCACGGCCTGGTCAGCTCCTATTTCGCCCTCAAGGCCATGAAGGAACTGGGCCTGGCCCCGGCGGGGCGGGCCGGGATGGTGCTGGTGGCCGACGAGGAGACCGGCTCGGGCCACGGCCTGGAGCACGTGTTGCAGGCCCGGGGCGAGGTCTTCTCCCCCCGCGACCTGATCCTGGTGCCCGACGGCGGCAACGAGACCGGCAGCCTGATCGAGGTGACCGAGAAGAGCATCTACTGGCTGCGGGTGGAGGTCAGCGGCCGCCAGGTGCACGGGGCCTCGCCCCACCAAGGGGTCAACGCCCTGATGGCCGCGGCCCGGATGATGGCCGCCACGCCCGAGGTGGCCGCCGGCTTCCCCCAGACCGACGAGCGTTTCGGCCTGCCCCACTCCACCATGGAGCCCACCCGGATCGAGGAGGGGGTGGCCAACATCAACACCATCCCCGGCCGCGCCGTCTTCTACCTGGACTGCCGCCTGCTGCCCGGGATCCCCCTGGACGACGTTTCCTCCGCCTTCCGGGCGCGTTTTGGCGAGATCGCCCGGGAAATGGGCGCCACCCTGGAGATCGGCGAGGTGCAGCGCCTGCAATCCCCGCCGGCCACGGCCAACGACGCCCCGGTGGTGAAGGCCCTGCAAGCCGCGATCCGGCGGGTCCACGGCATCGAGGCCCGGCCCGGGGGCATCGGCGGCGGCACCGTGGCCGCCTTCTTCCGCCAGCGCGGGCTGCCGGTGGCGGTCTGGTCCAAGACCAATCCCTCCCTGCACCAACCCGAGGAGTGGGTGGAGCTGGAGACGGTGGTCCGGGACGCCCAGGTGATGGCGCTGATCTACGCCGGGCTCTGGGACCAGGAGTAGGCCCCGAATCCCAGGCCGGGGCTCAGTGCTTGCTGATGTCGCTGGCCTGGATGTCCGCCGGCGAGGCCACGCTGAGCAGCAACGAGTTGCAGTCGCCGCAGAACTCCGGCCGCCGCACGGTGCGGTCGTGGAAGACCTTGGCCGGGTTCCAGCGGTCCAGGAAACGGCCGGCCTGCTCCCAGGCCTGGTCCGGGCTGTGGTCGGCGGCCAGGATCTCCAGGCTGGCCAGCACCTGGCCGTCGGGCCGGTGGATGGCCACGCCCATCACCTCGGGCTCCTCGGGGTCCTCGCCATAGACGGTCAGGGTGGCCAGGGGCGGACCCTGGCCGGCCAGGACGCCGTCCACCGGGTCCTTGTGCCGGCAGGCCGCGGGCAGCACCAGCAGGTCGTTGACATACTCGCCCACCGCGTGGGCCAGCTCGTGCCCGTCCTTGAGGTCGTGGTTGCTGGACTGGGCCCAGCCCAGGAAGGCGTCGGCCCGCACCGGCACCGGGATCACCTCCACGTTCATCGCGCGCAGGTAGGTCATCAGGTACCAGTTGAGCCGGACCTGCTGGCGGAACTCGCTCAGCGAGGAGCCCTGGGCCGGCTTCTGGTAAATCTCGCGCCAATCCTCGTATTCAAAGGCCGGCAGCCGCACCTCGTCCTTGCCCTGGGCCACGAAGGCCTGGGCTGTGGTCTTGGCCCGGCCGATGATCTGGCTGGTGTTCACGCACCCCTCCCGATAATGGATGTCGCCCCAGTCTGGGCCTCAACCCGCCGCCGGTCAAGCCCAAAGCTCCTTGCCCCGGGGGCTATCCTAACGCAGACTATAACCAGTAGTTCTCGCGCGAGGTCTTGCCCATGCCCAGTCCGGTGCTCATCGCCGGGGCGGCCATGACCCCCTTTGGCCGCTCCCGCCACAAGCTGATGGACCTCCTGGTCCAGGCCGCCGGCGCGGCCCTGGAGCAATCCGACCACAAGCAGGTGGACGCCCTCTACCTGGGGGTGATGAACGCCGAGGAGTTCACCGGCGAGGGCAACCTGCCGGTGGCCCTGGCCGACCGCCTGGGCCTGATGGGCGCGGCCGGTTTCCGGGTGGAGACCGCCAGCTCCACCGGGGCCGGGGTGCTGGAGAGCGCCTTCTACGCCGTGGCCAGCGGCTACAAGCAGAGCGCCCTGGTGGTGGCCGGGGAGAAGATGACCGGCCTGGACACCGCCGCCACCACCCGGGTCCTGGCCGAGGTCATCGCCCCCAGCGAGCGCCGCTACGGGGCCTCCATGCCCGCCCTGGCCGCCCTGGTGGCCCGGGCCTACGCCCGCGCCCACGGCCTGGAGGAGGACCAACTGCGCGACGCCCTGGGCGCGGTGGCGGTCAAGAACCACGCCCGGGGGGCCTTGAACCCCCTGGCCCAGTTCCAAAAGGCCATCAGCCTGGACGACCACGCCGCCGCCCGCCGGGTGGCCGAGCCCCTGGGGCTCTATGACTGCGCCCCCATCACCGATGGCGCGGCGGCGGTGGTGCTCTCCAGCAGCCAGGGCCAGGTGCGCATCGTGGGGGTGGGCCACGCCACCGACAGCGCCGCGCTCACCAGCCGGGGCAGCCTGGTCAGCTTCAACTCCACCCGCCAGGCCGCCGCCCAGGCCTACGCCATGGCCCGGATCAACCCGGCCGAGGTGGACTTCGCCGAGATCCACGACGCCTTCACCATGTTCGAGATCATCGGCAGCGAGGACCTGGGCTTCTTCCCCCCCGGCACCGGCTGGCGCGCCGCCCGCGACGGCCTCACCGGCCCCGAGGGGCGCATCCCCCTGAACCCCTCCGGCGGGCTCAAGGCCCGGGGGCACCCGGTGGGGGCCTCCGGTCTGGCCCAGGTGGTGGAGGCCCACTGGCTGCTCATCGGCCAGGTGGATCCCGGCCGCCGCCTGCCCCGTCAGCCCCGGATCGCCCTCACCCAGTCCATCGGCGGCCTGGGCAACAACAACCTGGTCACCATCCTGGCCCCGGCCTCTCGGGCCTGGCAGCCCAAGGGGGCCTGGCAGCCGCTCTATGACCTGCCCCTGGCCCCGGCCGCCCCCCGCCGGCCCGAGCCCCCGCCCGGCCAGACCCTGGGCCGGATCCTGGCCGCCACCATCCTGCACACCCCGCCCCAGGGCTTCCCCGCCCCCTTGGGCCTGGCCATGGTCCGGGTCCAGGCCGGCTGGCAAACCCTGGCCCAGGCCCCGCCCGAGCACCTGCCCGAGGCCGGGGCCAGCGCCCTGCTCAGCCTGGAAAACGGCCTCTACCAGGCCCGGGCCATCAACCCCCTCGCCACCCCCTGGCTCAAGGCCAAGGACCAACTGGACAAACTCCCCACCCGCTACCGCCTCCTCCGCCGCCGCCTGGGACGCTAGGAGGGGGTATGGGCAAAGGGGATTGCCCTGACGTGACGGATCGGTGTTGAACGGCGGGGGTTGGAGGGAGAGGGTGGAGGTGAGGCCGCTAAATCGGTCGGATCAATCCAAATATGGGATGGGGTTGGCAGGGGGACACCAAATGTAGTATGTAGATAAGCCCGGATTGCCTGTCGCACCTCCAGCGGATGCCTACCATGACCCCGTCTGTTCCACCGCCTCCCCTGCCCGTGGTCCCCGGGGCCAGCAATTACGCCCGCCGGGTCTGGTGGCGCGGCTTCGAGTTGACCCCCGGCGTGAGCCTCAAGACCAGCGTCCGTCTGCGGCCCTCCCTGGCCCGCCGGGCGCAGCACCCCCGCGACCTGCTGTTGGCCGTGGCCGGCGCGGCCAGCGCCGCCCTGAGCCTGCACCCGCGCCTGAACTACTTCACCTTCTGGGGGCGGTTGGTCTGGGCCGGCTGGCCGGTGCGGGTGGGCCTGGTGATGGAAAACCCGGACCTGACCTGCGACATGGCGGTGGTGTCCGAGGCCCACCAAAAGTCCTGGCCGGAGTTGGCGGCGGCCCTGCGCCAGAATCGCCAGGCCGTGCCGGACAGCCCCTATGAGCGCCTGCGCGAGGCCTGGCCCACGGCCTGCTACCTGGCCGAGCGTCTGAGCGGAGGGTTTCAGCGCCGCTATCTACGTGACAACGCCCCGCTTTTCATCTCCATGATCGCCCTGCCCGGCATCGAGGAGGCCGCCTTCGTCCCCGCCCACTCCATGGCCCTCTTCCCGGGCTGGCCCCAGGACGACCGCCTGACCCTGACCCTGTGCTTCAACCACCAGTTGGCCAACGCCCGCCCCCTGGCGCGCTACCTGCTGACGGTGCGGGATTTGTTGGGATAAACGCGAGGTTGGCGCTGCTGGTTCCTGGATTTGGCGCAATCTCCAGCCATTGTCGACCGCGTTGGCATCATTCTTCGTAGGGGCGGGGTTTATCCCCGCCCTGTATTTATAAGGGCAAAAAAATCGGGCGGGGATAAACCCCGCCCCTACACAAGCCAAGCGACAGGGCCGGGGCGATGCCGCTGGCCTGCGCGCGTCTTCCAGCATCCCGACCTTCCCTCCTACTCCTCCAGGCGGCGGCGGGAGGCCAGGGAGCGGCCCAGGGTGACGGGGTCCATGTACTTGAGGTCCGCGCCCACCGGCACCCCATAACCCAGGCGGGTGACGGGCGCGCCGCACTTGGCCAGGGCGCGGGCCACCAGGTCGGCGGTGGCCTCGCCCTCCACGGTGGGGTTGGTGGCCAGGATCACCTCGCGCACGCCGCCCTGGCGCACCCGGGCCACCAACTCGGCCAGGCGCAGGTGCTGGGGGCCGACCCCCTCCAGGGGGGCCAGGCTGCCGGCCAGGACATGGTAGCGGCCCCGGTAGCTGCCGGCGGCCTCCAGGGCGGCCAGGTCGGCCGGGGTCTCCACCACCATGATCTGGCCGGCGTCGCGGCCGGGGTCGGCGCAGATGGGGCAGGGGTCGCTCTCGGCCAGGTTGAAGCAGACCGAGCAGGCGCGCACCTCGTCCTTGATCCGGGCCAGGGCCCGGGCCAGGCTGCGGACTTCCTCGTCCGGGGCGCGCAACAGGTGCAGGGCCAGGCGCTCGGCCGTCTTGGGGCCGATGCCGGGCAGCCGGCCCAGGGCGCTGATCAGGCTGGCCAGGCTCTTGGGGTACACGGACCTAGAACAGCCCCGGGATGTTCATGCCGCCGGTGACCTTGCCCATCTCCTCCTGCACCATGGCCTGGGCCCGGCGCTGGGCCTCGCTGACCGCGGCCACGATCAGGTCGCAGAGCATCTCGGCGTCCTCGGGGTCCACCACCTCGCGCTCCACCCGCAGCTTGAGCAGCTCGCCCCGGCCGTTGACCGTGGCCTCCACCATGCCGCCGCCGCTCTGGGCGCTGACCTCGCGGGCGTTCAGCTCCTCCTGGAGCTTCATCATCTGCTGCTGCATCTTCTGGGCCTGCTTCATCAGGCCACCCATATTGCCCATGCCACCCTTGGGGAACATAATTCGGTCATTCCTCCTTTAACGCCGCGCGCAGGACCCGGCCAAGGCGGGCAGGTCCAACGCGATAGTTTGCCAAACCAGGTCCAGGTCAACCTCGAAGTAGGCGTGGATGATGCGGTTGCGCATCCCGACGATGTCCGGCCAGGGCAGGTCCGGGATGGCTTGGCGGGCCTCGGGCGCAACCTTGGCCGCCGCCTCGCCCACGATCTCCAGGCAACGGGACAGGCCCAGGACCAGGAGACGGTCATGGTCCAGGTCGCGCCGGTCCTTGCCCTGGGCGAAGCCCATGGCCTCCTCGGCCGCCTCCAGCATGTGCCGCAGGCGGACCTTATCACTGGGCGCAATACTGGACGACACTTTTTCCCATCACTTCGTCACGAAAATGGCGGCTCAACTCCGCCGGGGTGCGCAGGTCCACCCTGCGCCCCAGCATCTGGCCCAACTCGCGCTCCATGCGGGCCATGGCCAGGTAGCCCACCCGGGTCCCGGGCAGGAACTCCACCAGCAGGTCCACGTCGCTCTGGGGGCCGAAGCCGGGGCCGAGGATCGAGCCGAACAGGGCCAGGCGGCGCACGCCATGCCGGCGGCAGAACTCGCCCAGACGCTCGGGGTCGAATTTGACGTCGTGGCGCTCCATGCCATTGTCACCCATGGCCTATTGGCCGCGCACCGGGTTCAGGGCCACCACCTGGGCCTCGAATACTTCCATGGCCTCCTGCACCGCCGGGTGCTCGGCCAGGCCCTGGGCGGCCTGGGCCTCGGCCTGGCGGTCGCGCTCCGGGGCGGCGGGGGCCTCGCGCTGGGCCAGGCGCACCGCCGGCCCGCCGGGCCAGAGCTCGGCCGCCAGGGCGCTGAGTTGGCGCTCGTTATCCGGGGTGCAGACCTCGGCCGAGAGCCCGTTGCCCGGCAGGTAGAGGCAGAGCGCGTTGTCGGGAACCGAGAAGTTGGTGGCGCAGTTCGGGCAGCTGATGAG
>CALERA010000241.1 GCA_937908275.1 uncultured Desulfarculaceae bacterium | reverse complement strand
GGAACCTTTTTGGTGCCCAAAAAGGTTCCCCCCGCACCCCCCTCCAAAAAGGCGAAGGGGGGCTGGGGGCTGGCTAGTGCGCGGTAGAATCGTCATTGCGAGGAGCCGCAAGGCGACGAAGCAATCTCTTCCCTTTCGCTTGACACCCGACTCGCCGGGCGGGATGAAAAAGAGACCGCCTCGCCGCGCCCGCCATCACCGGCGGCGGCCGCGCGGGGCCTGGCCCGGGAGGAGCACATGATTCACGGCAGCGTCGGCTACTGCCCCTGCGGGGCCGAGATCTGGATCGAATACCTGCCCCGCCAAAACGCCTGGCGCATTCGCTTCTCCGACGCCGCCGGCCGCGAGATCACCCGCTGCCCCGACTGCGGCCGCGAACTGGTCGAGGACGAATTGGAGTCCAGGTAGCCGCGCGGGCTCAGATCAGGTTCAGGGGGTCCACGTCCACGATCAGGCGCACCCCGGCCGGCAGGTCCCCGGCCTGGTGCAGGCCCAGGCGCAGGATGTGGGCCGCCGCCGCCGCGCCGGGGCTCTTCAACAGCATCAGGTAGCGCCAGCGCCCGGCCACCCGGGCCACCGCCGCCGGGGCCGGACCCAAAAGCTGCGCCCGGGGCTCGATCTGGCGCCGGGCCGCCTCCAGGCGCTGCCCCAGCTCCTCGGCCGCCCGCCGCACCCGGGCCTCGTCGATGCCCTCCAGGCGCAGGGCCAGCAGCCGGGCGAAGGGGGGATAGCCCAACTCCTTGCGGTATTCCAGCTCCTTGGCGTAGAAGCCCTCGGCGTCGTGGGCCAGGGCCGCGGCCACGGCGTGGTGGCCGGGGTCATAGCTCTGCACGATCACCCGCCCCGGCCCGCCCTCGCGCCCGGCCCGCCCCGCCACCTGGGTCAGGAGGACAAAGGCCCGCTCCGCCGCGCGATAGTCGGGCAGGGTCAGGGCCTGGTCGGCCAGGAGCACCCCCACCAGCCGGATCAGGGGGAAGTGGTGCCCCTTGGTCAGCATCTGGGTGCCCACCAGCAGGTCCAGCTCGTGGTTGGCCACCGCCTTCAGGATGCGCCGCAACTGGGTCGGGGTCTCGGCGGTGTCGCGGTCCAGGCGGCCCACCCGCCACTCCGGGAATAGCTCCTGGAGCTTGTCGGCCACCGCCTCGGTGCCCAGGCCCAGGGGCTTCAGGGACTCGGCCGGCGCGCCGCAGTGGGGGCACTGGGGCGGCAGCGGGCGCTGGTGGCCGCAGGTGTGGCAGACCAAACGCTGGCGCTTCTGGTGCAGGGTCAGGCTCAGGGCGCAGGCCGGGCAGCCCAGGCTTTTACCGCAGGCGGTGCAGATCAGGGCCGGGGCGAAGCCGCGCCGGTTGAGGAAGACGATGGCCTGGTGCCCGGCGGCCACGGTGTCGATGAGCCCCTGCTTGAGCCGCCGGCCCAGGAAGCCCTCCTCCAGCTTGCCGGCGCTGCGCAGGTCCACCACCTCCATGGTGGGCAGGGCGGCCTCCCGCACCCGGCGGGGCAGGCAGAGCCGGATCAGCTCGCCCTGTTGGGCCCGCTGCCAGGTGATGACCGCGGGGGTGGCGCTGCCCAGCAGCACCGGGCAGGCCTGCTCGCGCCCGCGCAACAGGGCCAGGTCCCGGCCGTGGTAGCGCAGGCGGTCCTCCTGCTTGTAGGCCTCGTCCT
>CALERA010000240.1 GCA_937908275.1 uncultured Desulfarculaceae bacterium | reverse complement strand
ACCACCGAGATCTACACTCTTTCCCTACACGACGCTCTTCCGATCTGCCCAGACCCAGGCCCAGCACCAGGGCCAGCATCAGGCCGCCCGCGATGAGACGTTTCTTGAGCATGTCGGACTCCCTTTCCTCTTCCTCGGGATTCGGTTTTCGGCGTCGGCCGGAAACGCTTCCGACCGTTGTCTGCACGTTACAAAATCGTGTCGGGCCGGCATAAGTCGGACACCTGCCCAACCTACGTGGGCGGGGCTACGCGATCTTCGCGGGTGCACCTACCCGGCAGTTGGCGTTGTCCTACGCAATTCGGCTGGGGATGACTACGCTATGAGGCTGGGTAGAGATACCCATAGGCAGATACCCACCAAGAAGGCAGGGCGATGGTCCGCGAGGGGACAGGGATCGGTTACACCTTGAGATGACAGGCGGATTTACTCGGACGGAGTTGTCGGAGGAAGGAGTTGGCCGGGACGCTGGCCGGTTGGTCGGAGGTGCAGCGATAGGACCGGGGGCCTTGAGGTTGGGTGGGTATACCCAGGGGAGCCAGGGCCGGGACGCGGGCTCGGGAGGCGCTGCGGGGAGTCGGGTGGGGGCGCCCACTGGTGACGGGAGTGCGTCGCCCCGGGCGCTCAGGCCGCTAGGTCTGGACCGGGGCGCGACGCTGGCTCAGGAGCAGGTCCAGGCCGCGTCCGGCGTACAGGGCCAGGAAGGTCAGCACCGGAATACGGAAGCGCGCCCCGCCCTCCGGCCCGGCCGAGATGGCCAACAAATAAACCGTGGTCAACCAGAGCAGCAGGTGCGCGGCCAGGCAAGCGCGGTCCTGGCGAACCGCGTTCCAGCCCCCGACGCCAGCGGTGATGTACAGCAGCAAGAGCAGGCCCAGGAACAGCAGGTTGGCCAGCAGGTAAGCCCAGCCGCCTCCCCGCGCCTTGTGGACCAGTTCTGGCCAGGACAGGCGCAGCAGGTCGCCCAGGGACAGGGCCCGATCGGAGTTGCCGCCATAGTAGTCGAAAAAGGTGGGGTCCACCGGATTGAACAGCACGTGCCCCAGGCCCTGGAGACTGGTCCAGAGCGCCAGGCGGGGGTGATCCAGGAGCACCCGCATACCCAGGCGCTGGTAGAGCTCCATACGCTTCCCGGCCGGCCAGGCCGGGTCGGCCAGGCGGTCGGCCTCGGCCTTGAGCCGGTCTTGGGCCTGCTCCAGGCTGAGGCCATCCCGGGCCGCGATCACCGCCGCCGCCCGGTAGGAGAGGAAGTTGATGGCCTGGATGTGGGAGAACTGGCTGCTGCCCGAGACCAGTTGGTTGCGCACCTGCCAGCCGCCGATGAGCAGGACCCAGGGCAGGAGCAGGAGCAAACCCAGTCTGGCGACGCCCGCGGGGCGCAGGCCCTTGCCCCGCGCGAGCCAGACCAGCCAGAGCAGGACCGGCCAGATCAGGTAGTAGGAGATGGGACGCACCAGGGTGGCCAGGGCCAGGCCCAGACCCAGCGCCAGGACCAGCCGGGGGGCGGGCGGGTCGGCCTCGGTCAGGCGCACCCCGGCCCAGAGGGCCAGGGCCAACAGGGCCGCGTAGATGGTCTCGGTCTGCACCAGATGGGCGTAGATCAGGCTGGTGGGATCCAGGGCCAGGAACCAGGCGGCCGCCATTCCGGCGCGCCGGCCCCAGAAGCGGGCGGCCAGGGCATAGGCCGTCACCAGGGGAACCAGGCTGGCCAGCGCCTGCAGGGCCATGGTCAGGGCCAGGCTGTCGGCGAACATCAGCTTGCCCAGGGCCAGGAAAACGGTGTAGCCCGGGGTGCGCACGGTCTGGGGAGTCAGCGGCGCCTGGGGGCTCTGGGCGAAGGCGCCCGTGACCAGCAAGGCCTCGGCGCCGTGCAGGTAGGTGTGGCCGTCCACGGTGATCACCCGCTCGGGATGATCGAGCTGGACCAGGCCCAGACTGAGCAGACGCGCCACCAGGACGGCGAGCAGCAGGATCACGAAGCCGCGATGGCGAGCGATGGCCATGGGGGGGACAGCCCTCCTGGTGGCACTACTTTGCGCTTTGATCCGGATGGTTACAGGCGCAGGCGGGGTGAGTATACCGTCTCCCTGGTCCGCCGTACAGGACTTATCGTGATGGGCATGGGCGGCCGGAGCAGGCCGACGACGATGCCCCAGGCGGGTCTCCGCGCCGAGGACGGCGCTATCTGACAAAGGAAGAAGGACAGGCGTTTCGGTTTATCCCTCAAGCCCGCAAAGATCTTATCAACTCGGCCATGGTCGCCTGGGCCTGGGCCAGGGCGGCGTCGGGATCGTCGGCTTGGGCCGCCCAGAAGGCCGCCTCGTTGGCCGCGCCCGAGATGATATGGGCCAGGGCGTCCACGGGCAGGGGCCGCAGCAGGCCCTTGTCCATGAGCTGCCCCAGAAAGGCGCGATACTCGCCAAAGACATGGGCCTCGTCAATGGCCCGCCAGTCCTCCCAGCCCAGGACCGCCGGGGCGTCGGTAAGCACGATGCGCCGCACGCCCGGGTCCAGGCAGGCCGCCAGGAAGGCATCATTACCGGCGATGAGCATCTCCACCGGTTCGACCGCCCGGTCCACGGCCTCCCGCACCCGCTGGTTGATCTCCGCCTGCACCTGCTCGACCACTGCCCGGAACAAGCCCTTCTTGCCGTCGAAATGGTGGTACAGCGCCCCCCGGGTCACTTTCGCGGCGGCCACGATCTGCTCGGCCGAAGTTCCGGCAAAGCCCTGCTGGGCGAACAAACCGCGGGCCACCGTCACCAGGCGCTCGATGGTGGTCCGGCTGCGTTCGTCCTGCTTGTTGCCTGGCTTGACGTACGGCTGGTCGGGTGGTTGACGAGGATGCACCAATGCCTCCTAGACATACATACCGTTTGTATGTTATATATACCCTGGCCCGCCCGAAGGCAAGAACGACCAGATGTTAAGAGTATATAGATGAACCAAGGGATGGGGGGCAACGACGCACCAGGGTGGCATGACCCGGAGACACTGGCTGCGGACGCTCGGAACTGCCACCCTGGGCACGGGCCTGTGCGGGTTGGCCCCCTGGTCCCTGCCGGTTTGGGGAGGTGCATCCATGAAGCGTAATGCGGTTTTGCCCGTGGTGGAGTTGGCTGGCGCGCCCGAAGAGGTGGGGCGGGGCTGGGGCCAGGCCCTGGCCGGTCCCATGCGCCAGGGCCTGGACCGGATCCTGGAGGTGGTGCAGCAGGTGCACCAGACCGCGCGGGCCGAGTCCCTGGCCCTGGCCATGAAGCTCTGGCCGGCGGCCACCCGCTTCGACCCCGAGTTGGAGCCCTTCGTGCGTGGTCAGGCCGAGGGATCCCAAATGAGCCTGGAGGAGGCCTGGGCCTGCCGCTGCGGCCTGGAATTGCTGTTCATGAACAGCAACCTGTCCGCCATGTGCACCACCCTGGCCGCCACCGGTCCGGCCACTCCCGACCACCAGGCCATCCTGGGCCAGAACATCGATTGGTTCACGGCGACGCCCCTGGCCCTGTTGCGCATCCGCCGCAGCGACGGCCTGCGCCAATTGGTGCTGCCCTTGCTGGGCCTGGGCGAATACACCCTCAACTCGGCCGGCCTGGCCTGTTGCCTCAATGGGGTGGCGGCCATGCAGCCCGGCCTGACGCCAAAGCTGCCCCTGGCGGCCTATCTGCCCCGGGTCATGCGCCAGACCGAGCTGGAGCAGGCCCGCCGCCTGCTGGAGCAGGCCTGCCGGGGCATCGTCGCCGTCACCCTGGCCGACGCCCAGGGCGGTCTGCTCTGCGTGGAAGGCACCTTGGACGACCACGAGGTCATCCTGCCCCGGGACGGCATCCTGGTGCACGCCAACAACTACCGGACGCCCCGCTTCCAGGCCGTGGACGGCTGCTCCATGATCTTCCCCGACAGCCCGGCCCGCACCGCGCGCATGGAGGAGCTGGCCGCTGGCCTTCGCGGCCGGCTGACACCCCAGACCCTGGGCCAGGTCCTCTCGGACCATCAGGGCCGGCCCAACTCCATCTGCCGCCATCCCGACCCCAACGTCCCGCCGGGGCTGCAAGCCGAGTCCCTGGGCTCGTTCATCATGCTGCCCACGCAAAAGGCTATGCTGCTGGCCGTGGGCAACCCCTGCGAAAACGAGTACCTGCGTTACGAGGTGTGAGCTTGGCGCGACAGCGCGCGCCTCAAAGGTAGGCCGGACCGTTACTGGCCACAACGAGCAGCGCCCGCGCGCCGACTAGGAGCCGCCTGCCGCAGCAAAAAAGCAAGGGGCCAGCCGTGATGGCTGACCCCTTGTCATATTAGTGGCGGGGACGACGAGGCTCGAACTCGCGGCCTCCGGCGTGACAGGGCGATTTCGCCCCTAGTCATTACGGCAAATTAACAACTTAGCTATGGTGAAACGGGCCAAAAAGACGGCTGCACGGCCAAAAAGACGGCCCGTTTCACCATATTTCACCACGGGCTACTCGCCCGTGGCTTGGCGCAGCTTGCGCATCGTGTCTTTGGTCACGGCCTTCTGGCGCTTGGCCGCAGCCATCAAGTCGCGGTAGGCCCCTTCGTCCATCTCCTGCCGGTACCGCCGGAGCAGGGCGGCCCGCTCCTCGTTGCTCCCCGCCGCCTGCAGGGCCTCTAGCCGTCGATCCTCGCCGGCCCGGGCCGCCACCTTCTGCACTCGCCGCACCATTTCGCCAACGCTGACCGTCTTGGGGTCGAGTAGGCCCTGGTCAATCGCATCCCGTCGCAGCTGGGCCACCGCGTACCGTGGCACCTGGCCGCCATGCTCGTTGACCAACGCCGTGATCCGCTCGTTGATGTCAAGTTGCCGGCCCGCCTTTGCCGATCTGGTGCCTTCCGTTTCGGCCCGGTAGGTCTCCCGCCAACCCTGCTCCTTGTCGATCATGAACTTGGAGACAAACGGACCTAGGCCCGGGATCTCCTTGGCCTTGTCCAGAGCATCCTTGTCGGCCTTTTCCACCTGCTGACCGCTCGCCAGCTTCACCGGACTCAGCTCGTTGAAAATGTACCGCCCAACTTCCTTGTGCAGGTGCAGGCCGCCGGCCTCGAACGCCTTCTCGGGGATGAGGGACTTGCCCCGGAAATCGTCCTGGGGGTTGATTCGGTCGATGTAGATCTTCCAGAGGTTGTGGGGGATCGAGAACGCAGGGTTCAGGTCGGGGGCCTGGTCGGCGGCATATCCCAACGCATCGGGCAGCTTGAACCGAGGATCGCCACTTGCCGCATCCAGGAGGTTCCAGACAATCCCCCCGGCAAACTGGCTCAGGTGGTCCTTGGGCAGGCGAAGTAATACAAAATCCACCCCATCCTGTCCGGGCACAGGGATTGGCACGATGTCGTAGTTGACCAGGTTGTACTTGCTCGCCCCCCACATGGCCTTTTGCAGGCGGTCGGCGACCTGCTTGGCCCGGGCCTTGTCCTCTTCGTTGCGGGCCATGGCCACCAGCCCCGCCCCGATCAGCCCGTACTTGACCGCCCACATGAACAGCTTGGGCATCAACCCGTAGAGGGTGAATTTCAGGCCAAAATCGCTCAGCCAGGGGCTCTTGCCGGCTGCCTTGGCCTGCTCGGCGGAAAAGAACGCTGCCTGCACCCCGCGGCGGTAGCCCTGGATCGCAGGATTGGAGAACAGCCAGATCGAGTTCACAAATGGAGTCCAGTCGCCCTTGCGATAGTAGGGAGGGTCGGCCGCGAAATTGCGAACGATGTAGGCCTGGGTCTCCTCTGGCAGATTTGGGAAGTGCTTCTTGAGGTACAGATGCGCGGCGATCTTGCTGGTCCGGCTCTGGGCCTCGCCCACCGCCCCCAGGAAATCCCAGACCTTGGCCAGGGGCCGCAGGACCGGGTTGGTGGTGGAGCTGGACGGCTTCATGATGCCTCGCTGGGTCAGCTCCCGGGTGATGGTGTCCAGGGCCACGTCGTCGCCCGGGCTGCCAGCCGCATATGCCGGCATCAGGTAGTGATTCCGCAGAAGGTAGTCATAGAGGGCATCAGGCTTGTCGGCCGCCGCCCGATAGGCGTGGCGCAGGCCTGATGCGTACTTGGGGGCCAGCTTCCACACTTCCAGCGGCCCGCCGGGCAGGTTGATGAGATTGTCCCGGAAATCCTTAATCAAGTTGAAAACCCAGAACAGGGGGTTCCGACCGGTGTAGAGGGATCGTGGGATGCTGGAAAACTCGTTGAGCAGCCGGACCGCCGCGTCCGCCATCACAGGGTTGCGCTTGTACATGTCGGCATAGGTCTTTGTGACCTCGAAGGCACGGGGCTTGCCGTGGTCCAAGTAGCGCACCAGCCCCCAGCCCGTGCGGTCCCGGGGCTCCTGGAACATCCCTCCGGTCCCCCGCCGGGCGGGGTGGATCTCGTCTGGGAAGTGGCGCCCCAGGGTCTTGACTAGCTCCTTGGTGGCCATGGCCCAACGCGAGGCGTTGATGACTCCGGCGTCGCCGAGCATGGTGGCCACCAGGGGGTTGCCCACCTGCTTGAGGGTGCCCCACTGGCTGTAAATTTTTCCCGAGGCTGGGCCAAGGACCTGGTGCTGGAGCATGTAGTCCACCACCTCGAACCGGGCGTAGAAGTTGTTGCCCTTGGCCTTGGCCATCAACTCGGGGCTCCAGATGCCAGCCTTTTCGGCGACGGAAATCACCCGCTCCTGCCGCAGTTCGTTGAAGTGCTCCAGGCGCTCCAGGATAGTCGTGTAGGCCTCGTCCCCCAACTGCTGGCGCAGGTAGTCCAGTCTACGCCGGGCGGTGCCCATGGACTCCGCCCCCGGGTTGGCGACCTTTCCACGCTCGCCCATGACGCGCTGCAAGAGCATGATCGAGCCGGTCTTGTTCAGGTCCGGGGCCACATCCTGAATCGGCTCCATGACCTCCTGATAGACCTTGCGGTAGTAGGCCTCCACCTCGGCCGAGGCCAGGCGAGCTTTCTCGTGGGCGCGCACCAAGGGGGTGTCCCCTGAGCGGATGCCGGTGGCCTTGGCCGACAGCCCGTAGACTTCGCCGAAGGTGTCCACGAAGGACTTGACGATCCAGTTTTTGATCACCCCCTTGCGCTCAGCCTCCAATGCCTGGCGGCGCTTGGCCTCGGCCGCCGCAAAGCCGGCCTCCTCTCGTGCCTGCCGTGCCTCCATCACCCGCTCCGGGTCGCGCAGGCGGGCCTGGATTTCGTCGTAGATGGCCTTGACCGCGGGCTTCTCTCCCAGGTAAGCGAAGAACCCCCGGTAGAACTCGGGGGCGTGTCGCTGGAGCAGGTCCGGCCGGTTGAGCAACACGCTCAGGGCGTCGGCGTAAAGCTCCGGCCCGGAGTGCCTATAGCTGGTGTAGCGCTTGTCCAGGGCCGGATTGAAGGGCTTCCAGACCTGGGTCAGCTTCTTCAACTCCTCGCGGATCACCTTCTCCGAGAGCAGGGCCCTCTTGCGGATCTCGTCCTGGACCAGCTCGCGGAACTTCTTCTCGATGTCCTTCTTGAGGGGGGCCTTGCCAGGGATGGTCGTGGTGGTCTTGATCTTCCGCCCGGTCTTCTCCGTGATGGTCTGGGCGAACTGCTGCAGGTCAGCCCGCACCTGCCCCTTGAGGGCCGCCTTGACGATGCTCTTCTTCTCGGCCGTGCCCAGGCCGGCGACGTAGCGGTACAGGTCCGGGGCCGTCTGCTTAATCTGGCCGGTCACATCGTTAAAAATGGCCAGCACCTCGTCTGGGGTGATCGCCAGGGTCCGGGTGATCTCCTCGTCGATCTCCTTCTCCACCACCTGGGGCTGCTTGGTCAACAGGCGCTCGGCCTCGACCCGCAGGCGCGCCTCGTCGGCCGGAGTCAGGGGCCCGGGGCCGCCCGGCTTGCCGGCCATGAACCGCTCGATGTGCTTCTTGAGGCTGGCGACCCGACCCAGCAGGTTGCCCCGCCGCATGTCCTTGTCCGGCAACCAGTCCACGGCGTGGCCGATCTCGTGGGCCAGGGTCTTTAACGCATCACTCGGCTTCTCGAATATCTTGGCCGCCAATTCAATCCGGCCGTCGCCGGGGTAAAACACGCCCAGGGCGGTCTTCTTTCGCAAAATCCTCCGCACCCTTGGGGTCTGCCCCAGGATCGCCTGGCTCAGTTCAAGCAACTCGGGGCCTTCCAGGGGGCTCACCTTGCTCGTTCCAGCCGGACCGCCGGCCGCCGGGCCTCCACCACCAGGCGGCGGTGTGGCGGCGTATCCACCATGATCGGCCTGTCCGCCGCCTCTGGGCTTGACTTTGGCCTGGGCGCCAGCCATATTGGTTCCAGAGGGCTCCCCGACGGCAGGACCAGACCGTAGGCCAGACTTGGCCGAAGCTGCCTGCGATTCCGGGGAGCCTTCGACCGTCTTGGTCAGGTAGTTGTCGTAATAGAACAATCCATTGTTGGCCTCGCGGATGGTCAGCACTACCTCTCGGGTCTGCCCACCCACCTGAATCTCCTGGCGCAGATAGTGATACTGCCGGATATTGGCCTCGCCCTTTCTGGGCGAGGCTGCCCCCTGATAAGCGCCTTTCTCCAGCAGTTCAGGAAGCCTAGCCAGAAGGAATGCCTTCTTGGGGTCAGACAGGGACTTCATGATCCCTGGACGGGAAATTACGATGGGCTCCTGGAGAGCGGGATTGCTGATCTTGACTCCCCAGAGGTGGCGGCGCACGAACTCAAGCGCCCTCTGGCGGATTGTGCGCGGCTCCACCTTGCCTGGCGCACCGAACTCATTCCCGGTGAAGCTGATAGCCGCTTGCTCACCCTGCGTCTCTGGCGGAAGGTCGGCATACCCTCCCCTGTCAGCGAAGCCAAAGCCTCCCTGCCCGGCCCCAGGCGGCGGGGTCTGTTCCTGGGCCTGGCTCAGCTGCCCGGCCCAGGCCGGCGGCTCGCCGAAGTTCTTGGCGAACGCCTGGATAGGGTCAGCGCCCTGGCCGAACATATTGGCTGCAGTGTCGGCCGCGTAGCCCTTGACCGCCTCGCGGAACTGGTTGGGGCCCATATCCTTGAGGGCGATGGCGAGCTGCACCTGGCGGGGGGTGTAGAAATCCGTCCGAGGTTCTAGCCCCTGCTGTTTGGCCAGGGCCTGCTCCCAATCCCTGGTGCTCTTCCCGCCCTTGGCTTCGGCCTCCATGATGATCCTGACTGCGGGCTCCAGGTCGGCGGTGAAGTCCGACCCCTCGGCCGCCTTCACTCTGGCCAAGGGCGGAATGGCGGTGCTGATCTTGTTCAGGATGCTTTCCGGCGCAAAATTCAGCACATCCACGTCCGGCAGCATCGAGCCCAGGATGGCTCTTTCCACCAGGGTCTTTCCTTCGGCGTTCAATTTCCGGTGCTTGGTGGACCAATAACGGTTCACTTGGGTCTGGGAAATCGCGCCGTCCTCAACCAGCCGATTGAGCACCGTCAACCCAACCTTGGGGCTGTCCAACAGCTCGCGCAGGCTCCCCTCGGATCCGCCCAACATCGTCCCCACGGATTGCAGGGTCTCAGCCGAGATGTTGTTGCCCAGGCTGGCCGTGCGCGCTTCCTGCCCGAGTTCTTGGGCCGGGCTCTGGTTGAACTCGCTGGCGTAGCGGTGCAGGTCTTGGCTCCCGGCCGCCTCTCCCGGGTCGAACACGCGCACCAGCACCGGCCGGTCCATGCCGGCCACGGTCTGGGATTCGAGCCCGAAGAAGGGGGCGTACCGCTGCAGGTCAGCCTTATAGCCAGGTCCCTTGTCCCCGGCGTAGGCCCGGGCCAGGCTCATCGCCCGGCTGTTGCCGCCCAGGGCCACGCCCTGGGGAGTGACGATCGAGGGCCCGTTGATCGCGTCCGGGTTGTTGGTCAGCAGGTAGGCCGTCTCCAAGTTTTGGGCGTGGTCGATGACCTTCATCTGCTCGTGTTTGTCGCCCGCGTAGTCCCGCTCCTGCACTCCCTCGGGGTAGAGCGGATTCTTGGCGAACGTGTCCGGCAAGTGGCTGGTCTGAATGTCGCCCAGCTCCATGACCGCATAATGTCCAGGATATGGCTCCTTCCGGCCGGCCACGAAGATCCTGGTGGGTTCGCCCAGAGACAGAGAAGGAGCCCCGGCGGGGCGAGCGGGTGAGGAGGAATCCCCGCCCATGGACACTGGCCCAGGCTGTGCCAGGCCTGGTTGCGGGCCAGAGGCCCCGCCGGGGGTTGGGACTGCTTCGCTCTGGGGCGCGGCCGGACCGGGCAGACCCAATCCGCCGCTCTCCTCAAGGAGCGCATCCTTGGCCGCCATCTCCAGACGCAGCTTGTCCAGGGTGGCCACCTCTTGCGGAGCCTGCAAGGTGGCCACGGGATAGGCTGTCCTGGGAGCCAGGTTCGCGCCTAGCGGGCTTTCTGGGGCTGGCGCGGGCATGGGCATGGGTTCGGGAGAGCTCGCCGCTCCTGGGGCGGAAGCTGGCTCCTGAGACCTCGGGGGCATTGGTTCCTGAGCAGAGGCTGGAGCCATGGCCGGCTCAGCCTGGGCAGCCCCGGCCTCTCCTTCGGCCCGGCGCTCCAGCGCCTGCTTGCGCCAGGTGGGGTTGTTCCACTTGCGCAGAATCGCGGCTTCTGTCATTTCCGGGTTCTTGGCAATCGTTTCGTCGAGGCTCTGCACCACCAGGCCACGTTCCTTGATGGTCATGCCTCTCCACCAGGCGGACTCCTTTATGCTGTTGGCCAGGGATTCCAGCTTGGCAAAAAGCTCCGGTGCGCCCTTGGCCGCCGCGCCCAAGGTGGCGTAGGTCATGCCCTCCTCGGCCGCGGCTTGTGCGCCTTGATCCGCCTTGCTCAGTGCCCCCAGTCCGGCCAGCCCCAGGAGCCCGCCGAGTGAATGCGCCACCGCGAATTCCGGGGCTCGCCCGACCAGCTCCCCTGTCGCTCGCACCACGTTCTCGACCACACCCTGCGGTTCACCGCCTAGGGCCTCAAGCTGCTGGCCACCCACCGCCATGCGCCGGGTCATGTCCTGCTCGATGGCATGGAAGGCACCGCCGCTAGGGATTCCGGTCGCTTGGCTGATCGCTTCCGCGCCCTTGGCCGCCAGCCCGGCAGCGTTTTTTACTAGGTTTGTGGCCGCCATGGCCGGGGCCATGACCAGCCCGGCGATGGATTGCTGCCCCACCCTTTTTGCTGGGTCGATCAAATTCTTCTGGAGAGCGGGACCTACCTCGGCCAGGTCTTGCCGCCAGCGTGGCGGCTTTCCTTCCTCCAGCCCCTGCTCTTGCGGGACAGGCACCACCGGTCCGACCGGCTGGCCGTCCGTGGCCGGGGCCCCCGCCACCGGGGCCGCCAGCTTCGCCGCCGGGGGCGCGGGCTCAACCGGAGCGGGTTCCAGGGAGGGACCGGCCTGGGCCAAGGTCGTGGGAGTGACCGGGGGCGCAGGAGGGACCGCGCCGGGCTCAATCCCGGCGGTGGTCGGCGTCGAGGCCACGGTCTCCACCGCCAGCCCCATCCGGGACGAGAACTCATCCCAAGGCAGCTTGTCGGCGTAGAACTTGGAATGAAGCGCCCGACCCAGGTCCAGGTCTGGCATGTCCTTGTAGGCCGGATACGCGGCCTTGAACTCGGCCAGGTTCATCACTTGAACAGCCCCAAGGGATCGGCCGGATCAGGAGCCGTCCCTGCCTTCTGTGCCCCCAGCGCCTCGATGGCCGCCCGGGACTTCTTGATGCGCGCCAGGGTCGCAGGGCGCTCCGGGTCCTTCTCGCCCATGGTCTCCAACATGGCGAGGTCAGCCTTAAGCAAGGAAGTCAGAGCCGACAGGTCCAGTCGATCCTGGGCTGTGGACGGCGGATTGACCCCCGGAATCTTCGCCACCCCGCCCTGGGCGTTGGGCCGGAACATGGCCGGGTTGCCCTGGTCATCGACCCCCGCGAAGGGAGCACCCCACTTTTCCCGGGCCATGCGCTTGTCGATGCCGGCCAGGGTCGCCTCGATTTGTCGGGCCTGGCGCTCGGCCGCCGCCCGCTCTCGCCGGTCTAGGCGCTCGTCGGCCGCCTGGTCCTTCATCTCCTGGAGCTGCAGGCGCAGGTTTTCCTGGCGCAGGGCCAGGCGATAGCGGGCATCCTCGCGCCGGCCCTCGATGGAGTCCTTGATGATGGCCTGGCGGATGTCCCTGGCTCCGCTGAGCTGGTCCTGGGCCAGTTGCACGGTGGTAGCCGTCTTGAGCGCGTTCGGCAGGTCAGCCCCCAGGGCGTTCACGGGTGAGAACAGCTCCGGGGGCACATTAAAACCCGAGCCACCCCAGCCCCGGGAGAGCAGGGAGAACGCGGCCAGGCTCGAGGGGTTGACGCCCACGCCCTGGGACAGGGGCAGCGCTCCTTGGCCGGCCGGCTGGCTCTGGACGCTGGTGGGGGGCACATAACCCATGCCACCGACCTCCTCAAGCTGCCCGCTGGTGCCCATCACGTCGGTCCCGCTGCGGGCGATGAGCGGATTGGATCCGGCCTGCCCCGGGATCGTTCCCGGGGTCGTGGCCTGCCCCTGGCCGAGAAGCCCGCCCAGGGCCCGGGCCTGCTGGATCTGGCCGCCGATGCCGGCCGCCGCGCCGCCGACCCGCTGCTGCCAGGTGTTGGGCGCGGCCACGGCCTGCCCCATGGTGCCCAGAAGGTAGCTCAGGGCTGCGGGATTTCCTGCCAACTGCTCGAACATTAATCTCCTCCTTAACCAAACAGGCCACCGGCCAGGCCCAGGGCCGCGCCGACTCCGATGAACGGCAGGGCCGCGCCACCCGTGGCCCCGGCCAGGGCCGCCACAGAGGCCCCCGCCGCCGCACCGGACAGGGCTCCGCCGATGGCGTTTTGAGTCGTGGAGCCCTGGGAACTCTTGCTCGCGGTGCCGCCCTGGATGCCTGCCATCACGTTGGAGCCGTATTGGAAGGTCTCCAGGTCAAACAGCCTGTCCTTGGCCGCGAATTCCATTTCGGTCTTGTCCACGTCCAGGCGGGCGGCCGAGTAGATGCGCCCAATCTCGGCCGCCAGCACCACCACCTGGCGGCTCAGCTCTTGCTCGGCCCCGGCCAGGGCCCGGGCCGTCTCGTGGTTGCTCTGGTTCTGCTGCACCGCGACCCGCGCAGCCTCAATGCCCAGGCTGGGATTCTGTGCCCTTAGCTTGGCGTCAAGGGCGGCCACATCGCGGATCATCTCGCTTTCGATGTTGGCCCGGCCCAGGACGAAGGCGCTGCTAACCACCGCGTTGATATTTCGCATTCCGGCCTCGAACGAGGGCAAAACCTTGCTGTCCCTCGTCGCTGCCAGCCTGTCGGCCTCAGCGTTGGTGATGGTGGCGATGTCGCTTTCACTCAGGGCCCCGGGGATGGCGGCGTTGTGGTCGGCCAGCATCGAGTAATGGCTGGCAAACCGAGCGTCCACGTCGAACGAGGACAGATCTCCCAGGGCGTCAAACGCCTGGAGCCCGGAGCCGCCGAACACCGCCGCCGGGTCCACAGTCACGAACCCCGCGTAGGGGCTCAGGCCGGTCCGGGCCTCGTTCATGGCCGTGGTAACGTCGGCCAGCCAGGCGTCGTGCCGGTTCTCCATGTACTCGGGAAAGGAAACCTCGCCCGAGCTGCCACCGCCGCCGCTTCCGAATCCCATTTACTACAGCTCCTTCACCATGAGGCTGAACTGGCTGCCGCCCAGGGCCATGGCTAACTCCGCCGCCTTGGGGTTCACCGTGAGGGCGGTGATGCTGGCGCAGCCCTGGCCCCGGCCGAACTCCTCCACCGCAGCCCGCATGACCTGCCAGCCCTCGGGCGGGGAATGCCGGAATGCGAACATGGCCCAGAGATTCAAAAACCGGGTGCGCGCCACCTTTTCCAGCTCGATCGTACTGACCAGCATGGCGTGGAGATGCCGGAGACCATCATCACCCTGGCAGTAGAGCAGCCAGCACTGCGCGCGGCCGGCCAACAAGCTGCCCAGGACCTCGCGGACCCGCTCCTGCCGCATCGGGACATGCGGCGGGCAGGAGCGCATCACGCCAAACCGAACATAGGCCCATACGCGCTTTAGATTCTCGGGCTGCAGCTTTACGCAGCGCCAGACGGGTTGCCCTGTCCCCAATTGATCGCCTCCGATCCTCGGCTAAACCGCTTGTCCTGGGACTTCCAGCGCAGGTTGAGCTGCGACAGGAACAGGTCCGATCGCAGGTCACAGCGCAGGCAAATGCGATACTCGGCCCCTGAGACTCCAATCCGGGCCACCCCCTCGGAGCTGGCCGGCCGCCAGGCGCTTCGGGTCCAGGAGGCGTCCTCGGAGTAGCGGAAGTCCACCGCCACCTCCAGACCGGACACGCCGGATCCCACCACCTCCACCCATTCCAGGCTGGTGATAGCTCGTTTCTGGAGATCCAGCGGAGCGGTCACCAGAAGGGCCTGGGCTCCCTGCAGGTCGGGGGCCTCCGGGCCGACCACCACCAGCTCGCCGCCCAGGTAGGCCGCTCCCGACACCCCGCCCGCCGCCGGCCCAGCCATGGCCTTTGCCCGGTGGCTGTAGGTGTAGTGCACCGTCGGCCCGGACAGGATCACCTCCTGGGCCTGGCGGTTGTAGCTCAGCACCAGGCCCTCGGCGAGCAAGGGGCGGAGAAAATCGCCGTAGCCGAGCCAGGTCAACTCGTGGTTGTCGGTCACCCGCCACAGCTCGCCCTGATCGTCCACGAAGTAGTGCACCGTCTCGGTCCCGCAGACAGCGAGCCGGCCGGCGATGCCGCTAACCCCATCGAACTCTCGCAGCCCGAAAGTCGGGGCTGGGCTCTCCACCGGCAGAAGGTAGCTCACGCCCTGGTCGCCGTAGACCATGACGTGCTGGCCCAGCTGGCGGACCGCCAACACCCGGCCGGGCCAGGCCATGGGCCGGAACCCGGCCACGTTGCCGGGGCCTGGGGTGAACTCGATACTGCCGATCCTGGACCAGGCCACCCAATTCGCCCCGGCCCCTTGCCAGGTCGCGGGCAGGTCCCCGGCCACCGCCTGGCCATTGAAGTTGGTCAGGGCCCCGGCCAGGGGCACCCCGGGTTCCTCCTCTGCAGCCAGCCCGGCCCAGGCGAACCCGCCGCCCTCGGCCGGGCCCCGGGTCACTCGCTGGGCCCCGTTGGTGGCCAGCATGTAGCCAAGGAAGTCGGCCAGTGCCCAGGGGGTGCCGGGGGTGAGCCCCTGGACCAGCGGGGTAGAAACCTCTCCAGCCAGAGAGGAAAACGCATCGGCCGTGGCCAGCAAAATTCCTTGCGAAGTCAGGAACATCTGCGGATAGGGCCATGAGCCGATGACGCCATCCGGCGCAAACGGTGAGTAGGCGGCCCGCAGGCCGCCGACCGTTGGCCTCAGGTTTTCGGCCAGGTCTAGCCCGGGCTCCCCAGGCCGGGTGAACTCCTGCCGGCGCAGGCCCGCGGCCAGGTGGTCGCGCAAGGGCAGGAAAAACTCCTTCATGCCGCTACCCCTCGCCCGCCGGCACCAGGTCAACGGCCGTGGTGTTGGTCTGGGCCTCCACCCCCAGGTGCTTCAAGAGCGCCGCGACAGCCCCCTCCAGCGCCTCCAGGCGGGCATCCCGGCGGCGGGGGGTGGCGTCGGCCGTCCCGCCGGCCTGGGCCTGCTGCAGGGCCTCCAGCTTCCGGGTCAGGGCCTCGATCTGGCTGTCGGCTGACAGCATCCGCTCCTCAGTGGTTGACCCCTTGAGCGTCTTGAACTCGGCCATGCTACAGCGCTCCTTGCAGGAACTCGTCCGCCGCCTCCAGGTCCGGGCGCACGTCCGAAACCGCCCCCAGGCGGCTTACCTCCTTGGCCGCCCGGTGAATCCTGGCCGCCTCGGCTAAGACCTGCTCATAGGCCCAGGCCGGGTGCAGGGCCTCGATTTCCTCCACGGTCGCCGGGAACCTGGCATCGCCCACCAGGTCGGAGTTCTCCGATGAAAAGTCCTTGAAGAGCTTGGCCTTGCTCGCCTGGTTGCGCAGGAGGTACAGGATCGTTTCGGGCATGGACAGCAGGGCCGTTTCCACGGCCCGGTTGTGGACCCGGGTCAGGACCTCGTTGAGGAGCGCCTGCACCGCTTGGGCCCCACCCGCGTCCAGATGCAGGGGCAGGGCCTTGACCTCTTCCAAGCTCACAAACTCCAGGTGCTCGCTCATCCCCGCATCCTCCTCACGCCGATGCTCTCCTGCTCGGCCATGTCACCTTCGATGGCGGACAGCTCGGAAGCCATGGCCGCCTCCCAATCCTGGACCCCCTCCCGGTTGCGGTAATCCACCTCCAGGGCGCGGCGGGCAGCCATCAGCAACAGGTGGGGCTGGACCTCCGCCCACCACGAGCCGGAATTATCGCCGCCGAGCTGGGGGCTGAAAAACTTCCCGGTGACCTCCACCACATACTCGCCATCGGCCGGGGGGTAGAGGATCACCCCGTTGTAGCCGTAGTCCACGCCGACCAGGGCATCGAGGTAGCCCAGGTAGACCTGCAGGTCCGCGACGCTGAGCACGTCCGGATTGGTGCGCAGGAGGGCCGGCATCCAGTAGAGCGGCCTCCCCTGGCCCAGGCTGGAGAACATCCCGGGGTAGGCCGCGCGAAGCTCCTCCACCTCGCGCTTTTCCAGCTTGGTCCGGCTTTCGCGGTTGGCCACCTCCACCCGCTCGATCACCCTGCAGGTGGCGGAGAAGGTCACTCCCACGGCCCCTGCCTTGACCTGCTTGAAGGCGCGGGCAGTGGCCTTGGGGTGGCTGACCTGGGCGTCCAGCCATCGCTGGCCGGCGTTGAGGTAGTAGTCCACCTCGGCGTCGGCCAGGTCCATGCGGCCGGAGCGGCTGCGGAACGTGGTGCGCAGGCTAGTCAGGTCCATGCCTACAGCTCCCGCACCGTTACGGCGCCCTGGTCGGAGACCCCCAACTCGAACCGGTCACCGCCGGGGCTGATGAGCCCCATGATGGCCCCGGCCACTTCCCGGAAGACTTCAACCCACCGTCCGTTCACGCTCGCCTCCAGGTCCCCACCCACATTGCGCAGGCAGATCAGGTCGCCAGGCTGCAGCGCGAAATCCCGCCCATCCGTCAGGGCGATGTACTGGCTGTTGTGGTGCAGGATCACCTGGTCGCCAGGCGTGGTCTCCTCCAGGAGCAGATAGATGAGCTGCCCCTCGTAGCCACCCGTCAGCTGGACCAGGGTGTGCGGGGTTTCGGAGATGGCCAGGAGCAGGATCTTGTCCCCCTGGACGCTCAACGACTGCACCAGCGGCACCAGGTCAACACGTCGTGAATGACGAATCGTGGCCCGCCCCCAAACATAGTTGAGCGCCCGGCGGTTTTCCCGTACCGAGTCGTCGAGGGCGGTGCCCAGAGTGGCGTCGTTCGGCTGGGACTCGTCGATGAGCTTGGTGTCGCTGAATGGGAACTCTGCCATCGTGGCCTCCCTAGTCGGTAATCATGAACGGCACGGGATCAGCCCCGCCCGGGGCATGGCTGGCGGCGTGGGGCAGGGGGTTGCGAGCGTCGAAGAGCCGGGCGTCGTTCCCCTCGCAAGCCTGGCCGGCCCCGGTCCCGAAAACGATGCCGATGGTCAGGGTGTCCGTCGCCGGGTCGGTGGTCACCACCACCCCCACCCCACCCACCACGATCAGGACTTGGCCGTCCCCATCCGCCACCAGGGGCTCTTGCCCGTCTACGGCCACTTGGTTGAAGCCGGCCAGTGCCCCGGCGTCGGCCAGTCGAAGAACATCCTCGGGCAGCACGGGGGCCTTGGTGCAGGTGATCCCCTTGTCCGAGGAGTTCTTGAACGGGCCGAACCCGCCAACCCTGATGACCACTTCGGCCATGCGCCCTCCGCAGGCAGGTGGCCGGGGGCCGGCCGAAGCCGACCCCCGGGTTGCAGGCTAGGCCGGGTCCACGCCCACGTTGTGGAAGACGGAGTGCGCCAGCTCGAAGTGGATTTCGTAACCCTCCTCGGTCAGCCACTCGTCCTTCTCGCTGTCGGCGTCGTTGGCCTGGATGTTGGTCCGCAGGATGGTGTCGCGCCCCTTGAGGCTCACCCGCTGCAACTCCTTGGGCTCCACCAGGAAGCCGCTGTTGCGCAGCAGGGGGTTGGTGGTGAACAGCGGGTGCGGCTTGAGCGGGATCTCGCCGTGCGCGGTGACCCAGCTCATGACCTTGATGCCGTAGCTCTTGGTCTCGGCGGCCAGGGCGAAGTGGCCGTTGGCCAGGGCCAGCCGGTTGAGCGCGGCGATAAGCCCCGAGCCGCACAGCATGAGCTTGTCCTCGGAGCCGTAGCGGAAAGCCTGCTCCACCTTGGCGTTTATCCAGTCCTCGCCCTTGCTGAGCCAGGTGCCGCCGCCGTCGGTGAGGAAGTTGAAGCGGTTGGTCTGGATGAAGTAATCCAGGCCGCCGCTGGTCCGCAGGGGCTTGCCGTTGCTGCCGGTGGTCTGGCTGGGCACCCCGAACAGCAGGGCCTTCTCGCGCTCGATGCCGTGGATCAGCAGATTCTCGCGGCGAGCCTCCTTCTTGGCGTCGCCCGTCCGCAGCTCCGTCGCCAGCGCCGTGCCGGTGTGCTCGATGCTGGTGCGGAAAATCTGCATGTAGTTATCCTCCTCCACCACGTCGTACATGATCGCGTCGGGGGAGGTCGCGCCCTCGGGGTGGGCCGAGCCGATGATTAGGGCGGTGTCGGTGTCGCTCAGGTCCTTGGTGGACCCGTTGTCGTCTGCCTCCAGCAACTTCACTGTGAGGTAGCTGGAGGCGCCGGCCTTGGTCACCGCCGACACCCGGGCCCGGGCCCGCATGGACTTGTCGTCGGCGTCGGTGAGCATGATGACGTGGGCCGCGTTGAACTTGTCCGCGTCGGCCTCGGCCATCTTGACGTACAGGGTGTCGCCAGCCACGCCGCCGCTGGCGTAGGCGCTGGACAGACCTGAATCGGTGTAGACCCCGGTCACCGCGCCACGCTGGTCCGGCAGGGTCTTGCTGAACCAGTGGAAGTGGGGATCGGTGTACTTGGTCTTGCCGATCATGGACATGATGGCGGTGAGCTGCGCGGCCCCGTTGGGGTAATACAGCAGCAGCCGCGGGTTCCAGGCTTCCGGTCGCTGGTTCGTCACCCAATCGCCGGTGCCCCTCATCCCCAAGAAAGCGGGCATTTTCTTCTCCTTATGACCGTGGGGGTGTTTCATCGCCGGGCGTGGGTGCCGCCTTGCCCGGAGAACGAGTCAGGCGCGCGCTCTCGGGTGCCGCCGAGAACGAACGCCGTTCAACCTGTTGACTTAGGGGGGGCGATTGTGCAGCATTGGAATCGACCTTCTTCTCCTGCCTGACCGTGGGGGTGGTTTGGTCACCGCCTGGCCCTGGGGTGCCGCCCGGGGCCAGGCATCTTCTAGGCGTCCACCGAATCCAGTTCGGCCATCAACTCCGCCTGAGTCTTGCCCCCACCGGGCACCGGGGCCGGGGGGCCTCCTCGCCGACCGGCTCCCAGGCCGGTCAACGACGGAGGCTGGGGGGTGATGACCTTGCCGTCTTTGTCCACCGTCTTGATCTCCTGGACCGTGGCCGGCGCGGGGCGACCCAAGGATTGGCGCACCTGGGCGGCCAGGGCCGTCATCAGGGTCAGCTTGTCCTTGTAGCCTTCTCCCTTGGCCTGGGCCTCGGCGCTCATGACCTCCAGGGTGCGTCCCACCATCGGACGCATGTCGATCAGGTCCTTGTGCTGGGCGAAGAAGTCCGCCATGAAGGCGTCATACTGCGCCTGCTGCTGGACCTGCTCGGCGGCGGCCTTGGCCCCTTGGACGGCCTGGGCCACGTTGCGCCACAGGTGCTCGCCAAGCCGGTTGAGGGCGGCGTTGAACACCTCGGCATCCAGGCCCTCGGCCTCAGCCTCGGCCGCGGTCATGAACTCCTGGGGCTGGTAGGCCGCCGGCTGCGGGGCCGCCGAGGGAACCGGGGCGGGGGTGGCCGCAGTCTGCTCCTGGCCCTCGGGCTGAGGCTGGGGGGGCTGTTCCTGGCCGGACGGGGCCTGGGGAGCCGGTTGTCCGCCGGCCAGCTTGTTCACCATGGCCTCCAGAGCTGCGATCCTGGCGTCCCTGGGGTCCTGGTCGGCCGGGGGCTGGTCACCCTGCTCCTGGGCCTGGCCGGTGGCCACCTCGGCGCTGCTGGCGGCCGGGGCCGGAGCGGTGTCCTGGCCGGGCGCCTTGGGCGCGGTAGCCTCGGGCTCATCGGCGGTGGGAACCTGGCTGGGTTCCTCGGCCGGGGCCTGGGGCTCCTCGCCGACTGAATCCAATGCGTCCATCAACTCGGCTTGGGTCCCTTCCGCCACCGGGGCGGCCAACTCATCGGGCATCGTCAATCCTCCTGGTCTGCGGTCTTGATCTGAGCGGCCTCGATCTCGGCTTCGAGCTGGCCCGGGAACAGGTCCCGCACAAACCTCATGCCGATGATCCCGCCGCGTAGCGCCTCGTCGCTGCGGTAGAGTGTCCCCGCCTGGCCGGCGGTTTCCTGGCCGATGGTCCCCCGTTCCAGGGCCTCGCGGTTGAGCTGGATCTGCTCATCCAGCCAGGCCACCAGGACCCCCCAAAAGGGAGATGCCAGCCACTCGTGCAGGTCGTTGATGCTCAAGGAGCCCAGGGCCTCGTCATCCACCGGGAACCGTTCCACGGGAAACACCAGGCAGGCATCCGGCCTGGCCGTGGACTGCTTGCGCCAGGGCCACCGCATCAGGCCGCCATCCTTATCTCGTCCAGCGGGACGGCGTTGCCGGCCTGGGCTTGGGCCAAGACCGTTTCATCGGGGAGCACCTGGGACGCGATCTGACCGCCCTTGCGCACGAAGTCGAAGGCGTTTTTCTCTCCCAGCTTCCGGGCCAGGCTCACGAAGATTCGAGGCACGTCGAACACCTGCCGCAGCTCGGGGTCCCCGGCCACAGACTGGAACATCATCTGTAGGATGTCGGCATTGGTCGCCCCGCTGGTGGGCGTGGTGCCGTCCTTGGGGATGATGTCGAAGTTCACCATCAGGTCGAACGGACTCACCTGGACCCCGCCGGCCAGTCCGTACTCCCGGGCCAGCTCTTCGGGCCAGGAACCGGCCGCCTTGAGGTAGACCCCACGGCTCATGTACTGCTGTGTATTGCTGGCGTAGAACATGCTCATGGGGTTGATGAGCTGCATGGCGATGGTCCGGGCCATCCGCTCCAGCCGGGACAGGGCGTTCCCGCCCGTCATCTTGGCCTCGGCCGCGCTCCGGCGCTCGCCACCAGTCCGCATGATCCCCTGAACCGAGTCCACCGCCCCGCTGGCCCGCTGCATCATCTCGACGATGCCGGGGACGTCGGCCATGTTGGTCCGGGTCACATCGTTAACCATCAACTGCTTCACTGCGTTGTCCACGCCCCGGCCCCAGGCCCCCCGGCGCAGCTTGACCAGCTTGCCCGGGTTGGGATCTTCCAGGTCCTTGAGGTGGATCAGGCTTGGGTCCACGATCAGCATGTCGTTGATCGCCTTGCGGACGTTGGCAATATGGCTGTTGAACAGCCAGTTGAGCACGTCCTGGAGTCCCTGGATGATCTCCATGCGGCTGACGGGGGTGGCGCTGTAGCCGTCATGGTCAGGGACGGCCACGGCCACCGGGAACTCGCGGTGGTTCATGTCCAAGGGCTGTGCCCGCAGGATCACGGCGTCGTCGGCGACCGTGAAGTGCCAAATCTCTGGCGCTTCCAAATCGCCGAGGCCCCATTCCTTGGGGATCAGCTCAATGAACATGGTCAGAATCTCGTGGTACCTGGTTTCGGAGGTCTTGAACCCCTGCCCCCCTGTCCCCACGTCACTGACCCTGGAGGCGTAGATGGAGACCAGCTTGCTCGGGGAGGCTCCCCCGTAAACTCCACCCTGGCCCTGCCGCTCCTTGAGGTGCCTAACGTTGAACATGCTGGGGTCGGCCTTCTCCTGGGCCGCCAGCTTGTAGTAACTCACCGGGAGCACCCAACCCACGTACTCGCCATCCTGGATGTTCTCGGCCGCCACATTGGGGTCCGGCAGGTAGCGGTAGGGGTCGATGTTGTGCATCCGGTTGCCCTCGAAAAGGAGGGCGTCAACATTCTGGCGGACGGGCTCGTATCCCAGCAGTTCGCCGGCCAGGCCAAAGACTGGTCGCTGGGTCACCACGGAGCGCTGGCCCCACTTGGTCACCCACTCCACCGTGGCCGGGCCAATGCCGTAGCTCAGTCCGTCGCTGACCGCGGTGATGATGTTCAGCCCGGCCCTGGTGTAGCGGGCCTGGTAGTCCACCACCAGTTCCAGCAGCTTGGCCCCAATGGTGTCCTCGGGGCCGCCCCCGTCGTACTGGAACGGCGGGGCGGACAGGAACGCCTCCATGTGGTAGGTCAGGATGGTGTCCCTGACCGCGTAGGAGTGCGGGACGATGATCGAAACCGGGCGGTTAGCGAAGTGCATTTCGCCCTCGTTGCCGCCCTTGCGCTTCAACTCGCGCTCGTAGTCGCTCAGGGGGATGTACCCCCTCATCACCTGGTCGTTCTTGGCCCAGGCCGGGTGCCGCTCCTGCATCACGCGGAAAGACTCTTCGCCCCGGGCCATGATCTTTTGCAAGACCTGGCCGTGCAGGTGGGAATCCGGCCGCAGGTCCAGGCCGTTGGGGTAGGCGTAGCCCCGCTCCCGAATGGAGACTCGGGGCTGCGCCTCTGCCTGGGCCTGGTCCTCGCCCTTGATGACGGTGGTGGCCATGGCCCCCTACTGCCCGGACTTCTCGACCACGCTGGTGGTGGAGGTGTCGGAGATCCGCTCGATGTAGGAGCGGTCGGTTACGGACTTGTCCACGGTCTTGTCGCTACCGCCGTTGCCGGTGGCCAGGGCCAGGGCGCCGTAGAGGAGGCCCTGCACCCAATTCTCCTCGACCGGGCTGTGCGGCAGCTTGGCCTTGAACTGGTCGTTGAACTGCTTGGCCTGGTAGCCCATCATGCCCATGGCCATGGCCGCGATCTTGCCCTCGCTGGACATCTTGGGGTCCCCCACGACGGCCTTGATCGCATCGGCCAGGGCCTTCGTGTCCTTGGCGTTCTCCTCGGCCATGGACTTCTGAGTGTCCTGGTGCTTGCCGCCCCAGAGGGTGGCCGCGCAGCCGCTCAGGGCCAGGCACAGGGACGCCAGCAGGGCAATCGTCAAGTAATGCTTGACAGTTCGCATGATCTTCATTCCTTCCCTCCCAAGGGGCCGGCCCCGTCCTGGTCTGGCAAGAAGGAGCCGGCCTCGGGCTTCACGGTTTGCCGGGTCAGCAGGCCCCAGGCCACAGACGCCAGGATTTTCAGCCCTGCGCCAGGGCCGGAGCCGGCGAACTCTCGGACTCGCTGGACTCGTCCGGCAAGAGCCCCAAGGAGTCCGCCAGCTCGGTCGCCGCCTCCACCAGGTAGTTGTCCAGGTTGGTCTCGGTCGAGGCCGCGAAGTCCTGGGCCACGTCCAGGCCCTTCTGGATCAGGGCCTTCATGCCGTCCGAGACCTCGGAGCGAATCAACTCCGAAAGACCAGGGAAGAACTTGTTGAGCATCGTGGGCAGCAGGGCCTTGCCCGCCTTGATCGCTAGGGACAGGATTGGGCCGGTCAACAGCCAGTTCATGGTCGAAGCCTCCTTCTCGCTCGCCGGGAAAGGGGCGGTCGGGACTTCCGCCGCCTCCTGCTCGGCCGGTTGGTCTGGGGTCAGGAACAGGGCGCGCTCGGCCTCACGCCGGGCCACCAGCCCGTCTAGGACCTGCCCGCCGGCCTTGTTCCAGCGTGGGAACTCGTTGGCCGCGCCCTGGTAGTCGCCCGCGTTCAGCTTCTTGAGCAGGGTGGACTCGGAGAGGTTGCCCTGGCCCAGGTTGAAGGTGAAGCTGACCAGGGCCGCGAACTGGTTGTCCGTGAGCGGAACCGTCACCAGGCGGGCCACCGCTGCCTCTGCCACGGCCAAGTCCTTGGCCAAGATGGAATGGGCCTGGGCCACGCTGATGGGCTCCTGGAAGGTCTCACCGGCCAGGATCACATGGCCATAGCCGATGGTCGGCTTGCCCCCGGGGCAGGTGTAGGCGTTCGAGCGGAAGCTCTCGCTACCACGAACCAGGTCCAGGCCGGAGGCGTTGATGTGCCTCATCTCGCTATTGGGCATGGCCGTTGCATCTCCCCTTGAGGTAACTCACTTCGCCACTTACCCCCGTGATCCGGCCATGCAGGTCCGCTTCTTCCTTGCGCCGTTCGGCCTGGCAGACCGGGATCGTGGCCTTGATCTCTTTCACGTCGCCCTTGAGTTCCTGGTAATCCCGTCTGGCCCACTGCCAGAAGACCAGCAGGGCCAACCAGGGCGACCCGCCCCCAATGATTGCTTGGATCCAGGCCTCCATTTATGAGGCCTGTCAGGCGGCCAGGGTCCGGTAGACCTTCATCTCCACCGGGTTGGCCAGCCTGACGTTGTAGCCCTCGACCCGGATCAGGTCGGCCTCCTCCATGTGGACCAGGGCCGGCCGCAGGTTGGTGGCCGGCGTGTAGTCCATCTCCGCGACGCCCGCGGTCATGGTGACCTGCACGATGTCGTAGATGCCGCCGGCCTGGTCGCGGAGCTGCACCCGCCAGGTGCCGCTCACGGCCTCCACGACCGGGCTGGCCGAGTCGGAGCCCTCCCGCAGGGTGCCGACCACATGGATCGGGTTGCTGCCGTCCAGGTTCACGCCCAGCACGTCGGGATCGCCGTCGCCGCCGGAGAGGGTGATGTGCAAGAAGATGTCGCCCGGAGGGTCCACCACGTTGACGCCGACCGCCTGGCCG
>CALERA010000239.1 GCA_937908275.1 uncultured Desulfarculaceae bacterium | reverse complement strand
CTTCAGCGGGGCCTTCACCGCCAACGAGGCGGCGGTGGTGGCCTGCGTCTACGCCCTGGTGGTGGAGCTGTTCATCCACCGCACCATGCGGTTCAGCCAGGTCAAGAAGGTCATGGTCAGCAGCGCGGTGACCAGCGCCACGCTGCTGATCATCGTGGCCGGGGCCACGGTCTTCGGCAAATATCTGACCCTGGAGAACATCCCCACCAAGCTCAGCGAACTGATCGTGGGCTCCATCAGCCAGCCCTGGGTCTTTCTCCTGGTGATGCAGCTCTGGCTCCTGGTGGTGGGCATGTTCATGGACATCATCAGCGCCACCCTGATCCTGACCCCGATCTTTCTGCCCATGCTGGAGCAGTACCAGATCAACGTGGTCCACTTCGGTTTGCTGATGACCGTCAACCTGGCCATCGGCTACTGCACCCCACCCCTGGGGGTGAGCCTGTACATCACCGGGGCCATGCGCAACAAGGACCTGCTTTACGTTTCCAAGGCGGTGATGCCCACGGTGCTGATTCAGATCGGGGTGCTGTTCGTGTTCACCTATTGGCCCGACGCGGTGCTTTGGTTGCCCCGGGCCATGGGTTGGAGCGTGGAATAGGCGCTCCCCGGGCCCCAACCGCCGCGCGGCCGGGGTGGGAGACCCCGGCCGCGTTCTTTTTGGCTATTATGTCGGGTCGGCTCAGGGACGGCAGGAGAGATGGCAGACCCCGCTGGGGGTGGCCACCTGGTGGGGGAAGTGCTTGCGCCGGATGCGCAGGGCCAGGTTGACCAGGCTGATCAGCACCGGCACCTCCACCAGGGGGCCGATCACCGCCGCGAAGGCCTGGCCGGAATCAAGGCCGAAGACCGCCACCGCCACCGCGATGGCCAGCTCGAAGTTGTTGCTGGCGGCGGTGAAGGACAGGGTGGCGGCCTGCTCGTAGGTGGCCCGCAGCTTGCGCGAGAGCCAGAAGGAGACCAGGAACATCACCACGAAGTAGATCACCAGGGGCAGGGCGATGCGCAGCACGTCCAGGGGGAGCTGGACGATGTACTCGCCCTTGAGCGAGAACATCACCAGGATGGTGAACAACAGCGCCACCAGGGTGATGGGGCTGATGCGGGGGACGAAGCGCTCCTCGTACCACTGGCGGCCCTTGAGCCTGAGCCCCAGCAGCCGGCTGAGCATGCCGGCCAGGAAGGGGATGCCCAGGTAGATGAAGACGCTCTCGGCGATCTGGCCGATGGAGATCTCCACCGCCATGCCGGCCAGCCCCAGGCGGGGCGGCAGCCAGGTGATGAAGAACCAGGCGTAGACCGAGAAGAAGAGCACCTGGAAGATGCTGTTGAAGGCCACCAGGCCGGCGCAATACTCGCGGTCGCCGCTGGCCAGGTCGTTCCAGACGATGACCATGGCGATGCAGCGGGCCAGGCCGATCAGGATCAGGCCCACCATGTACTCGGGACGGTCGGCCAGGAAGCTGATGGCCAGCAGGAACATCAGCACCGGGCCGATGACCCAGTTCTGGACCAGGGACAGGGCCAGCACCCGGAAATCGCGGAAGACCCGGGGCAGCTCCTCGTAGCGCACCTTGGCCAGGGGCGGGTACATCATCAGGATCAGGCCGATGGCGATGGGCAGGTTGGTGGCGCCCACCGAGAAGGCGTTGATGACCTCCTTGACCCCGGGAAAGAGCCAGCCCCAGACCACGCCCAGCAGCATGGCCAGGAAGATCCAGAGGGTCAGGAAGCGGTCCAGGAAGCCGAGGCGCGGCTGAGTGGACATGACTGGCTACTCCGGTGGGTTGTCCAGCGAATCAGGGATGTTGGCCACGAAGTCCCGGATCTGGTCCCGCACCCGGCGGTAGTGGCCCAGGGCCTCTTCCTCGTCCCGGGCGTCTTGGGCCAGATAGGGCGGATCGGGGAACCCGGCGTGGACCCGTTTGACCGGGCCGGGGAAGAGGGGGCAGGACTCCCGGGCGTGATCGCAGAGGGTGATCACGTAGTCAAAGGCGATCCCGCCCAACTCCGCAACGTCCTTGGCCCGCTGGCCGGAGATGTCCACCCCGGCCTCGGCCATCACCCGCACCGCGCGGAGGTCCAGGGTCTTGGGCTCCACCCCGGCCGACCAGGCCTGGACGGCGTCGGACTTCAGGGCCTTGGCCCAGCCCTCGGCCATCTGGCTGCGACAGGAGTTGCCGGTGCAAAGGAAAAGCAGCTTGAGTTTGCCGGGAGCGTTCACGGGCAGGTCCTCCCCAGGCCAACGACGGCGTCTCTAGCCGAACGGCTCAGAAGTTGAAGAGCTTATCCAATTTGAGGGCGCGGAAGACCTCCTGCAGGTTGTTGGAGAGGTTCAGCACCCGCATCTTGCCGCCGTTCTGGCTGTGATGTTTGTAGAACTGCACCATAAGGGCGATGCCGGTGCTGCCGATGTAGCTGACGCCGGAAAAGTCCAGGTCCACCTGCTTGACCTTGGCCGCGTCGGCCAGGCCCAGGGCGGTTTTCAGATTCACCAGGCCGCCTTGGTCGATGCGGCCGGCCAGTTGGATCTCCAGGGTGTCGCCGCTGCGGTTGACGTTGTGGGTCATCTTCCTCCCCACTGCAAGACTAGGAGGGCGACTAGTCAGGTCCCAGGGCCGCCAGGCGCTCTTCGCCCCAGATCCGCACCTTTTGTTTGATCTGGTCGCGGATCCGGCGGACTTGTTCGCGTTGGGCCTGCTGGTCGCCAGTTGCTTCGGCCGGATCGGGAAAACCCCAATGCAGCCTCCGAGTGACGCCGGGGAAGATGGGGCAGGACGCCTCCCGGCTGTCTTCACATACAGTTATAACATAATCGAACAAACGCCCCTCCCGGAATAGCTGGAATACGCTCTGGGCGGCGTTTTGGCTGATGTCCAGTCCGTCCTCGGCCATGACCGCCACCGCCAGGGGATTGAGCGGCGCGGGCTGGAACCCGGCGCTGCTCACCTCCATCCGCTCCCCGGCCAGTTGCTTCAGGTAGGACTCGGCCATCTGGCTGCGGGCGCTGTTGTGGGTGCAGACGAACAGGACCTTGGGTTTGTCCATCGTGGGTTCCTCCAGGTTAGGCTTATGTTGGTCGCCGGGTGGGGGCGATCCATAAAAGCATATGCCTGGGAAAGGTCTTGCCACGTTACGATAGCGTTAAATCAGCCGAAACTCACTCCAGCCAGCGGCGCAGGGGGGCCAGGTAGGCCTCCAGGCGGGGCGCGTTCTCCGGGGCCAAATCCGGGCAATCCTCCGCCCCCCGGGCGCCCTCGCAGGCCTGGGCCGCGAAAACCATGCAGGTGGGCAGGCCGCAGCGGCGGCAGTTGCTGCGGGGAAGCATTTTCAGCACCTCCAGCACCTGGGGCCGGGGCTGGCCCTGGAAGCTGGGCTCGATCTCGGCCCGATCCTCCCAGACCCGGTTGATCTCGCCCATCAGCCAATCCAGGATGCGCCGGGCCTCCTCGCCGTCCTTCAGGGCGTTGACCGCCACCAGGCGGGGGTGAACCGTCAGGAGCTTGCCCTGCCCCCGGAAGGTGACGCTGGGCGGGTCGGCGGTGAACTCGAACCCGCCCAGGGCCGCGTTGAGATAGGGCAGCACCGGGCCCACGTCCTGCTCCAGATGGGCGTGGCCGTGCAGGGACTGGAAGTTGGGGTTGCACTCGGGCCGGAAAAGCTCCAGGTTGTAACCGCTCAGCAGCATTGCCCGCGCTCCTTTCCCGGGGGCCTCACCCCGGAGAGGGATTGCCTTCCTCCTGCCCCAGGAGGATATTGATCTCCCGGGAGCATCATCCACCCCGCGGACTCAATTCGCGGCAGCGCCCCTGGCGGCAGGCCCCGGTGCCGGCCTTGATCGCCGCCAGGTCCCGGGCCCCGGCGGCCATGGCCGCCAGGACCTGGGCCTTGGTCACCCGCTGGCAATAGCACACCAGGGCCTCGCCCGGCGCGGACAGGATGTCCCGTCCGCTAAAAACCCCGTCCGGGTCTCTAGTTAGCTGGCCAGCCAGGAAAGCACCTCGGCCTTGGCCGGGACCTTGCCCAGGCTCATGAGCTTGCCGTCCACCATCACCGCCGGGGTGCTCATCACCCCGGCCGCGGCGATCTCCAGCATGTCGGAGACCTTGACCACCTCGGCCGTCTGGCCGGATTCGGCCACCGCCGCCCTGACCACGTCCTCGGTCTGGTGGCATTTGGCGCAACCCGGGCCAAAGATCTTGATCTGCATGTTTGACTCCTTTCCGGTCCGCCCGGCGCGCGGCTAGAGGACCAGGTTGAACAGATAGCCCACCAGCAGGATGCCGGCCCCCACCACCCCGGCGAAGACCGCGATCAGCTTGGGCTTGAGCACCTTGCGCAGGATCAGCATCTCCGGCAGGCTCAAGGCGATGACCGACATCATGAAGGCCAGCACCGTGCCCAGGGCCGCGCCCTTGGCCATCAGGGCCTGGATCACCGGCACCACCCCGGCCGCGTTGGCATACATGGGGATGCCCAAGACCACCGCCAGGGGCACCGACCACCAGGCCGACTTGCCCATGATCCCGGCCAGGAAGTCCTGGGGCACGTAGCCATGGATGCCCGCGCCCACCGCGATGCCGGCCACCACGTAGGGCCAGACCTTGCCCACGATCTCGCGCACCGCCTCCAGGGCGTACTCCACCCGGTCGGCCAGGCTCAGGCGGTCTTCCGGCGCCATGTCCGGGGCGGCGCGCATCTGGCGCACCCAGTCCTCGGTCCAGTGCTCCAGGCCCAGGCGGCCGATGACCCAGCCGGCGCTGATGGCCACCGCCAAGCCGGTGGCCAGGTAGAGCCCGGCCACCTTCCAGCCGAAGAGCCCGTAGAGCAGCACCAGGGCCACCTCGTTGACCATGGGCGCGGCGATCAGGAAGCTGAAGGTCACCCCCAGGGGAACCCCGGCGCTGACGAAGCCGATGAACAGCGGCACCGCCGAGCAGGAGCAGAAGGGCGTCACGATGCCCAGGCTGGCGGAGAGCACGTTGCCCGCCGCCTCGCGCCGGCCGGCCAGGATGGACCGGGTGCGCTCCGGGGAAAAGTAACTGCGCACCAGGCCCACGCCAAAGACCACCAGGGTCAGGAGCATGAAGACCTTGGGGGTGTCGTAGAGGAAGAACTCCACCGCGTCGGCCAGGTGACCGCCCGGGGCCAGGCCCAGGAGATCATAGGTCAGCCAGCGGGAAAGGTCGGGCAGGAAGCGGTAGAGCGCGAACCAGGCCGCCAGCAGGGGCAAGCCCCAGAATAGGTAGCGACCCAGGCCGGCCGGAGCGGCCGGGGCCGCGGGAGCGGCGCAGGCGCAGGCTGGTTGACGTTCGCTGTTCATCTGCTCACACCTCCCTGCCCGCCGCGGCCAGGAGCCACTGGCGGAGCTGGCTGTCGGCGGGGACATTGCCCACGGCCTTGACCTGGCCGTTGATCACCAGGGCCGGGCTGCCCATCACCCCGTAACCGGCGATCTCCCGGGCGTCCTGCACGTGCTCCACCGCGCCGGGCAGGTCCAGCGCGGCCAAAAGGTTCATCATCTTGTCGCTGAGCTGGCGGCAGCGGGCGCAGCCCAGGCCCAGCACCTTGACCTCCAGGCCGGCGGACGGGGCCGGGGCCACCGGCTGGCCCTGGGCCAGGCGGTATTCCCGGGCCAGGGCGGCGGCATAGGCGGCCCGGGCCGAGGCCGGGATGTAGTTCTCGCCCGCCAGGCGGGCCACCAGTTCCGCCCCCAGGGCCGCGTCGTCCCGGGTGGCCCACTCCGGCCCCAGGCTGGTCAGGGCTTCGTCCAGGCCGTTGAGGCCCACCTTGTGGCCGGCCACGCTGATGGCCCGCACCGCCATGGCTAGGCCCCCGGCCGGACCAGGAAGATCTGCTGTTGCAGGTTTTCCTGCATCACGGCCTCCAGGCAGGAGAAGAAGTTGAGCACGCAGGGCCGGGCCAGGCGGTAGAAGACCTGGGTGCCGCGCTTTTCGTCCTCCAGCAAACCCACGGCCTTGAGCTGTGACAAGTGCTTGGAAATCGTGGACATATCCGCCCCGACCATCTCGGTCAGCTCGGCCACGCAACGCTCCTGCTTGGCCAGCTCGTCCACCATGAACAAGCGGGTGGGGTGGGCCAGGGCCTTGAGGATTCGGGCCCGGGCTTCCATGCGGGCTTGGGTAGCGGCGTCCATGGGTTCTCCTGGGTGCGGGATTGCGAAGCTTGCCTATTTGGCAATATGGCCATGAAGCCAAGAAATGTCAAGCCCCCGAAAAAATTTCCGGGGGCCGGGTGGGAGAGGCTAGGCCGGACGCTTGGCGGTGGAGCGGCGGGGGCGGCCGGTGGGCGTCAGCTCACCCGAGGCCGGGTTGAGCCGGGGGTTGAAATAGCCGTGGCGCAACCAGGGGAAGCGCAGCTTGGTCTCCTTGATCAGCCGCTCCATGCCCAGGCGCGCCCGCGGCGCGGAAAGCCCCAGCTCGCGCAGGTAGACCTCGGGGTCGATGTTGAGGTTGCGCCACTGGATCAGGTCCAGGCGGGTGGACTCCACCAGCTCGAACAGGGCCTCGGCCTCCTCGGGCCGGTCGGTGACCCCGGGCAGGCAGAGCAGGTTGATGGAGCAGAAGCCGCCGTGGCGCTTGACGGTCCGGATGCTCTCGATGGCGTCGGCCAGGGACCAGCCCCGGGGCCGGTAGTAGGCCTGGTGACGCTCCGGGATCAGGCTGTTGAGCGAGACCCGCATCGAGCTCAGACCCTCGCGCATCAGGCGCTGCACCACCGTGGGCAGGCTGCCGTTGCTGTTGAGGTTGACGGTGCCCTTGTGCTCTTTCTGCCGGATCAGGTTGATTGACTCGGCCAAAAGCTCGCCCATCAGAAGCGGCTCGCCCTCGCAGCCCTGGCCGAAGCTGACCAGGGACTCGCGGCCGTGGACAAAGTGGTGCAGGGCCACCTCGGCCACTTCATGGGCGCTGGGGGAGAACTTGATCCGCTCCTGGGTGGCCGGGAAACGGCCTTCGGGTTGATGGGAAAGGCAGCCCAGGCAGCCGGCGTTGCAGGCCGGGCTGGTGGGCAGGGGGCCTTCCCAACGGCCCAGCATCAGGTTGCGCGCCGCCGGGCAGCAGTAGGTCAGGGCGCAGGTGCCCAGGTGCTGCCAGAGCCGGTTCTTGGAATAGGTGCGCATCAGCCGCCGGGCCTGGGAGGCGATGCGCTCCGGGCTGGGGAAGCGGGCCGCGTCCTGGCGGGGCAGGGGGTCGATGCGCAGGCCGGTGACCACGAAGCTCCCGCGCACGAAGCCCACCGCGGCATAGGCGAACAGCGGCAGGGTGGGGGCGTTGGCCTGGGTCTGCCAGGCCGCGTTCAGGGTGGCGGTGTGGGCCGGGGCCATGAAGGCCGCCACCGCCTGGGGCCGCTGGCCGGGGTTGACCGGGTCGTCCTCCAGCACCTCGAAAGAGCCCGCGGAGCCCACCCCCACCGGCAGGCGGCCCGGCAGCAGGAACAGCTCGCTGCCCTCGGGCAGGGGGATGCACTGGGTCTCGTCCACCGCCTCCCAGGCCCCGGCCGCCGAGCCGGCCAGACCCAACTCGGGGTGATCGTAGATGTTGCCTTGCTGGTCGGCGTACACCAGGCAGGGTCTGGGCATGGTCGGGCTCCTTGGGGCGGCGCGGGGGGGAAACCCTTCGCCAAAAAACTTCAGCGCGAAACGGCCGGAGCCGTTTCGCCGGGGTGGGCCTATGTTACCCCAGGCCAGGTCCCCGGGCCAGCCAAGTCCGGGGATTACTTGAGCGTGGCCAGGAGGAAACGGACCTCCAGGGCGGGCAGGACCCAGGCCAGGTGCTGCTCGTAGAGGCCGGGGTGGCGGTTGGCCCAGGCCGCCAGGCCCAGGCGGCCCTTGCGGCCGAAGATGATCCGCCGCTCCATGAGGGCGAAGCGGAAGCCCAGGGGCCGGAAGTCGTCCCGGGCCAGGCCGCAGAAATAGTCCAGGCTGTGATAGCCCAGGTGCAGGCGGTGGCTGGGGTCGGTCCAGGAGGCGGCGGCCGAGAAGTGGGGGGTCAGGATCTCCACCCGGCCGCCGGGCCGCAGCACCCGGTGGACCTCGCCCAACAGACGGGACAGGTCGGAGACGTGTTCGATGACGTGGCGCAGGCGCGCGCCGGCGAAGCTGTGGTCGGCAAAGGGCAGGGGGCGCTCCAGGTCGGCCACCAGGTCCACCCCGGGGTGGGGCGAGAGGTCCAGGCCGACCATGCCGGCGGGCTTGCCGCTTCCGCAGCCCAGGTCTAGGATGCGCGCGTTCATGGCAGCTTATTAGCACGGCGACCGGCCGCGCGGCAACTGCGGCCGGCCGCTGGCCAAGGCTTGACCGCCGGGCCGGGTCCATCTATAGTAGGCGAGTGATGTAACTATCTGGTACGAGGCCCAATGGCCTCGGCCTGGCTCCCGGACGAGGGGAGGGCGGCTTGAGCTTCGGTTCCCTGCGCGGCCTGTGGTGGCCGGTGTTGTTGTTGGCGGCGGTCCTGGTCAGCGGGCTGGCCCTGGGCCGGGGTTTCGCCAACCTGCACAACCTGCAGGAGGAACTGCGCCAGGTGCGCCAGACCAACCAGCGGCTGGACCAGGACAACCGCGCCATGTATCGCCTGGCCCTGCGCTTGCGGGGCGAGGGCGAGGCCATGGAGCGGGTCTGCCGCCAGGAGGGCGGCCTGGTGCGGCCGGACGAGGTGGTCTATCAGTTGGCGGGCGGCAAGGAGTAGGCCGGGTGGAAGAGCGCGAAGCTTTGAGCCCCAGTGAGCTGTTCCTGCTGGAAGCCTTGGTTGGCGACAACCCGGGCTCGCGCCAATTCCCGCGCCTGGCCCAGGCCTACCTCGACCTGGGCCGCCTGGACGAGGCCGCCCAGGTCCTTGCCCGGGGCCTGACCGTCAATCCCCGCGAGATCGCCGGCCGCCAGGTCTGGGCCCAGGTCCTGGAGCGCCAGGGCCAGCCCGAGGCCGCCCTGGACCAGCTCCTGCTGGCGGCCGGGGAGCTTTCCGGTCAGGCCGGGGTTTTCGCGCAACTGGCCGCGCTCCTGGCCGGCCAGGGCCGGGAGGCCGAAGCCGCCCAGGCCCGCGGCCTGGCCCAGGACCTGGCCCGGGGCTTCGCCACCCCGGAGCCGGCCGCGCCGGCCGCCAGTCCCGACACCGTGACCCTGGCCGAGATCTACGCCGGCCAGGGGCTCACCGCCCAGGCCGCGGCCATCTACCGCCGCCTGCTGGCCAAGAACCCCCAGGACCCCGACCTGCGCCGCCGGCTCCAGGAGCTGGAGCCCGGGCAGGGGGCCGCCCCCCGTCCAGCCGGGTCCGACGCCCTGCTGGCGCAGCTCAACGCCCTGGCCGGGGCCGCCCGCGAACGAATGGCCTGACCAAGGCCCGACTTCTTTAAAAAACCCCGTATTTTTTACAACAAGGTTGGTGACCCATGTACAGCACGGCAGAGTTCCGCAGGGGACTGCGTATCGAGATCGACGGCAAGCCCTACGTTATCGTCGAGTTCCAGCACGTCAAACCCGGCAAGGGCGGCGCCTTCGTGCGCACCAAGCTGAAGAACCTGGAGACCGGCCAGGTGCTGGAGCAGACCTTCCGCTCCGGGCAGAAGGTGGACAAGCCCGACCTGGAGCAGCGCTTCATGCAGTACCTCTACCAGGACGGCGAGCAGTACGTCTTCATGGACACCCAGACCTATGACCAGGTCTTCATCCAGGGCGACTATCTGGGCGATGCGATCAACTACATGATCCCCAACTTCGAGCTGCAGGTGCTGTATTTCAACGGCCGGCCCATCGGCGTGGAGATGGCCACCGCCGTGGTGCTGGAGGTGACCTCCACCGAGCCCGGCATGAAGGGCGACACCGCCACCGGGGCCACCAAGCCCGCCACCCTGGAGACCGGTTTCGTGGTGCAGGTGCCGTTGTTCATCCAGGAAGGCGACAAGCTGAAGATCGACACCCGCACCGGGGAGTACCTGGAACGTGCCTGACGCCTTCGCGCCCAGCTTCACCGCCACCGGGGTCGGCACCCTGCCCCTGACCGACCCCGCCCAGGCGGTGGCCGCGGTCACCAGCCGGTTGACCGCCATGCCCTACTGGCCCCAGTTGCCCCAGCGGGACGCCCGGGAGGACATGAACCTGCAGTACGCCCCGGCCCTGCGGCCCCTGGTGGCCGCCGACCTCCAGGAGCGCATGTTGCGGGCCCATCCGGGCTTAAGCCGCGAGGAGGCCCTGGCCGGGTTCTATGAGCGCCTGTTGACCGCGCCCCTGGCCGATTTCGGCCTGCTGCCCGAGGACGCGGCCGGGTTCTTCGCCTTCAAGGCGGCCATCGCCGGGGCCGGTCCCGGGGCCTTCCCCTGGCTCAAGGGGCACGTCACCGGCCCGCTGACCCTGGCGGCCTCGGTGATCGGCGGCGACGGCAAGGCGCTGCTGTTTGACGACGAGCTGGCCGAGGCCCTGGCCAAGGGCCTGGGCGCGGCGGCGGCGGCCCAGGTGGAGCAACTGGCCTCCCTGGGGCGGCCGCTGCTGATGTTTTTCGACGAGCCCTTTCTCTCCGGCTATGGCTCGGCCTTCATGCCGCTCTCGCGCGAGCAGGCCATCAACCTCCTGGCCCTGGCCCTGGAGGAGGCCCGCTCCCGCTGCACGGCGGTCTTTGGCGTACACTGCTGCGGCAACACCGACTGGTCGCTGTTGATCGACGCCGGCTTCGACGTCATCAACCTGGACTCGGCTGGTTTCGGCGAGAACCTGCTGCTCTATCCCGAGGCCCTCAAGGCGCTCTACGCCCGGGGCGGGGCGGTGGCCTGGGGCGCGGTGCCGGCCAGCGGCTTCACCGGCCAGGAGACCGCGGCCGGGCTCTGGGCCGGGCTGAAAAAGCTGCTGGAGGAGCTGATCGGCCTGGGCTTCGACCGCCAGGTGGTGGCTCGCCAGGCCCTGGTCACCCCGGCCTGCGGCATGGGCTCCATGCGGGTGGAGGAGGCCCTGGCCATCCTGGACCTGACCCGGGGGGTCAGCGAGCTGGCCCGGGCCGAGATGCTCTAGCCCCTCCGCCTACCCGAAAGCGAACCACCGCCCGCGCCGGAGCCGATCCGGCGCGGGCGGTCCGTTTTTTATCGGGGAATCGCGGCGCTTCAGCCGCGCTTGGGCGGGCGCGCGCCGGCCGGCACCAGGATCACCCCATGCTGGCCGCCGGGCACCACCTTGAAGACGATGTCGCGGTAGGGCCGGGTGCCGGGGGCGAAGAGCGGGCGATAGCGGTCCCAGAACTGCTGGTCGCTGCGGGCCAGGAAGACGAAGTCGAAGCTCTCCTTGGTCAGCATCTTGGCGAAATCGACCAGGGCGAGGTTCTCGGTCCAGACGTCGCCCTCGAAATAGGGCTCGCCCAGGGTGAAGAACCACTGGTTGGTGGGCCGGGGGGCGATCTCGTAGCGGATGATGTGGAAGGGCCGGCCCGGGGTGTTCTGGTAGACCACGAAGACCTTCTTGTCCGGCGGCACCACCTTGCGCACCACCTCGGCCAAGGGCTCCACGTAGGCGTGGTCCTCGTGGGCGTCGCCCACCGGGCTCCAGCGGGGCATGCCCGGCGGCGAGGGGGCCTGGGTGGTCAGGGCCAGGCCGAAGAGCCCCAGGCAGGCCAGGTAGACCAGCCGCCGCCGGCCGCCCCACAGGGCCTGCTCCTCCTCGGACTCGTCGCCGAAGGGCAGGCACCAGCCCCAGGCCAGGAGCACGAAGGGGATCAGCATGGTGTTGACATAGCGTCCGAAACTGGCCAGGCGCGGGCCCTCGTACTCCGAGAAGGAGAAGATGTAGAGGATGATCAGTCCGGCCAGGTAGAGCGCGCCGAAGATGGCCAGGATCAGCCACAGCTCCACCATCCGCGCCCGTTGCTCCGGGGCGCGGTGGCGCAGGAAGCCGGCCAGGATCAGCAGGGCGCTGAAGCCCAGCCAGAGGGCGAGGCTGAACCCCGGCACCAGCTTGCCCAGGCCGATCCAGGCCAGGAAGGAGCGGCCCTCGTCCACGTAGTTGGACAGCGACTGCCGACTCAGGGCGGCGATGAAGCGGTCGCGGATCAGGGCGCTGCGCTCGGGCGCGTCCTTGGTGAAGGTGGCCAGCATCTCCGGCGCGCCGATCTGGGCGGTCTTGAAGCTCTGGCCGATGTGCAGGCCGGCCAGGTGAGACTTCCAGGTGGCCGGCGCGGCCAGGGGAGCGGCCACCAACAGGCTGAAGGTCAGCAGGAGGGCCACGATCCGGCCCCGTCCGGGGTGGTAGGAGGCCAATTGTTCGCGCCAGGGCCGGGCCTGGGTCCGGCGGTCGGCCCGCCAGATGGAGACGGCCTGGACCAGGGAGTTGACCAGGATGAGGCCGAGGATCATCCAGGCGAAGAAGGCCCCGGTGCTCTTGATCAGGGGCAGGCAGAACAGGATGGGCAGGAACAGCAAGGCCCGCTTGCGCCAGATCACCGCCCCGGCCGCCAGGTAGAGCCCGGCCGCCAGGTACAGGGCCAGGATCACGTCCACCATCAGCGAGCAGACGAAGACCGAGAGGGTGGTGGTGATGGCCGCCACCATGAACAGGTTCAGGACCAGCCAGCCGGGCTGGCGCCAGGACAGGCGGGAGAACAAGGCCAGGGCCGGGGCCAGGAGCAGCATGAAGTGGGCCTGGTAGAAGGTCCCCTCGCTGACCCCGGCGATGGTGGCGGCCCAGAAGTGCAGCAGGTTGGCCCCGGGGGGGTAGTCCTTGAAGATGATGGCCCCCACCGGCCCGGGCAGGCCGCCCAGGGCCAGCATCTCCCGGGTCATCACCCCCCAGTGGGAGAACTCGTCCCAGAGCTGGAGCCGGGCGTCGGCGAAGCAGAGCCGGAACAAGAGGTTCAGGCCCAGGAACAGCACGATGCCCGGCGAGAGGAAGCCCTCGGCCACCTTGGGCCGGTCCGGCTGGCGGTCGTGCCACAACCCCCAGAGCGCGATGAGGAAGCAGGCCAGGCCGGCCAGGAAGACCAGCCAGGAGCCCTCGTAGAGGATGCCGCCCAGGGCCGAGAGGTAGAGCACCGCCACCATGGCCGAGACCGCGGCCAACAGGGCCAGCTCGGCCTGGCGTCGCCAGGCGGCGTGCAGCACGAAGGCGTAGCCCAGGACCGCGAAGGGCAGCAGGAAGCCCATGGCCGGCCCCCTATCCCGCCAGGACCCCGGCCGGCGGCCCGGAGGCGGCCGGCAGGGCGGCGGCGGAGCCGCGCGGCTTGAGGGCCAGGAGGGCCTGGGTGAGCACCAGGGGCCAGAGCACCTGGCTGCTGGCGAGCTGGCCCTGGCCGGCCACGGCGGCGATCACCGCCGGCAGGGGCAGGGGCTCCTCGTCGGGGAAGCGCCAGAGGCCCAGGTTTTCGGCCAGGCCCCGGGCCAGGCGATAGAGCCGGGTGGGGGTGGGGAAGCTGAGCACCACCAGGCCGTCCGGGGCCACCAGGGCGAAATGGGCCGCCAGCAGGCGTTGGCGCTGGTCTGCGGGATAGTGCTCGATCAGGCCCAGGCTGAAGACCACGTCGGCCACGATGGGCGGGCGCTCGCGCAACAGGTCGGCCTGGTGCAGGGTGATCTCCGGGCGGTCGCGCAGCAGGTCCAGGCCCAGGGGGTTGTTGTCCACCACGTGGTAGGCGGCCGGGCGCAGGTGATGGGTCAGGGAGCAGTGGCAGCAACTGGCCCCGCCGCCCAGCTCGGCCAGGACCAGGCCCCGCTCGCGCCGGGGGGCGTGGCGACGGATGACCTCCAGCAGACGCCGGCCGGTGAAGCGGCGCGTCAGCATGGCCGCCGGGCAGGGCCGGCGGTAATAGCGTTCCCAGTCGGTGGTCTCAGTGGTTGTCATGCCGCCGAAAGATCAAGGTGCGTTGGGTGGCGAAGTTGACCAGGTAGAGCGCGGTCTCGGCCAGGATCTTGGCCGCGATCACCCCCATGCCGGTCCAGGCCACCAGGGCGTTGATGATCGAGTAGGAAACTCCGCCCATGAAGATGACCAGCAGCACGAACTTGAAGAAGGCCGGCCACTTGTCGGCTTTGTGCTGGAAGACGAAGTTGCGGTTGAGCTTGAAGTTGACGATGGTGGCCACCGCCCGGGCCAGGGCCTGGCCCAGGAGGATGTTGCCGAAAAAGCCCCAGACGATGATGAAGACGATGTTGTCCACCAGCGCGGTGACGAGCGAGGAGCCCACGAAGCGCAGGAAGACCATGTAGATCTTGGCCGAATCGACGATGGGGTTGAAGTGGCTGGAGGCGTTGTCGTTCAGGTAGACCGTGGCGATGGGCACCTGGACGATGGGGTGGTCCTTGGTGGCGCACTGGATCAGCATGTCCAGCTCGAACTCGTAGCGATTGGCCTGGATGGGCAGGAACACCGGCATCAGGGCCAGGGGCACCCCGCGCAGGCCGGTCTGGGTGTCGCTGATGCTGGCGCCCACCAGGAAACGGAAGATCACCTTGGTGATCTCGTTGCCCAGGCGGCTGCGCAGGGGGACCTCGCCGGCGAAACTGCGCACCCCCAGGACCAGGGCCTGGGGGTTCTCGGTCATGGCCTGGGCCACCTTGGCCACGTCGGCCGGCAGGTGCTGGCCGTCGGCGTCCACGGTGATGGCCCCCAGGTGCCCGGGTTCATTGCGGTGTCGGCCATAGATGTGGTTGAAGCCGAACTTCAGGGCCGCGCCCTTGCCCAGGTTCACCGCGTGGCGCAAGAGCGTCACCCGGCCGCCCTCCTCCAGGCGCTGGAAGACCGCTTGGGTGTCCTCGCGGCTGCCGTCATCCACCACCACCAGGTCCTGGAAACCCGCCTCCCAGAGCTGGTCCACCAGGTCCACCAGGTTGGGTCCGGGATTGTAGGCGGGGATGAGGAGGCTGACCTGCATGGGACCGCTCGCCGCCAAGGGGTGGATGGAGTTCCGGCCGGGCCGGCCGGGGCGAAAAACTGGTCAATGATAACACAGGCTCCGGGGCGAAACCATGCGCCAGGTCGGCCCTGGGGGCGCGGGCGGGGAGGGTGGGGGGAAAAGTTTGACCGGGCGCGCTTGACGGCCGGCCGGGGTGCTGTTAAATATATGATCAAATGTTCAGGTAACCGGAGAGCCCATGACCGCCCTTGCCCCGACCCCGCCCCAGGATGAACTGGACCTGCTCTGCTCGGTCCGGGTGGTGCACCTGGACCGGGTGCGGGAGGCCAAGCAAAACGAGATCGAGGTCCGGGAGTTGGATCGCCTGGCCGCGGTGTTCAAGGCCCTGGGCGACCCCAGCCGCCTGCGCCTGATGCTGGCCCTGCGCGGGGGCGAGATGTGCGTCTGCGACCTGGCGGCCTTTTTGGGGGTCAGCGAATCGGCGGTGAGCCACCAGTTGCGCCGCCTGCGCGACCTGGGCTTGGTGCGCAACCGCCGCGCCGGGCAGTGCCTCTATTACTCCCTGGACGACCACCACGTGGACGAGATCCTGGGCCTGAGCCTGGACCACCTGCGGGAATAGGCGGCAAAAATGAATTTCATCGCGGAGTTGGCAACCGAGTCCTGGCGGCTTCTGGCCGACGCCTCGCCCTACGTCCTGCTGGGCCTGCTCAGCGGGGGCCTGCTCAAGGCCTTCCTGGACCCGGAGTGGGTTTCCCGCAACCTGGGCCGGGGCCGGGTCAAGCCGGTGCTCAAGGCCGCCCTCTGGGGGGTGCCCCTGCCCCTGTGCTCCTGCGGGGTGCTGCCGGCGGCGGCGGCCCTGAAGAAGCAGGGGGCCAACTCCGGGGCCACCACCGCCTTTGTCATCGCCACCCCGGAGTCCGGGGTGGACTCCATCGCCATCAGTTACGCCCTGCTGGATCCGATCCTGACCCTGGTCCGGCCCCTGGCGGCCTTTGTCACCGCCACCCTGGCCGGCCTGGCCGAGAACTTCCTGGGCGCGCACCGCGCGGGCTTCCATCAAGCCGTGACGCCGCTCCCGCCCACCGGCCTGGATTTGGCCGGCCCGGCCTGCGGTTGCTGCGCCGCGCCGCCCGCCGCCGGTCAGGACCCCGCCCCGCCCCAGGGCCTGGTCGCCCGGCTGCGCCTGGGCCTGGGCTACGCCCTGGGCGAGCTCTGGGCCGACCTGGCCCTCTGGTTCCTGCTGGGGTTGCTGCTGGCCGGGCTGGTGGGGGTGCTGGTGCCCGGCGACCTGCTGGCCCGCCACCTGGGCGGCGGAATCTCGGCCATGCTGCTGATGCTGCTCTTCGCGGTGCCGCTCTATGTCTGCGCCACCGCCTCCACTCCCATCGCGGCGGCCCTGATCCTGAAGGGCGTCAGCCCCGGCGCGGCCCTGGTCTTCCTCCTGGCCGGGCCGGCCACCAACGTGGCCACCCTCACCGTGCTGAGCGGCCTGCTGGGCCGGCGGGCCACGACCATCTACCTGGCCAGCATCGTGGTCTGCGCGGTGGGCCTGGGCCTGGCCGTGGATTGGCTCTACGCCGGCCTGGGCATCAGCCCGGCGGCGGTGGTGGGCCAGGCCGCCGAGCTCCTGCCGGAGTGGCTGCGCCAGGGCGGGGCCGGGCTGCTGCTGCTGCTCTCCCTGCCGGTGCTGGGCCGCCGCCTGCGGGCCGGGTGGGACCGCCTGCGCCACCGGCCCGCCGCCAGCGACTGCGGCTGCTCCTCCTGCGGTTGCTCCGGCGGTCCGGCGCGACCCCGCTAGCCCGGGTCAAGTAACTTCTGAATTGCATTCACTATCCACCATGGCTGCATCCTAGCGGCACAAGGGCGCATGCGGGCGTAGTTGGCGCTTTTTCGTTAGGCGGAACGAAAAAACCACCCCCTGCCCCTTGAAATTTACCTAGCCTCCCAATATGGTTTGGGTGGGGTGATTAGAGAAAAAAATCACCACCGCGGACGCCTGCCTCGCCCGTGGGCCTATCACCGCCCGGGGGGGGTGGCGGATGACGGTTGGTGATCCGATTGGCGTGCAACCTTGAACACGGACATCAGAGGCCATGAAGTTATCAACTCGCGGAAGATACGGCGTGCGGGCGATGTTGGAATTGGCGCTGCACCCAGGCGAAGGCCCGATCGCCTTGCAGGAACTGGCCCAGCGACAGGGCATCTCGGCCAAGTACCTGGAGCAGCTCTTGATCCCCCTGAAGGCCTCCGGCCTGGTGACCAGCGTGCGCGGGGCCAAGGGCGGCTACATGCTGGCGGTGGCGCCGGATAAAGTCAGTCTTTACGACATCGTGCGTACTCTGGAAGGGCCATTGGCCGTGGTGGAGTGCGTGCAGGACCCCACCATCTGCGAGCGGGTGGGCGGCTGCACCGTGCACCTGGTCTGGGGAGAGATGAGCCAGTTGCTGGTGGATTTTTTGACCAATATCAGCCTGGCCAACATGGTGGAGCGCCAGCAGGCCCTGGACACCCGCTGCCAGGCGGTCGGCGCCTAGGCCTAGACCGCATCCCAACCAATCCAGAGCGGGCCGGGGATATCCACCCCGGCCCGCTTTTTTAGCAAATCTCAATCAATAGCAATCCCGCCCCGACCATTCGAGACCGGTCCCAGCCTTGGTCCGCGCGCTTCAGCGCGGGCCGGGCCGGAATAAGCCTTGGATTAGTCCAAATGAGGTATTGCCCCTGGGCAAATTGGAGGGCAGACCTTATTACCCTGAATCCTGAATCGATTTAGTATCTGCCAAACCGGGATGGCGTTCATACAACCAAGCCGGGATGCCCCAAATGTTTGCCCTAAACCCACAGACGACCGAGGCGTCCAACCTCGACGCCTTTCTGGAGGCCCTGGACGGAGCGGCCTTGATCCTGGCCAGCGATTCCCCGGCGGTGCTGGCCCACAACCGACAGGCTCGCGTCCTGTTGGGGTCGGAAAATCCCCGGGCCGCCGAGCTTTGCGACGAGCAGACCGCCTATGGCCTGGATGACCTGCAAGGCCGTCTGGAGGCGGCCCGGCGCCAGGGCGCGGGACGCTGGCCCTGGCGCCTGCCGGCCCGGGACGGCCGCGGTCCCCTGGACCTGGACCTCCATCTGGCCCCGGTCCCCTGGGCGGACGGCGTCGCCCTGTTGGCCTGCCTGCGTCTCCGGGACTGCCTGGAACGGGAGCGCGGCCTGCGCCTGCGCCTGGAACAGGTCCTGGGCAAGCGGGTGCAGGAGCTGGACTGCCTCTATAACCTCCTGACCATCATGGAAAATCCTGAGCTGGAGCTACCACAGCTCTTCCAGGCGGTGGTGGAGCAGTTGCCCTGGGGATTTCGCCACGCCAAGGTGGCCGCGGCTCAATTGAGCTGGCAGGGCGAGACCTGGCGCGGCCCTGGATTCCGCGAAACTCCCTGGTGCATGAGCCTGCCCCTGACCCTGGACGGCCAACCCCGCGGCTGGCTGGAGGTGGTCTACCGCGAGGCCCGGCCCGCCGCCGACCTGGGGCCGTTCCTGCTGGAGGAGCGGGTGCTGATGGAGGTGGTGGCCGGCCGTCTCTCCCGTCTGCTGGAGCGCCGGCAATACCAGGCGGAACTGACCCTGCAACGCGACTTCGCCCGCAGCCTTTTGGAAAACACCCGGGCCATGGTCATGGTCCTGGACGAGGATGGCCGGGTGCTGCACTACAATCGCTCCCTGGCCAGCCTCACGGGGGTGCCGGTGGACGATGCCCGCCTGCGGGACTTTTGCGCCACCTTCCTGCCCCCGGGCCAGGCCGACCTGAACCGGGCCTTTTTCATCGCCAATGGCGACCATTCCCAGGGCAACTTCCGGGTCCTGCCCCTGCGCCAGGCCCAGGGCGGTTGGCGCCAGGTGGAGTGGACCGTCCAGCCCCTGCGCGGGGGTTGGTCCGGGATGCAGGGCTGGGTCTGCACCGGCTTGGACCTCACTCCCCGCCTGATGGCCGAGAGCGAGCGGGACCGCCTGGCCGCGGTGGTGGAGCAGAACGACGACGGGGTGGCCATCGCCGACCTCGCCGGTCGTCTGGTGTACGCCAACCAGGCCTGGCGGGATATGCACCAGTTGGAGGGCCGGGAACTGCCCCTGGGGCCGGCCCCGTTCCTGGATCCCCAGCACCTGGGCAGCGAACAGCACGCCCGGGTTTCGGCGCGCCTGGAACAAGGGCTGTCCTGGCGCGGCCAGATCAGCCTGGCCCAGGATGGGGGCCGTCCCCGGGTGGTGCGCACCTCCCTGGCCCCCCTGCGCGACGCCCAGGGCCAGGTCAGCGGGTACGTGGCCCGGCAGCGGGACGTGACCCAGGAAAACCGCCTGCGCGGCTACCTGCGCCAGGCCCACAAGATGGAGGCCCTGGGCCGCCTGGCCGGGGGCATCGCCCATGATTTCAACAATATCCTGGGCGCGGTGGGTGGTTATTGCGAACTGGCCCGCCTGGCCTCGGAGCCTGGAACCAAACAAACCGAGTTTCTGGATCACGCCCTTTTGGCCTGCGAGCGGGCCAAGGAGCTGGTGCGCCAGATCCTTTCCTTCAGCCGTCAGGTGGAGCAGGAGCGCCGGCCCCTGGACCTGAGCCTGATTGTTCGGGAAACCCTGAAACTGTTGCGGGCCACCCTGCCGGCCACCATTTCCATCCAGACCCACCTGCCGCCGGAGCCGGCCCGAGTCCTGGCCGACCCCAGCCAGATGCACCAGGTGCTGATGAACCTGTGCACCAACGCGGCCCAGGCCATGGCCCAGAGCGGCGGCCGTCTGGAGGTCTCCATCACCGCCATGGAGCTGACGGCGGAGGACCTGGAGGGAATGGCCGACCTGCAACCCGGTCCGCACCTGCGCCTGAGCGTCAGCGACAATGGCCCGGGCATGACCAGCGAAATCCTGGAGCGCATCTTCGAGCCGTTTTTCACCACCAAGCCCCAGGGACAAGGGACCGGCCTGGGTTTGGCGGTGGTGCACGGCATCGTCTCCGGTCACGGGGGAGCGATCCGGGCCTACAGCGAGCCCGGCCGGGGCGCCACCTTTCATGTCCTGCTGCCCCGCCTGACCGCCCAGGAGGTGGCGCGACCAGCCCCGGAGCGTCCCCCCCTGCCCGGAGGGGAAGAACGCATCCTGGTGGTGGATGACGAGCCGGACCTGGTGGATGTCATCACCCGCCTGTTGGCCAGTCTGGGCTACCAGGTGAGCAGCTTCGACGAGAGCGCCGCCGCCTTGCGGGCCTTCCGGGAGCGTCCCGACGATTTCGACCTGGTGCTCAGCGACCTGACCATGCCCGGCCTGACCGGCCTGGACTTGGCCCTGGCCGTGCGCCAGGCGCGCCCCGCGATGCCGGTGGTCATCTGCACCGGCTTCAGCGACAGCGTGATCCAGGAACAGGCCCGGGAGGCCGGGGTGCGGGAGGTGATCCTGAAACCGCTGCAGCGCCGGGAATTGGCCCTGGCCGTGCGCCGGGCCCTGGATGGAGCATCGTCTAGCTAGATCCTACAGATACACACGCAGGGGGGCTGCCATGTGGGCGAAGGTGAGATTGGGTTACAAGGTCTTTGGCGGCATCAGCGTGGTCTTGGTGCTGCTGGCGTTGGTGGCCCTGGTGGGGGTGGGGGCCATGCTGGCCCTGCACGCCCGGGTGGACAAGTCCCAGAGCGCGACCCTGATGGTCAAGCAGAACCTGGAATCCCGCCGCCACGAGAAGAACTACCTCCTGCGCCACGATCCGCAGTACATCCAGCGCACCCTGGCCCAGGTGGAAGCCCAGCGCAAACTGGGGAGCGAGGCTCAGGGCCGCTACGCCGACCCGGCCGACCAGGCCCGCCTGGCCGAGGCCATGCGCTCCCTGGACGCCTATCAGGCCAGCTTCTCCCGCCTGGTGCAGACCGCCGACCAGCAGCGCCAGTCCGCCCAGGATTTGCTCGGCCATAATGGTCAGTTCCTGGCCCTGGTGCGCGAGGTGGAGCCCCAACTGGCCCTGAGGGTGCGCCAGGCGGCGGGCGGGGGCGAGGCCGCGCTCCAGGCGGCCCTGGAGCTGAGCCAGGGCCTGCGCCAGGCGGTGGACGCCCAACTGGTCTTCCGCATGGCCGCGGCGGCCTACCTGGTGTTCAAGGACGCCAAGTCCTGGGAGGCGGCCCAGAGCGCGGCCGAGGCGGCGAACCAGCGACTGGCCGCCTGGGGGCGGGCCGCGGCCGGCCAGGACGGTCTGGGCCGCGCGGCCCAGCAGTTGCAAACCCAGATGGCGGAATACCGCGCGATCCTGGCCCGGGTGCATCAACTGGCCGAGCAGGAGCAGGCGGTGGACAAGGAGATGGTGGCCGCCGGCCGGGCCAACCTCAAGGCCGGCGAGGAGATGCTGCAATCCCAGCACGACAAGATGTACGCCCTGATGGACCAGGCCGAGTGGCTGATGCTGGGCGCGGGCGGGCTGGCCATCCTGCTGGGCCTGTTCCTGGCCTGGGGCCTGACCCGGGCGGTCACCGGGCCGGTGGGGCTGATCAGCGCCAACCTGGAGGACAGCGCCAGCGAACTGGGCCAGGCCTCGGCCGAGGTGGCGGCCTCCAGCCAGCTCCTGGCCGACGGGGCCAGCCGCCAGGCCGCCTCCCTGGAGCAGACCGCCGCCTCCCTGGAGCAGCTTTCGGCCATGACCAAGCAGAACGCCGAGAACGCCCAGCAGGCCAACCTGATCATGGACCAGACCCGGGAGGTGGTGGGCCAGGCCAACAGCTCCATGCGCGCCCTGCGCCGGGCCATCGAGAAGGTGCGCCAGGCCGGCGACGAGACCACCCGCATCGTCAAGACCATTGACGAGATCGCCTTCCAGACCAACCTGTTGGCCCTGAACGCCGCCGTGGAGGCGGCCCGGGCCGGCAGCGCCGGGGCCGGCTTCGCGGTGGTGGCCGGCGAGGTGCGCTCCCTGGCCCTGCGCGCGGCCCAGGCCGCCCGCAACACCCAGGAGGTGATCGAGACCAGCCAGCAGCACGTGCGCGAGGGCAGCGAGCTGGTGGTTTCCACCAACGAGGCCTTTGACCAGGTGGAGCAGAGCGCCCTGAAGGCGGCCACGCTGGTGGGCGATATCTCCGCCGCCAGCCAGGAGCAGGCCCAGGGCCTGGAGCAGATCAGCCTGGCCGTGGGCGAGATGGACCGGGTGGTGCAGCAGGTGGCGGCCAACGCCGAGCAGGGCTCGGCCGCGGCCGAGGAGCTCTCGGCCCAGTCCGGCGGACTGCAAGGCCTGGTGGGGCAACTGGCGGCCCTGATCCGGGGCGACGGGCGCGGCCGGGCGCGGGTGGCCCCGGACCGCCTGCGGCGCGGACGGCTGGAGCTGCGCCGGGCCCTGCCCGCGGCCTAGGCCGAGCGGTTAAGATTCGGTTACAGAAGGGGGGTGGACGCAGAATATAGTGGTCCATCCCCCTTCCATCGTCTACATGTAGAGAAGAAGCCATTGACCCCAAACCCTGGCGGGAGGTGGACTCTCTAACATGAAGACCTATGTGCTTGACACCAACGTCCTGCTTCACGACCCCCGAGCCCTCTACGTCTTCCAGGAAAACAACGTGGTCCTGCCTCTGGCGGTGATTGAGGAGATCGACGACCTCAAACGCCGGCAGGACGAGATCGGCCGCAACGCCCGCATGGTCTCCCGCGAACTGGACGAGCTGCGCACCAGCGGCAGCCTGGCCCAGGGGGTGCCCACGCGCAAGGGCGGGTCGGTGCGCATCGAAGTGAACCATCACGAACTGGCCGGCGGCTTCCCCCCCACCCTGGACCTGGGCAAGGCCGACAACCGCATCCTGGGCCTGGCCTGGAGCCTGGAGCGGGAGTTGGTGGAGCCGGTGGTGCTGGTGACCAAGGACCTGAACCTGCGGGTCAAGGCCGACGTCCTGGGAGTGCCGGCCGAGGATTTCCTCAACGACAAGGTGGACTTCGAGGCCCTGTACAGCGGGGTGCGCGAGCTGCACCTGGCCTCGCAGGAGATCGACACCTTCTATGAACAGGGCCGCCTGCCCCTCTCCGGCCGGCGGCGGCCCCATCCCCACCAGTTCTTCGTCCTGAAATGCCGGGAGCAACCCTCGCTCTCGGCCCTGTCCCGCTTTCAGGCCGGGCACCTGACGCCCCTGGCCCTGGCCGAGGCCGAGTGCATGGGCTTGAAGCCGCGCAACAAGGAGCAGCGCTTCGCCCTGGAGCTCCTGCTGGACGACCAGGTGAAGATCGTGACCCTCTCCGGCCCGGCCGGCACCGGCAAGACCCTGCTGGCCCTGGCCGCCGGCCTGGAAAAGGTCATGGAGCAGAAGAGCTTCGCCAAGCTCCTGGTCACCCGGCCCATCGTGCCCATGGGCAACGACCTGGGCTATCTGCCCGGCGAGAAGGAGGACAAGCTGCGGCCCTGGATGCAGCCCCTCTACGACAACCTCCAGTTCCTGTTCCGGGATTACCCGGCCCTGCAGGGGCAGAAGGGGGCCAAGGGCGGCTTCGGGGCCCATGACTACCTGCTGGCCCAGGGCCTGTTGGAGATGGAGGCCCTGACCTACATCCGGGGGCGCAGCATCCCCGGCCAGTTCATCATCTGCGACGAGGCCCAGAACCTGACCCCGCACATGATCAAGACCCTGATCACCCGGGTGGGCGAGGGCACCAAGATCGTCTTCACCGGCGATCCGGAGCAGATCGACCACCCCTACCTGGACGCCAGCAGCAACGGCCTGACCCATCTGGTGGAAAAACTCAAGGACGAGACCCTGTCCGGCCACGTGACCCTGGTCAAGGGCGAGCGCTCCCAGGTGGCCGAGCTGGGCTCCCGCCTGCTGTAGCCCAGCGATAATCCGGCCCAAAACGCAACGGCCCGGCCTCCCTCGGGGGGCCGGGCCACATTTAGCGCCCAGGCGCGGTTACTTGTATTCGTCGTGGCAGGCCTTTTTCTGGGCGTCCATCTCGCCCAGGATCGTCTGGGCGGTCGCCAGGTCGCCGGCCTCCACCGTGGCCAGGAGGCGGTCGGCCAGGGCGACGAACTGGGGATACATGGGATCGCCCTTGCCGGGGAAGGTGCACATCAGGTGGCAGTCGTGCACGAAGCTGTGCACCACCTCCACCTCCAGGGGCCTGCCCTGGCCCAGGCTGGCCTTGAGGGCCTTGAAGGAGCTGCCCATGTGCTTTTTCAGGGACTTGTAGCTGGGACGGCCCTGGGCCTCCTGCTCCTCGTCGTCGTCATCGTCGCTGTCCAGGGCCGGGTGTCCGGCCGGGGCCAGGCCGGCGGGCATCAGGGATTTCTCGTATTTGAGCTTGAGCTTGAAGGAGATCTTGTCGGGCTTGGTCTTCACCGACTGTTTCAGCTCCAGGTTCTGGTCCAGCTCGACCGCCACCGCGCCAATCTCCACCGAACCGGCGGCGAACTGGTCGGCCAAGCGGCGCAGGAAGTCGGCCGCCTCGGCCGGGGAGAGGATGCGCTCGCTCTTCTGGCTCTTGCCGTCTGACATCTAGGGCTTCCTTTCGTGGGGTTCATGGGTCCGGCCGGGGCGGGCCCTAGGCCCGGCGGCCGGCCCCCCGGTTGCGGCCCTTGGCCGCGGGTTTTTTCTCGCTGGGGTCCGCGGGGGCCTCCTCGGCCGGGGCCTGGGCGATCTGCTCGCTGCTGGCCTGGGCGGCCAACTCCTCCCGGGGCGCCGGCGGGACCAGGACGGTGTTGGGCTCGATGTGGGGTTCATCGGGGCGGACCGGCGGCGCGGCCGGCGGCGCGGTCTCGGCCGGGGCGCTCGGGCCGGGGGCCACTTCCTCGGGCTCGCAGACCTCGGAGACGCAGACCATCTCGATGGTCTCCACGGCCATCACCGGGGACACCGGCTGGCTGCCGATGAGCACCGCGCCCTCGTCGCTGGCGGCGCCCTTGTCGATGCGCC
>CALERA010000238.1 GCA_937908275.1 uncultured Desulfarculaceae bacterium | reverse complement strand
AGATCTGGTTCATGGACGCCCGCGCCCGGCGCTTCCTGGAGTCCACCGCCATCAAGGGCCGTGAATTGCTGGAGCATTCCGGCTGGCTGGACGGCCTGCGGCCCGGGGACATGGTGGCGGTCAAGACCCACATGGGCGAGGCCTACAACGTGGGCTACCTGCGCCCGGTCATCGTGCGCACCCTGGTGGAGGCCCTCAAGGAGCGCGGCTGCCGGCCATTCGTCACCGACACCACCACCATGTCCTACCACCCCTGGATCAGCCGCACCCTGGCCATCGACCACCTGGAGACCGCCGAAAAGAACGGCTTCACCTCGGCCTCCATGGGCTGTCCGGTCTACATCGCCGACGGCTGGCTGGGCACCGACGACGTGGTGGTGGAGCTGGACGGACGGGGCAACTACCTGAACAAACAGTTCATCGCCCGGGCCATCGCCGACGCCGACGCCCTGCTCTCGGTGGCCCACTTCAAGGGCCACCCGGCTGGCGGCTATGGCGGCGCGCTCAAGAACATCGGCGTGGGCGGGGCCAGCAAGCGCGGCAAGATGAACCTGCACGGCGGCCTGGCCGGGGACAAGCCCATCGTCCACGCCGACCAGTGCAAGGGCCTGGAGTGCGAGTGGCGCCACCTCTGCGAGGACTGCTGCCCCGAGGGCGGCATCAAGATCACCGAGCAGGGCCTGGAGGTCAACGCCGAGGGCTGCGTCTATTGCTTCGCCTGCGCCAACCTCTGCATCAACATGGCCGGGGTGGGGGCCATCCAGCGCTTTGACCAGATGGACATCCTGGGCCGGCGCATCGCCGACTCGGCCCTGGCCGCCATGCTGACCAAGGAGCCGGGCAAGGCCTTTTTCCTCAACTATGCCGTGGACATCACCCCCATCTGCGACTGCTACGGCTGGACCGACACCCCCATCGTCAACGGCATCGGGGTCCTGGCCTCCCATGACCCGGTGGCGGTGGACAAGGCCTGCATCGACCTGATGAACGCCGCCCCGGGGCTCAACAACTCCGCCGCCGAGGAGTTCAACTGCATGTGCTGCGGCGACAAGAAGCTCAATCAGATCAAGGGCAAGGACGTGGAGCAGCAGATCTACGGCGGGGTGGCCAACGGCGTCGGCACCGACCAGTACGAGATCATCCCGGTGGAGCAGGACCGCAGCATCCAGGCCATCGCCACCTACTACCCCAACGTCCCGGCCCGTTACCTCAAGCGGGTCTACGCCAGGAACCACCCCCTGAAGGGCGTGGACTGCGCCAGCTTCGGCCGCCCCTCCGAAGGCGTGGACAACCCCCAGAGCCCCCGCAAGTAATCCCGCGCCCGCTTTCCTCCCTTCCCTCCCGCGTCGGACCGGCTCCCTCCGGCCGGTCCGACGCGGGACGGGGCTGACCCGGGACGGCCGGGCCGGTGTATATTGGACCCCGCCCGCGCAAAATCCTTGACAGGGCGGGGGCCAAACCTTTCTAAAATAGTGGTCGTTGTGCAATCAGCCGGGAGGAGCCGGGGTGGAGCTCTATCTTATGCAACATGGGCCCAGCCTGGACCCCAGCGAAGACCCGGCGGAGAGCCTTTCCGCCGCCGGCCGCGAGGTGGTCCGGGCCACCGCCCGCGCCCTGAAGCGCCTGGATCTGATGCTGGACGCCCTGATCAGCAGCCCCAAGGCCCGGGCCCGGCAGAGCGCCGAGATCGTGGCCGCCACCCTGGGCTTCGAGAGCCGGCTCATCGCCCAGAGCGAGCTGGTCAAACCCCTGACCCCGCCGGACGAGGTCCTGGACCACCTGCGCAACCTGGCCGGGGCCCAGCGCATCCTCATCGTGGGCCACCTGCCCCACCTGGCCCGCCTGGCCTCCCTGCTGCTCTCCGGCCAGCCCGACTGGGTGGTGGTGGCCTTCGAGCGCGGCGGGGTCTGCCGCATCGACCTGGAGAACCTGGGCCTGCCCGGCCGCCTGGTCTGGCACCTGCCCCCGGCCACCACCCGGGTCATGGGGGCCTGAGCCCAGGTCCACTTCCGTCCAACCCCCCGGCATGTCCGGATTTCCCCAATAAATGTCGATGATTTTGGTGGGTATGGACCAATCCCCAGCCATGCTTTATCATTGAAAAGTCTCTTGTGAAATTGGGCCGGCCTCCCCGCGGCCGCCCTTCCAGCCGGCCGCGCGACGCATCCCCGCGCGGCCGCTCCCGAAGGACCCCAGGAGGAAACTTCTCATGACCAGCAACAAGGCGCCCAACGTGGCGGGGGTGGACAGTCCTGGCCGGCGCACGGTCTACAGTCTGTGCGGCATGTGCGCCACTCGCTGCCCCATCCAGGTGGAGGTCCAGGACGGACGCGTGGCCTGGATCCAGGGCAACCCCAACGACAAGGCCATGGGCGCCAGCCTCTGCGCCAAGGGCGCGGCCGGCCTGGCCCTGGAATACGACGACCAGCGGCCCCAGCAGCCCCTGATCCGCTCCGGCCCCCGGGGTTCGGGCCAGTGGCGGCGGGCCACCTGGGACGAGGCCCTGGACTACGTGGCGGGCGAGCTCAAGGCGGTGATCAGCCAGTACGGCCCCAAGGGCATCGCCTTCTCCGATCGCGGCGGCCTGTTCAGCGACCTCAGCAAGTCCTTTGTCCGCGCCCTGGGTTCGCCCAACTACTTCGACCACGACGTCACCTGCGGCCGCAACGCCCACCACGCCACCAAGAGCCTGTTTGGCCTGGGCCGCACCGACACCACCTATGACCTCAAGAACGCGCGCCACATCGTGCTCTATGGCCGCAACCTCCTCGAATCCCTGCAGGTCAAGGAGGCCAAGGACTTCATGGCCGCGGTCAAGGCCGGGGCCCGGATCACCTACATCGACCCCCGGGCCACCCTCACCGCGGCCAAGGCCACCCGCCACTGGATGATCCGGCCCAACAGCGAGTACGCCCTGAACCTGGCCATCATCCACGAGGTCATCGCCGGCAACCTCTACGACGCCGACTTCGTGGCCCGCTGGGTGGTGGGCTTCGAGGAGCTCAAGGCGGCGGTCCAGTCCTGCACCCCGGAGTGGCAGGAGCGCCACACCGGCATCCCGGCGGCCGAGCTGCGGGCCTTCGTGCGCGAGATCGCGGCCGACGCGCCCAGGGTCATCTTCCACGCCGGCTGGATGACCGCCCGCCACCGCCAGTCGTTTTACACCAGCCGCACCTCCCACATCCTCAACGTGCTGCTGGGGGCCATCGAGACCCCGGGCGGCGTCATCCTGGCCAAGGGCGCGGCCGAGGCCGGCAAGAAGGGCCTCAACAGCCTGACCGCCCGCATCCCGGCCCCCAAGGACCCCCGGGTGGACGGCTGCGGCACGGGCGAGCGCTCCCACTTCGACGCCGGCGCGGGCCTGTTGCACCTGCTCTTCGAGGCCCTGGAGACCGGCCAGCCCTACGGCATCGGGGCCTACATCGCCTATCGTCACGACCCCATCACCAGCCTGCCCGACGCCGAGGCGGTCAAGGCCGCCCTGGACAAGCTCAAGCTGCTGGTGAGCATCGACGTCAACTACAGCGAGACCGGCTGGTACGCCGACGTGATCCTGCCCGAGGTCACCTACCTGGAGCGGGCCAGCATCCTGGCCTTCAAGCCCGGGGCCAAGCCGGGCCTGAACCTGCGCGACCAGGCCGTGGCCCCCCGCTTCGACGCCCGCCCGGCCTGGTGGATCTTCCGCGAGCTGGCCCGACGCCTGGACGCCGGGGAGTGGTTCGACTTCGAGTCCATCGAGGAGATCTGGAAGTTCCAGCTGGAGGGCACCGGCATCACCGTGGACCAGATGCGCGAGCACGGGGTCTTGAGCCTGGCCAAGGACCCGATCCTCCACGACCGGGCCGAGGGCCTGAAGTTCAAGACCCCCTCGGGCAAGATCGAGTTCGTCAGCTCGGCCCTGGCCAAGGTCGGCCTGCCCGACTTCCCGGAGTTCATCCCCCCGCCGTCCCTGGAGCCGGACGAGTTCCGCCTGCTCTTCGGCCGCCCGGCGGTGCACAACCACGGCCACACCATGAACAACCCCCTGCTGCACGAACTGCTGCCCAGCAACCCCATGTGGATCCACCCCGACCGGGCGGCGGCCCTGGGCCTCAGCGACGGCGACCTGGTGGAGATCATGAGCGACGGCTACAGCGCCAGCGGGCGCATCCAGGTCACCCCCTGGATCCACCCGGAGGCGGTCTTCATGCTGCACGGCTTCGGCCGCACCGTGCCCCTGCAAAAGCGGGCCTTCGGCCAGGGCGTGGCCGACCAGCGCCTGCAGAAGGGCAAGTTGCACGTCTACGACCCGGCCGGCGGCGGCCTGGCCCTGACCGAGACCACGGTGCGCGTGAAGCGGGCGGCCGGCCCGGCGAGGAGCTGAAGCATGAGCAAATACTATCTGCAACAAGACGCCGACCAGTGCATCGGCTGCCAGGCCTGCCAGGTCCACTGCAAGACCAACAAGAACCTGGGCCCCGGCCCGGCGCTGTGCCAGAACCTGAGCGTGGGTCCGGTCAAGGTCCGCGAGATGCCCCGGGTGCGCTTCGTCTTCATGCCCTGCTTCCACTGCGAGGAGCCCTGGTGCCTGAAGGTCTGCCCCTCCGGCGCGGTCAGGAAGCGCGAGAGCGACGGCATCGTCTACATCGACCCCACCTTGTGCATCGGCTGCAAGAGCTGCATCACCGCCTGCCCCTGGGGCACCCCCCAGTGGGACCCCCAGACCAAGAAGGCGGTCAAGTGCGACTACTGCATGGACCGGGTGGACAAGGGCCTCAAGCCGGCCTGCGTCACCAAGTGCCTGACCCAGTGCCTCACCTTCGGCGAGGCCCAGAGCCTGCCCGACCAGCGGCGGCAGCGCTTCGCGGCCCTGGTGGCCAGCGACAACCTGGGTCCGGGCGCGCCGCGCGCCGGCAAGTAGACGCCCCTTGACCAAGCCGGGCGCGTCCCGGGCGATCCCCGGGGCGCGGTCCGAGGAGTAGCAGTCATGCCGATGGAAGAATATTCCGCGGGGCTGGCGGTGGTGCTGGGCCGGGCCTTGAGCGCCTGGTGCGAGCAGATGGCCCCGGTCAGCCTGGAGCGCTACCGCCAGGTGGGCGGGTTCCAGGGCCTGGCCCGGGCGCGCCGGATGACCCCCCTGGAGGCCCTGGCCGAGGTGCGCGCCAGCGGCCTGCGCGACCGGGGCGGCCTGGCCGAGCCGGTCTACCTGCACTGGCAGCGCTTCCAGCGCCGGCACGAGGCCGGGGTGCTGGTGGTGGACGCCACCCAGCCCGACCCCCGCAGCCAATCCGAAGCCTATCT
>CALERA010000237.1 GCA_937908275.1 uncultured Desulfarculaceae bacterium | reverse complement strand
GGAAGGGGGTTTGGGGGAAACCCTTTTCTTTGGGCTCCCAAAGAAAAGGGTTTCCCCCAAATTTCTCTCATTCCCCCCTCTCCCCCTATTCCCACCAGGCTTCCAGGCGGCCGGTGGCGGGCGAGCCCCAGAGCAGGCGTTGGAATTGGCGGGTTTGGGCGGCGGCCTGAAGGAAGGCCCGGCGCTGGGTGGGAGAGGTCTGGTCGCCCTGGCCCAGGACCAGGGTCTTGGCGGCATTGGGGGAGGCGTTGCGCAGGGGGCCGGCGGGTCCGGCCAGGTAGGCGGCCAGGGCCGGGGGCGGGATGGGCTGACCAGGTGCGAGGTCCAGGGCCTGGGCCATGATCTGGGGGCGGTGGACGACCTCCGGGCGCAAGGGCCGGCCCAGGCCGGAGCCGCCCACCAGCACCACGATGGCGGCTTCGCGGCCGGTGAGGGCGGGTTCGTGCTGATCCCAGGCCTTGAGGGGCCGGCCCGCCGCGCCATCGGCCTCGCAGAGCAGCCAAAGCCCGGGCAGGGCCAGGAGGGCCGCGATCTGGGCCGGGGAGAGGCCGCGCAGCTTGCCGGTGGCCTGACGGCTGGCGGCCAGGCAGAGGGGGCCGGGGGCCAGAAGGCGCGGGCGCAGCTCGGCGGGGTCCGGGATCTCCGCGCCCCAGAGCCAGAGGCCGGCGGCCTGGCGGGCCAGGGGCGGGTGGATGTGGGTGGTGGTGGTGACCGCCACCGGCTGGCCGGCGGCAGCCAGCTCGGCGGCCAGGGCCCAGAGCAGGGAGGTCTTTCCCCCGCTGCCCACCAGGCTGACCAGACCGGGGCGGTCCAGGCCCAGGGCGGAGATCAGGCCGGCCATGACCAAGGCTCCTTGGCTAAAAGGGTGGCGGCGCGCTCCAGGTCGGCCGGGGTGTCCACGTCCAGGTCGCTGCCGGCCGGGGCGGGGACCAGGGCCAGCCCGGAACCCAGGCTGTCCAACAGGGCGCGGGCTCCCTGGTCCTGATCCAGGGCCAGGAGGGCGGGGAAGTGCCGGGCGGTCAGGGCCACGGGATGACAACGGCGGCCCTGGACCTGGGCGGCGGCGGCCCCGGCCGGGGATTTTGGGGCGGCCACGGCCACCTCCCGGATGGTCTCCACGCGCAGCAGGGGCAGGTCGCCCAGGAGCACCACCAGGCCGGCGGCCGAGCGCCGGGCGGACTCGGCCACGGCCAGGGCCAGGGAGGTCCCCATGCCCCGGGCCGGATCGGGGTTCAGGAGCACCGCCAGGCGGGGGTGATGGGGCAGGGCGGCCGGCAACTCCGGGGCCTGGGAGCTCAGGACCAGCAGCACCCGCTCCGCGCCCGTGGCCAGGGCCGCGCGCAGGGGCCAGGCCAGGAGGGGCTGGCCGCAAAGGGGGCTGAGCTGCTTGAGCCCGCCAAAGCGTCGCCCCTGGCCGGCGGCCAGCACCGCCACCAGCCAGCCGGCGGGAAAGGCGGGCAGGGGCGGGGTCATGGCTGGGCCGGCTCCGCCGGGTTGGCGTCCGCCACGGACAGGGGACGGCCGGCCAGGCGCAGGCGCTGGGGATGGCTGTAGACGGTCAGGCGCTGGCCGCGCAGGAAGCCCACCCCGGTCAGGCCCAGGCGGGTCAGCAGGGCCACCCCCAGGCTGGTGGGGGCCGAGACCGAGGCCAGCAGGGGCAGGCCGGCCCGGGCCGCCTTGAGGGCCATCTCGTAGCTGATGCGTCCGCTGAGGATGGCCACCAGGCCGCGCGTGTCCTGGCCGGCCAAGAGGGCCAGGCCCAGGGCCTTGTCCAGGGCGTTGTGGCGACCCACGTCCTCGGCCATGGCCACCAGTTCACCGGTGGGAGCGCCCAGGGCCACGGCGTGGGCCCCGCCGGTGGGGGGGAATATTTCCTGGCCGGCCTCCATGGCGGCCAGCAGGCGGCGCAAGGCCGCGCACTCTATCACTAAATCGCCGGACGCGACCGGGACGGCCTCGCTGGTCAGGTCGTCCAGGGATTGCAGACCGCAGAGGCCGCAGGAGGTGGCGGCCGGGGCCACCCGGCGCAGCTTGGCCCGGCGGGCCAGGTCCGGGTCCAGGCTGACGTCCACCCAAAAGGCCTGGCCCAGGCCGGGGAGTTGGCCCTGGCCCAGGCTGACGCCCCGCACCTGGCCAGGATGCTCCACCAGGCCCTCGCTCAGGCAGTAGCCCCGGGCCAGTTCGGCCAGCAGGGACGGCGTGACCATCAGAATGGTGTGGGAGCGGCCGTTGAGGCGCAGCTCCAGGGGGGCCTCCACCGCGATCTCGGTGGGGCGGGCCAGGAAAAAGTCTCCGTCGACCTGCACCGCCCGGCTGGGGCGGATGGTGGGGGGCGGGTCGGCGAGCGGCATGGACAAGTCTCCGGCTGGGGTTTTCAGGCTGGGTGCAGGGTACCACGGTCCCGTTCGGCAGGGTAGGGTCGGGGCGGGGACTAGGCAGACTCGGCCCGGCGGTGGCAAATACTGCCGGCCCGCGCCGGGCCGCGCGTCGGGATGAGCGATGCGTATCACGTTGATAATGCGGACGTTAATAAATAAATTCCGCCCGCGCGGGAGGTTGGCATCCCGGTTGCTTGCCATATGGCCGACCTAGTGGGTTCTCTCCAGGGAAGGGGAAGCCGGATGCAGATAACCTCGCTTTACAACGGCATGAGCGGGATCAAGGCCTATACCAACGCCATCACCAGCGTTTCGGACAACCTGGCCAACCAGAGCACCACCGGCTTCAAGGCCACCCGCGCCCTGTTCGGCGACATCATGGCCAGCCAGTTGGCCACCGGCACCGACAGCGCCGAGCAGTATGGCAACGGCGTCTACGTCACCGCCAACAACGTGATGACCCAGGGCTCCATCGTGGACACCGACAGCGCCCTGGACCTGGCCATCAACGGCAACGGCTTCTTCATCGTCAAGCCGGAGACCGAGGACGGTTTCTATTACACCCGCGACGGCAGCTTCGGGGTGGACAAGGACGGCTACCTGGTCAACCAACTGGGCTACCGGGTGCAGGGCACCATGGGGGCCGGCGGCGTGGCCGGCACCGGGGACCTGCAATTCGACTTCACCACCACCTCGTCCGTTGCCACCAGCCTCTTCGAAATGACCCTGAACCTGGATGCCACCGACACCGACTACCACGACCAGGACGAGGCGGCGGTGCCCAGCGACACCGAAAGCTTCAACTACGCCTATGGCCTGACCGCCTATGACGCCAATGGCGACGCCCACCAGTTGGTGACCTATTACCAGAGGTTGGACAGCTACAGCGGCGACGCCCCGGCCGGCAGCGCCCACGTCTGGAAGGCCACGGTCTACGAGGAGACGGACGGGGTCTACAGCCCCAACCCCCTGACCCCGACCAACAGCTATTACCTGCACTTCGACACCGACGGCCACCTGGTGGGCACCTCCACCTCCTATGGGGCCACGGGTGACGACTATCGCAGCGAGGCCAGCTTCTCCTCCACCGCTGGCAACGTCAGCGACCGCCTGGGCGAGAGCCTGAGTTTCACCGGGGCCAGCGACCAGACCTACACCACCCGGGCCACGGTGACCTTCGCCGGGGCCACCGCCGGCACCGAGACCGTGACCGTGGGCGGAACCACCTACACCCTGGGGGCCAACGCCACCGCGGCCGACGCGGCCAACGACCTGGCCAGCCAGATCAACAACGACGCCACCCTGGGGGTCTACGCGGTGGCCAACGCCGGGGAGGTCACCCTGTACGCCAAGTCCGGGGCCGCCTCCAGCGACCTGACGGTCAGCGGCAGCGGCCTGACCCTGGACGACGACACCACCCTGGCCCAGTTGGTCAGCGAACTCAACAGCGGCCTGGCCGCCACCGGCGTGGTGGACCTGACCAACCTGATCGCCGGCGACACCGTGACCGTGGCCGGCACCACCTTCACCGAGGGGGTGGACTTCAGCGACGCCGCCACCCTGGCCGCAGCCATCAACGCCGCCGCCTTGGGGGTGACCGCCAGCGACAACGGCGGCAACGGGGTCTACCTGACCGCCTCCAGCGTGGGCGCGGCCGGCAACGCCATCACCCTGGCCGCCAGCGGCACCCTGGGGATCAGCGGGGCCAGCCTCCTGGGCGGGCTGGACGACAGCGCCACCAGCCTGGTGGAAGCCAGCAGCCTGCTGGACAGCGGCGCCTACTACCTGGACCTGGCCCGCAGCGACACCGGCGCGGCCGCCACCCTGACCACCGGCGCGGCCAACACCCTGGGCGCGGGCCTGGGCCTGGATTTCAACACCTACACCCAGGTCACGGCCGCGGCCGACGGCACCACCAGCGCCGAGACCGATGGCACGGTGAGCCTGGCCATGACCTTCAACGGGGCGGCGCAGACCATCGCCTTTGACTACACCCCGGCCGACGGAGCCGGCTCCACCCAGTCGGCCGGCAGCAGCGAGATGGTCTACGTGAGCACCGACGGCGCCGACATGGGGGCCCTGTCCTCCATCACGGTGGACAAGTACGGCAACGTCATCGGCACCTATGGCGACGGCTCCACCGAGACCCTGGCCACGGTCAGCCTGGCCGGCTTCAAGAACCCGGAGGGCCTGCAACGGGTGGGCGACAACCTCTGGATCGCCACCGCAGCCGCCGGGGACGTGGTGGTGGCCCTGGCCGGCGGGGCCGAGGGCCTGGGCACCATCGAGGCCGGGGCCCTGGAGCAGGCCAACGTGGACCTGGCCCAGGAATTCGTGAACATGATCAACTATCAACGCGCCTATCAGGCCAACTCCAAGAGCATCACCACCAGCGACGAGATGCTCAAGACCGCCATCAACCTCAAGAGCTGAGCCCGCCGGCGGGCCGCCCCGCCGGGGCCGCGCCTGACCAGCGGCGGAGCGGGTGCTATACTTGGTTCCCATGGCCCCGGTAGGGGATTGGCGGCCGTGGGAGGCGGATTTGTCCGCGCAGCAGCACCAGCACGGGTTTCCCTCGAACCCCTCCGCCCCAGACGACGGCGCGGCCCAGGCCGCGGACCGACGCCTGCGCCTGGTCCTGCTGCTAAACCTCGGCATCCCCCTGGCCCAGGTGGCGGCCGGCCTTTGGGCCAACAGCATGGCCCTGCTCTCCGACGCCACCCACAATTTCAGCGACTTCACGGCGGTGGGCATCGCCTACCTGGCCCGGATCTGGGGACGCCGGCCGCCCAGCGCCCGCTCCACCTTCGGCCATCAACGCCTGGAAACCCTGGCGGTGCTGCTCAACGTGGGACTGCTGCTGGCGGCGGCCGGCTTCATCGTCTACCACGCCATCGCGCGCCTGATTCATCCCGAGCCGGTGAGCGGCTGGCTGGTGATGGCCGCGGCCGGGGTGGGGGTGCTGGGCAACGGCTACTCCACCTGGCTCCTGCAGCGCGACGCCGGCCACAGCCTGAACCTGCGGGGGGCCTTCCTGCACATGCTGGCCGACTTCCTGACCTCCCTGGGGGTGCTGATCTCCGGCCTGGTGTTGCTCTATTGGCCGGTCAACTGGCTGGACCCCCTGCTCTCGCTGGGCATCGCGGTGCTCATCGCCAAGAACGCGGTGGACCTGTTGCAGGAGGCCGCGAGCATCCTGCTCAACCGCACCCCGCGCGGGCTGGACCTGGCGGCGGTCAAGGCCTGGCTGGAGGCGCAGCCGGAGGTGAGCCAGGCCCACCACCTGCACGCCTGGAGCATCAGCGACCAGGAGGTGGCTTTTTCCGCCCATCTGGTGGTGGCGGATCAATCCCTGAGCCAGGTGGAGGTGTTGGCGCATAATATCCAGCAGGGGCTGGCGCGGGGCTTTGGCATCGGCCACGCCACCCTGCAATTTGAGACCATGGCCTGCGATCTGGGAACCGGGTCCTGCGAGGGCTGGGATTGAAACGGGGCGGAATCGCCTTGTCCGACGCGTGAACGATGAGTTGCCTGCCAACCGATTGCCGGGAGGGCGAAAAGGAGGAGGCTGGCGTGCGCATCCGCTACAAGGTCTGGATCGAGCGCCAAGACCGGGTGCTCTTCGGCCACGGCCGCCTGGAGTTGCTGCTGGCCCTGGACCGCAAGGGGTCCCTGGCCCAGGCCGCGGCGGAGATGGGCATGAGCTATCGCGCGGCCTGGGGCCGGCTCAAGGCCTCGGAGGAGCGCCTGGGCTTCCCCTTGGTGGAGCATGGCCCCCGGGGCAAGCGCAATTCCCAACTGACGCCCCAGGGCCGGGCTTTGTTGGATTGGCTGGCGGAGTTGGAAAAGGACCTGGACCGGTTCCTGGACCAGGCCCTGGAACGCCGTCCGGAGTGCCTCAAGGCCCTGGACCAGGCCCCGGCGTCATCCTCCAGCGGGAGCTAGGCGGGAGGGAACGGCCCATCCCGCGCCGGGACCCCAGCAGTGGGGCTGTTTCTGGCCGCCTTGCTGGCCAAACACTCGGCCAGGCTGGTTTCTTTTTGACGATGACCGCCGGATGACCTATCATTGTAGGCACCTGAAGCCCCAAGGACGCGCCCCTCGTCGACCCTGCTGTCAAGGCGGCCCGTTGGGCCGCGGCGGGCCTGGTTCAAAGCCTAGCCGGCCGGTATCACTGATTAATCATCTGTGGCCTCTGGGTTGCTGGCCCGGGAGGGACGCTTGTCGGGACCGCGCATAACCGTGGGAGTGGGGGACCTGGCGGTCTCCAACCAAAAGGGTTATGAGATCGTGACCCATTCCCTGGGCTCCTGCATCGGGGTGCTGGTCCACGATCCCGCCGTCGGCGTGGGCGGCCTGTTGCACCTGATGCTGCCCGAATCCAGTCTCAATCTCGAACGGGCCAAGCAGCAGCCGGCGGTTTTCGCCGACACCGGCTTGCCCCTGCTTTTCAAGTCGGCCTACAATCTGGGGGCCAAAAAGGGCCGCATGCGGGTGGTGGTGGTGGGCGGAAGCCAACTTCTGGACCAATCGGGACGCTTTAACATCGGTCAGCGCAACTACGCCGCGGTGCGCAAGATCTTCTGGCGCAACAACGTGCTCATCGACGTGGAGGACGTGGGCGGCCAGGTCAACCGCACGGTGGGGCTGGAGGTCAGCACGGGTCGCATCTGGCTCAAGGTGAACAGCGGGGAAACGAGGTACCTGTGAGCGACCGGGTCAAGGAGATACTGGCCAATGTGGATCGCCTGCCGCCCCTGCCGGCGGTGGTGCAGCAAATCCTCGCGCAGCTGCAGGACCCCAATTTCTCCCTGGAGCGCCTGATGGGCGTGGTGCGGATGGACCCCGGCATCACCGCCCACGTCATCGAGATGTGCAACTCGCCCTATTACGGCCTGCGGACCAAGATTTCCTCGCTGCAGCAGGCCCTGGTGATCCTGGGCAGCCAGCGCCTGATGGAGATCGTGCTCAGCGGCCAGATGCTGGGCGCCCTGCGCCAGAGCCAGCAGGGCTATCGCCTGGCCCGGGGCGATCTCTGGCGTCACGCCATGGCCACCGCGCTGTTGGCGCAGCGCCTGGGCGAGCGCCTGAACTTTGCCGAGATACCGGCCCTGTTCACCGCGGCCCTGATGCACGACGTGGGCAAGCTGATCCTGAGCGAGCACGTGGCCCAGGACTTCGCGCGCATCGAGGCCCTGGTGGCCGAGGGCCAGAGCTTCTGGCAGGCCGAGCGCGCGGTGCTGGGGGTGGACCACGCGGCGCTGGGGGCGGCGGTGGCGCGCAAATGGAATTTCCCCGAGGACATCGCCGCGGCCATCGCCTTCCACCACAACCCGGAGCGCAGCCAGAAACACCGCCGCCTCTGCCATCTGGTCTGCCTGGCCAACCTGATGTGCGTCACCCTGGGGGTGGGCGGGGGAGCCGAGGGTCTGGCCAGCACCTTCTCCGCCGAGTTGCTGGCCGAGGTGGGGTTGAAGCCCCGGGAGCTGGACCTGCTGCTCCTGGAGTTGAAGGACATCCTGGACCAGGCCGCCGATTTGTTGGCCCTGGCCGGTTGAGGGCCGGGGGTTGGAGCAAGGACCATGCCCTTACGCGTGCTGATAGTCGACGACTCCAGCTCCATGCGGGCGGTCGTGAAAAAGACTCTGGCCGCTGCCGGATACGCGGTCCAAACCTGTCTGGAGGCCCCGGATGGGGCCCAGGCGCTGGAGATCCTGCGCCAACAGGAAGTGGACGTGGTCTTGAGCGACCTGCACATGCCCAACATGGACGGCCTGGAGCTTTTGCGCCGCCTGCACAAGGAAGGCCGGGTGCCCGCCTGTTTCATCCTGGTGACCACCGAGGGCCGCAAGGACCGGCTCAAGGAGGCCCTGGGATTGGGCGCCCGGGGGTACGTCTCCAAGCCTTTCCACCCCGAGGGGCTGCGCAAGATACTGACCTTACTGGTGGGAGAGCCTGATGGAGACCAGTTGGAGCAGGGCCCTGAAGGCCTCGATTTCTGACGCCTTCTCCACGATGTATTTCCTGGTCCCGGAGTGGGACCCCGAGGTGCTGAACCAAGCCGGCGGCCTGAAGGCGGCCGGCTGGTGCGAGGGCTGGGTGGAGATCACCCGGGAGCGTTTCAAGATCAGCCTTTGGCTCTGGTCGCCGCCGGAGGTGGCCCGGGAGCTGGCGGCCAACCTGCTGGCCCTGGACAGCCACGAGGTGGAGCCGGAGCAGATGCTCGACGCCTACCGCGAGCTGCTGAACATGATCGGCGGCGGGCTGTTGACCAACGTGGACAGCCAGGGGCTGTGGCACATGGGCCTGCCCCAGGCCCGGGTCTGCGACAAGGGGCTGCTCAAGGAACGCCTGGCCCAGGCCAAGGAGTTGATGGGCTTCGCCGTGGACGAGCGGCCGGTGGTGACCGGCCTCGGTCCGCTGATCCAATAGCCTTCAACCTGAAGAAAATGAAACGCCCCGGCCGCGCGGCCGGGGCGTTTTTATTGCCATGGCGTGGAACGCTAGGCGTTGGGCCAGAACTCCTTGAGCAAGGCCAGCTCTTTTTGCAGGGGCTCGTCGCTGGCGGGCATGGGCAGGGGGGAGCGGGCCGGGCCGCCGGCGTAGCCCACCAGGTCCATGGCCCGCTTGAGTCCGCCGATGCCCTGGCCGGTGGTGACCATCTGGGCCAGGGGCGTCAGGCGGCGCTGCAACTCCAGGGCCTGGGCGTGGTCGCCGGCCGCCTGGGCCTCCTGCACCGCCACGCAGAGCCGGGGCAGGACATTGGCCACCGCCAGGATGCCGCCGACCGCGCCGATGCACAGGGCGGCGTAGAAGACCGTGGCGCTGCCCACGAAGACCGCGAAGCCCGGCTGGCTCAGGCGGATGATGTCGCCCAACTGGGTGAGGTTGCCCGAGCTGTCCTTGCAGCCGACGATGTTGGGGTGCCGGCTCAGGCGGGCCACCAGGTCGGCCGGCAGGTTGACGCCGGTGAACTGGGGCACGTTGTAGACCAGGACCGGGATGGTGGCCGCCTCGGCCACCTTCTGGTAGTGGACCTCCAGGGCGGCCGGGGTCATCTGGCCCTTGTAGTAGCAGGGGCTGACCACCAGGGCGCAGTCCGCGCCCAGCTCGGCCGCCCGCCGGGTGAAGGCGATGGTGTGGCGGGTGGACTCCAGGCCGGTGCCGATCATCAGGGTCTTTTCCGGCGTCCTGGCCTCGTGCGCGGCGGCGATGACCTCCTCGCGCTCTTTCTCGCTGAGATAGCCGCTCTCGCCGTTGCTGCCCAGCACCAGGTAACCGCCCAGGCTGGTGGCGTTCCAGGCCCGGAGGTTGGCCTGGAGGGCGTTCAGGTCCAACGCCTCGTCCGGGCCGAAGGAAGTGGCCACCGGGGGCACTACGCCCTGAAGCTTCACACCCATGTTGTCGACCTCCCCGGCGGCCTGGGCCGCCCCGTTGCGGGTATCGCCGGACCTGGCGCGCGCGAGGCCGCTGCCGACCTCGCGCGGCCCGGTTTTAGAGCAGGCGGCGCAGGGCGTCCAGCAGGCGGGAAACGCTGCGGGGTTCGCAGGTCTCGCCCATCAGGCCGATGCGCCAGATCTTGCCGGCCACCGGGCCCAGGCCGGCGCCCACCTCGATGTTGTACTCGTTCAGGAGGCGCTTGCGCAGGGGCTCCACCTGGTCGGCCACCGGCGGGAAGACCGCGATCAGCTCGGGCAGGCGATAGCCCTCCTGGGCGAAGAAGGTGAAGCCCAGCTCGCTCAGGCCCTGGCAGAGGATGTCGCTGACCCGCTGGTGCCGGGCCCAGCGGTTCTCCAGGCCCTCCTCGGCGATGATGCGCAGGCCCTCGTAGATGCCGTAGATCATGGTGATGGGCGCGGTGTGGTGATACACCCGCTCGCTGTTGCCCCAGTATTTCTGCAGCAGGGTCACGTCCAGGTACCAGTTCTGGACCTTGGTCTTGCGCGCGGAGATGGCGGCCAGGGCCTTGTCGCTGAAGGTGATGGGCGACAGGCCCGGGGGCACGCTGAGGCATTTCTGGGTGCCGCTGTAGCAGCAGTCGATGCCCCACTCGTCCACCTTGACCGGGATGCCGCCCAGGCTGGTCACCGCGTCCACCACGAACAGGGTGCTCTTGTCGCGCAGGTAGGCGCCCAGCTCCTCCAGGGGCTGGCGCACGCCGGTGGAGGTCTCGGCGTGGACGATGGCGCAGAGCTTGGCGTCGGGGTTGGCCTTCAGGGTGTCGATGAGCTGGTTGACATCGATGGGCTGGCCCCAGGTGGCCTCCACGTTGATCACCTCGGCCCCGTAGCGGCGGGCGACCTCGGTCAGGCGCTGTCCGAAGACGCCATGCACGCAGATGATGGCCTTGTCGCCCGGCTCCAGCAGGTTGACCATGGCCGCCTCCAGGCCGGCGCTGCCGGTGCCGGAGACCGGGAAGGTCAGGCGGTTCTTGGTCATGAAGGTGTCGCGCAGCATCTGGCAGACATCGTCCATGAGCCGGATGAACTCGGGGTCCAGGTGGCCGATGATGGGGGTGGACATGGCGCGCAGCACGCGATAGGAGACGTTGCTGGGGCCGGGGCCCATCAAAAGGCGAACGGGAGGCGTCAACTCCTTCATTTCTAGCTCCTTGGCGCAACAGGGGAACCTGACCCGCGGGCACCGGGCCGAGGGTAAGCCGTGAGGTTCACAAATGGGTACTAATTTGTACGTCGAGCGCTCCCCTGTCAAGTCGTTTGGCGCGATTATGTCCTCTGGCGCGCATTTTGCCCCACCCCGCTCCTTGACCTCCGGGGATGCCCGCGCCGCTCCGGTCCGACTTGTGCAACGGGGCGCTATCGAGTAATAATCCGCCAGGCGTTGATCCCACTCGCCGTGAAGGAGGCCCCTTGACCGCCCCCGGCCTTGGAACCAGACGCGCCTCCGCCAGCCTGGCCGGACCCGAGGCCAGGGACCTGGCCCAGGCCTGCGACCAGGCCGCCCTGGGGATGGCCCTGGTGGACCCCGACGGCCGCTTCCTTTGGGTCAACCGTCATCTGGCCGAGATGCTGGGCCACCCCCAGGCCGCCCTGGCCGGAACCTACCTGCCGGAACTGATTCACCCCGCCGACCGCCCGGCGGCCGAGGCCTTCTGGCGAAGCCCCCAGGCCAACCCCCGGGTGGTGGAGCAGCGCTGCCGCTACCGGCACGCCTTTGGCCACGAGCTCTGGGTGCTGGTCAAGGCCAGCCAGGTGCGGGCGGCCCGGGGTGGCATCAAACACCTGTTTTGCCTGTTCATGGACATCACCCAGGAGCGCCGGGCCGAGCAGGCCCTGATGGAGTCCGAGCAGGAGTACCGCACCATTTTCGAGACCGCGGGCAACGCGGTGATCATCATGGACGACGACACCACGGTGGTCCTGGCCAACGGGGAGTTCGTCAAGCTCACCGGAGTGCCCAAGGATCAGCTGGAGGGCAAGCGCCCCTGGACCGATTTCATCGCGCCGCACGACATCGAGCGCATGCTGGGCTACCATCGCCTGCGCCGGGTGGACCCCTCCGCGCCGCCCCGGGCCTACGAGGCCCAGGTCCTGAACCATGCCGGCCAGATGCGCGACTGCCTGGTGACCGTGGCCCTGATCCCCGGCACCCGGCGCAGCGTGGCCTCGCTGCTGGACAGCTGCGGGCGGCTGCGGGCGGAGGAGGCGCTTCGGGAGAGCGAGGAACGCTACCGCCTCCTGGTGGAAACCATGAACGACGGCCTTGGGGTCCAGAACGAGGAGGGCGTCATCATCTACGTCAACCAGCGCATCTGCCAGATGATCGGCTACGAGC
>CALERA010000236.1 GCA_937908275.1 uncultured Desulfarculaceae bacterium | reverse complement strand
GCCTGACCCAGTCCAACGCCGCCAACGCCGAGGAGACCGCCAGCGCGGCCGAGGAAATGAACGGCCAGTCCAGGCACATGCGTCAGTTCGTGAGTGATCTGTCCAACCTGGTCACCGGCGGAGGTGGATCGAAACGCCCCCATCTCCGGGCTCCCGAGCCGCCCCGGCTGGTTTCGCCCCCGAGAATGGCCAAGGCCGAGCCCCCGGTCCTGAAGTCCATTCCCGCCCGGCGTCCGCGTCTGGAGGCCCCGCCCAAGCCAGCGGCCAAGCGGCCGGAAGATGAAATTCCCTTGGAAGACAGCGAATTCAAGGATTTTTGAAACGTTTTACATTTCCGCGATTAAAGGCGATGCCCCTGACCATTGGTCAGGGGCGTTTTTCATCGGGCGTGCAATTAATAATTGTGAAAAACGAACGCTAAATACCATCGATCCAAGAGAGAGATCGGTCATTTTATTATTTGCCTTCATGACTAGCTAAACTTTATTATTATGAGTACTAAATTTATGAACACATTCTAAGCGTCAACCTTTTCCCCGGGAGTATTTCTCGAAGGAGGCCCCGCGCCGCATTCATTGTGCGTGGTGAAACGTGTATATCAACGTGCCTTCAGGAGAACAACGCGATGAAATTCAGTCTAGGCAAGAAGTTAATCATCGGTGGGGCGGCGTTGGTGGTGATTCCGCTCGTATTCGTTGGACTGTACGCCCAATACGAGGCCGGGCGTCACCTGGAAGGCCAGGTCATGGATAGCACCTCCCGCACGGCCAGTCAGCTGGCCGAGCTGGCCGACAGTCTGGTGCGCAGTGAAATCAAGTTGGTGAAAGAGCTGGCCGGCGGCAACACCCCGATTCGGACGGCGGCCAAGGTGGCCAAGGACGGGCTCCAGGCCTCGGAAGCCGAGATCGCGGACCTGAGCCGCAAGTTCAAGAAGGCCACCGATGAGATCGGGGAGGACTACGAAGGCATCTCGATGGCCGGCGTCGACGGCGTGATCATCGCCGACGGGGTGGGCGGCGCCCAGAAGGGCATCAACATCGGCGACCGCGATTATTTCAAAGCCGCCAAGCAGGGCAAGGTCAGCGTCGGCAACCCGGTGAAGTCCAAGGCCAGCGGCAAGCCGGTGGTGGTGGCCTGCGCGCCGATCCCCTCGGACGCGGGCTTCGTGGGGGCCATGGTGCTGGTGATCAAACTGGACCGCCTGGGCCAGCAGATCACCGGCAAGAAGATCGGCCAGACCGGCTACGCCTTCATGGTCAGCAAGGACGGCACTTCGGTGCTGCACCCCGACCCCAAGCTGATGCTGACGGTCAATATCAAGGACATCAAAGGGATGGAGGAGATCTCCCGCCGCATCCTGTCTGGGGAGTCGGGGGTGGGGACCTATAGTTACAAAGGGGTGGACAAGGTGGCCGGCTTCTCCCCGGTGCCCTTGACCGGCTGGTCGCTGGTGGTCACCCAGGACGCCAGCGAGTTCACCGCCCCCATCCGGGCCATGCGCTACGGTGTCAGCCTCATCGGCCTGATCTGCCTGTTGCTGGCCCTGGGCGCCACCTGGCTTTTCGTGCGCGGCATCAACAAGCCCATCATGCGGGCGGTGGACGGCCTGGGCGAGGCCTCCACCCAGGTCACCAGCGCCGCCGGCGAGGTCTCCTCGGCCAGCAACCAACTGGCCAGCGGGGCCAGCCAGCAGGCCTCGGCCCTGGAGGAGACCTCCTCGGCCCTGGAGGAGCTGGCGGCCATGGTGCGCCAGAACGCCGAGCACGCCCAGCAGGCGGACAAACTCAGCCAGGCCTCGGGCCAGAGCATGGACCAGGCCAGCCGCTCCATGCGCGAGCTGACCAGCTCCATGAACGAGATCAGCGTGGCCAGCGAGGAGATCCGCAAGATCATCAAGACCATCGACGAGATCGCCTTCCAGACCAACCTGCTGGCCCTGAACGCCGCGGTGGAGGCGGCCCGGGCCGGGGCGGCGGGGGCGGGCTTCGCGGTGGTGGCCGACGAGGTGCGCTCCCTGGCCATGCGTTCGGCCGAGGCGGCCAAGAACACCGCCGACCTGATCGAGGGCACGGTGTCCAAGATCAAGGGCGGGGCGGAGTTGGTGGGCCGGGCCAACTCGGCCTTTGGTGAGCTGGCCAGCAGCTCGCAGAAGGTGAGCGAACTGGTGGGGGAGATCGCGGCGGCCAGCAGCGAGCAGTCCCAGGGCATCGACCAGATCAACCAGGCCGTGACCCAGATGGACCGCCTGACCCAGTCCAACGCCGCCAACGCCGAGGAGACCGCCAGCGCGGCCGAGGAGATGAACGGCCAGGCCAAGCACATGCGCCAGTTCGTGAACGACTTGTCCACGATGGTCACCGGCCGGGCCAGCGACGCGATCCAAGTCCGGCGCGCGCCCGGGCCCCCTAAAACCCAACCCGCTCAACCCCGACCCGCGGCCAAGGCCGAGCCCCCGGCCCTGAAGCCAGTCCCGGTCCGCCAACCACGCCTGGAGGCCCCGGACAAGCCCAAGGCCAGGCGGCCCGAGGAGGTCATTCCCCTGGACGACAGCGACTTCAAGGACTTCTAGTGCGGCCACGCCACGCTTTATACGCCCCTGGCTCCGCGCGAGCCGGGGGCGCCTTGGTTTCCGGGGACGTCGCCCTTCGGGCCGCTAGACAAAACGCAGCCTGAAAACCCAAGATTATCCCGGCTGATATCCGGGGTAAAAAATACGGGGATACAATAAATCACAATTGTTTTTATCTGTTTCTACTATATAAAAAACACTATGCCGCCCCGATGAGTCAAACGCGCCTGCCCGTGAAAATGGACTCCATTTCAACTTGCATCGCCAACCATCGAGCTAGGAGCGTTGTCATGAGGCGGATCAGTCTGGGCAAGAAGTTGAGCATCGGCGGCGGGGCCCTGGTGCTGTTACCTTTATTGATAGTGGGTGTCTATTCCCTGCACCAAGCCGGCGACGCCCTGGACGCCCAGGTGCGGGCCAACGCCGCGGCCACCGCCGACGGCCTGGCCCAACTGGTGCAAACCAGTTTGGCCGAAGAGGTTGACCTGGTGCAGGCCCTGGCCTCCAGCAACACCGCCATCGCGGTGGTGACCAAGGCTTCCCAGGTCGGTGACCGGCTGGAGGAGGCTGACCTCCAGGCGCTGTCGGCGGAGCTGAAGCGGGAGGCGGAACGGGGCGCGCAAAAGTACAACGGGGTCTCGGCGGTGGATGCCAAGGGCGTGGTCTTCGCCCACGGAGTGGCCGGTGGCCGCGCGGGCATCAACGTGGCAGACCGGGATTATTTCCAAGGCATGAAGCAGGGCAAGCCCACCATCGGCGCGCCGGTCAGGTCCAAGGCCGACGGAAAGCCGGTGGTGGCCATCGGCGCGCCAGTGCCGGCGGCCGGCGGCTTCGTGGGCGGGATGCTGACCGTGGTCAGCCTCAACAGCCTGGGAGCCCAAATCAGCGGCACCCGCCTGGGCCAGACTGGTTACGCCTTCCTGGTGGACCAAAACAACGTGATCATCGCCCATCCCAACGAGAAGTTGGTCCTGGAGTCCAAGCTGGAGAACCTCAAGGGCATGGAGAACATCGCCCGGCGGATCGCGGCCCGGGAAAAGGGCGTGCAGGCCTATAGTTATGAGGGGGCCAGCAAGGTGGCCGGCTTCTCCCCGGTGCCCCTGACCGGCTGGGCGGTGGTGGTCACCCAGGACGAGAGCGAGTTCCTGGCCCCGGTGAGCGAGATCCGGCTGGGCATGAGCCTGATCGGCCTGGCCTGTCTGCTGGCGGCCATGGTGGGGATCTGGTTCTTCGTGCGCGGCATCAACCTGCCCATCATGCGGGTGGTGACCGGACTGGGCGAGGCCTCCAACCAGGTCACCAGCGCCGCCGGCGAGGTCTCCTCGGCCAGCACCCAACTGGCCAGCGGGGCCAGCCAGCAGGCCTCGGCCCTGGAGGAGCTGGCGGCCATGGTGCGCCAGAACGCCGAGAACGCCCAGCAGGCGGACAAGCTCAGCCAGGCCTCGGGCCAGAGCATGGACCAGGCCGGCCGCTCCATGCGCGAGCTGACCGGCTCCATGCACGAGATCAGCGTGGCCAGCGAGGAGATCCGCAAGATCATCAAGACCATCGACGAGATCGCCTTCCAGACCAACCTGCTGGCCCTGAACGCCGCGGTGGAGGCGGCCCGGGCCGGGGCGGCGGGGGCGGGCTTCGCGGTGGTGGCCGACGAGGTGCGCTCCCTGGCCATGCGTTCGGCCGAGGCGGCCAAGAACACCGCCGACCTGATCGAGGGCACGGTGTCCAAGATCAAGGGCGGGGCGGAGCAGGTGGAACGGGCCAACGCGGCCTTTGGCGAGCTGGCCGGCAGCTCGCAGAAGGTGAGCGAACTGGTGGGCGAGATCGCGGCGGCCAGCCGCGAACAGTCCCAGGGCATCGACCAGATCAGCCAGGCCGTGACCCAGATGGACCACCTGACCCAGTCCAACGCCGCCAACGCCGAGGAGACCGCCAGCGCGGCCGAGGAGATGGACGGCCAGGCCCGGCAGATGCGCCAGTTCGTGGACGAGCTCTCGGCAATGGTCAGGGGCGGCAATGGTCAGGGGCGGAACCCGGCCCGGACCCCGGCTCCGGCGCGCGTGGCCCAAACCCGGCGCGCGGCCCCGGCCCAGTCTCCGGCCCTGCGCCCCGGACCCGGGGACCAGGGCCGCCTGGCGGTCCCGGCCAAGCCCTCCGCCAAGCGTCCCCAGGACCTGATTCCCCTGGACGAGGACTTCAAGGATTTCTAGGCCCGGCAACGCCAGGTATGGAAAGGGGCCCTGGTCCATTGGACCAGGGCCCCATCCCCCTCCCCCCCGACTGACGGCTAGCCCTTGGTCTGGGCGTAGCCGATGGTCTGCAAGGCCTGCTTGATCTCGTCCAGGCTGGTGGGGTCGTCGATGGTGGACGGCATGCTGAAACCCTGGGCGTCGGCGATCTTGCGCATGGTGCCGCGCAGGATCTTGCCCGAGCGGGTCTTGGGCAGCCGGGGCACCACCACCGCCTCCTTGAAGGCGGCCACCGCCCCGATCTGGTCGCGCACCATCCCCACCAGCTCCTTCTTGATCTCGGCCGGGTCGCGGTTCACCCCGGCCTTGAGCACCACGAAGCCCACCGGCAGTTGGCCCTTGAGGTCGTCGGCCGCGCCGATGACCGCGCACTCGGCCACGTCCGGGTGCTGGGCCACGATCTCCTCCATGGCCCCGGTGCTGAGCCGGTGGCCGGCCACGTTGATCACGTCGTCCACCCGGCCCATGATGTTGACGTAGCCGTCGGTGTCCATGAAGCCCTCGTCGCCGGTGAAATAGAACCCGGGATAGGGGCGCATGTAGGAGTTGAGGTAGCGCTCGTCGGCCTGCCACAGGGTGGGCAGGGTGCCCGGCGGCAGGGGCAGCCTCACCGTCACCACTCCGGGATTGCCGCGCGGGGCCTCCTGGCCGTTGGCGTCCAGGATGCGCACGTCATAGCCCGGCACCGGCTTGGTGGCCGAGCCGGCCTTGATGGGCAGCATCTCCACCCCCAGGCAGTTGCCGGCGATGGCCCAGCCGGTCTCGGTCTGCCACCAGTGGTCGATCACCGGGCGCTGGATCAGGTCCTGGGCCCAGTAGTAGGTGTCCGGGTCGGTGCGCTCGCCGGCCAGGAAGAGATACTTGAAGCCGCCCAGGTTGTATTTCTTGAAGAATTCGCCCCTGGGGTCCTCGCGCTTGATGGCCCGGAAGGCGGTGGGCGCGGTGAACAGCACCTTGACCCCGTGCTGGCTGATGACCCGCCAGAAGGCCCCGGGGTCCGGGGTGCCCACCGGCTTGCCCTCGTAGACCACCGTGGTGCAGCCCAGGATCAGGGGCGCGTAGACGATGTAGGAGTGGCCCACCACCCAGCCCACGTCGCTGGCCGCCCAGTAGACGTCGCCCGGGGCCACGTCGTAGATGTGCTTCAGAGACCAGGCCATGGCCACGGCGTGGCCGCCGTTGTCGCGCACGATGCCCTTGGGCAGGCCGGTGGTGCCGGAGGTGTAGAGGATGTAGAGCGGGTCGGTGGCCATCACCGGCACGCAGTCGGCCGGCGCGGCCTGGGCCAGGCTTTGCCGCCAGTCGTGGTCGCGGCCGGCGATCAGCGGGGCCTCGGCCTGGGGCCGGGCCAGGATCAGGCAGCTCTGGGGTTTGTGGTTGGCCAGCTCGATGGCCTTGTCCAACAGCGGCTTGTAGGCGATGACCTTCTTCACCTCGATGCCGCAGGAGGCGCTGATGATGACCTTGGGCTTGGCGTCGTCGATGCGGATGGCCAGCTCCTTGGGCGCGAACCCGCCGAAGACCACCGAGTGGATGGCCCCCAACCGGGCGCAGGCCAGCATGGCCATCAGGGCCTCGGGCACCATGGGCATGTAGATCACCACGGTGTCGCCCTTGACCACCCCCAGGGCCTTGAGGGCGCCGGCGGCCAGGGCCACCTGGTCCCGGAACTGGGCGTAGGTGTAGGTGGTGACGCTGTCGGTCACCGGGCTGTCGTGGATCACCGCCAGTTGCTCGCCCCGGCCGGCCTCCACGTGGCGGTCCAGGGCGTTGTGGCAGGTGTTGAGTTCCGCGCCCGGGAACCAGCGATAGAAGGGCGGGTTGGAGTCGTCCAGGACCTTGTCCCATTTCTTGTACCAGGAGATCGCCTCGGCGGCCTCTCCCCAGAATCCATTGGGATCTTGGATGCTTTTCTGGAAGACCTCCTGGTATTTGCCCATCTCGCCCTTCTCCCCCTTGGACCGGGCCCCCCCGGCGCGGCATGGCGTTGTTACACAGGACGGACCAGCCCCCGGGGCTGGCCGCCTCATCATGTTAGGAAAAGGCGAGGCGAATTAGCCATGGGGGAAAACCCGTATTTGGCGGGGGGAAGACCCTACCCCCAGCGTAAAAATGGGAATTTTTTATCGAGTGAAAACAAAGAAATTGATTTACATACCCTCTTTGACGTAGGGTATGGACAACCTGATCGCTTGGTGACGGACGGCGGTTCGGCCCTGGGGTGGGGAGCCCCGGGCGGGACGGCGCGCTTAGGGGAGCGCGGATCGCGCTGGGTCGCCACCCAAGGGAACGGGGGAGAGGGGGCTGCCCTGGGGGCCGGACAGGCGCGCGTCGCCGGGTCCGGAGGAGGGCGGCCTCCGTTTTTGGGGGGCTCGTGATCCCGCAGATTTTGTAGCAAATTTGCTACATCTCGCCAGAGGCGAACCCGCCGTTCTCCAATTCCAGCCCGTGGCGCCTGAGCTTCTTGTAGAGCAGGGTGCGGTGGATGCCCAGCAGGTCGGCGGCGGCGGCCTTGTTGCCCCCGGTCTCGGCCAGGGCCTGGCGCAAGGCCTCGCGCTCGGCCCGGGCCAGGGCGTCCTTGAGCTTCCAGCGCCCGGGCCCCGGGCGGCTCCTGGGGGCCTTGCGCAACTGAAAAGGCAGGTCTTCCAGGTGGATGACCCGGCCGTGCATGCCGGAGTGGACCCGCTCCAGCACGTTGGCCAGCTCGCGCACGTTGCCCGGCCAGGGATAGCCCAGCAGGATCTCCTCCACCTCCGGGCCGATGACAAAGGCCTCCTCGGCCCCGGTCTGGTCCATCTGGGCCAGCAGGTGACGGGCCAGGGGGATGATGTCCTCCCGCCGCTCGCGCAGGGGCGGCACCGGCAGGGGGATCACGTTGAGGCGGTAATAGAGGTCCTTGCGGAAGCGCCCCTCGGCCACCATCTGCTCCAGGTTCTGGTTGGTGGCGGTGATCAGCCGGAAGTCGCTCTTGATCAGGTGGGTGCCCCCCACCCGCTCCAGCTCCTTTTCCTCCAGTATACGCAGTAGCTTGGGTTGCATCTCCAGGGGAAGCTCCCCCACCTCGTCCAGGAAGATGGTCCCCCCGTGGGCCAGCTCGAACTTGCCGGGCTTGCCCTCGGTGCGCGCCCCGGTGAAGGCCCCGCGCTCATAGCCGAACAGCTCGGCCTCGAACAGGTCCCGGGGGATGGCGGCGCAGTTGAGGCGGATGAAGGGGTGCAGGCGGCGGGGGCTGGCGTCGTGAATGGCCTGGGCGAACAGCTCCTTGCCGGTGCCGGACTCGCCGCTGATCAGCACCGGGGCCTGGTTGGCCGCCGCCATCAGGGCCTCGTTCTTCAGGTCGCGGAGGCTGGCGCTGACCCCCTTGATGCTGTCCATGGTGTAGCGGGTGGCGCGCAGGGAGATCAGCTCGTTCTCGTAGAACTTCACCTTGGATTCCAGCAGCGACAGCTTGCGGGCCAGGCGGCTGACGTCGCGCACGTCCTTGAAGGTCACCTGGCCGAAGACCGCGATAACCTGGCCGTTTTCATAGATGGGGATCCGCTGCACCACCATGTCCTGGCCCTTGATGCGGTGGGTGTAGTTGACCTCCGGCCGGCCGGTCTGGGCCACCAGGTGCATGCGGCTGTTCTCCACCACGTCGGTGACGTAGCGGCCGATCTGGGCCTTGGGGTCCACCCCCAGGAAGCGGCCGTAGGGCTCGTTGAAGTGGGTGACATAGCCGTTGGCGTCCACCACCGCCACCCCGTTGTGGATGTGGTCCAGGATCAGTTGGTACATCCAGACCTTGCGCGCCAGGGCCGGGGGCAGGCCGGCCAGATCCTGGGGGGTGAGCTGGGTGATGGAGGGGTCGGGCTGGGTGCGGGGGCGGCCGCGGTTGGGCATGCTGACTCCGTAGCTATATGGATACATGTAGCAATGATGATACGGATTATGACCCCCGCGGCCTTCCCCGGCAAGGGGTCGCAGCGCAAGTTCACATTTTCTTAAAACGGGTAACCTCGCGCCCTCGCGCCGGTTTTCCCGGCACGCCTTTTTGCTGCATCGTAGCTGCCCCATAGCTGGCCTGAATATTGCTCATTCCTGGCTCGACCCAAAAACCGATCAATCACCGCTAGGCTCCAGGGAGAAGCCCGCATGGATATCAACGAACCCGCGATCACCAAACCCGAAGTCCTGGTTCTCGACGACCCCGCCTTCCACGCCGGCAACGTCTGCATCGTCACCGGCGCGGCCAACGGCATCGGCCGCGGGGTCGCGGTGGCCGCGGCGGTCAACGGCCTGATGACCGTGGGCCTGGACATCAACGAGGCCGAGGGCCAGAAGACCCAGCAGATCGCCCGCGACCTGGGCGGCCAGATGGTCTTCCTGCGTTGCGACCTGACCAGCGACCAGGACATCGAGCGCGCGGTGGCCGAGGCGGCCAAGCTGGGGACCATCAAGTTCCTGGCCAACATCGCCGGCCTACAGCACGTGGACGCGGTGGAAAACTTCCCCATGGAGAAGTACGACCTGATGACCCGCATCATGCTGCGGGCCCCGTTCTATCTCGCCAAGCTCTGCATCCCCCACATGAAGAACAGCGACGACGGCTGCGGGGCCATCGCCAACATGTCCTCGGTCCATGGCCGCATGTGCACCATGAACAAGTCGGTCTACAACATCACCAAGTTCGGCATGCGCGCCCTGTCCCAGTCCATCAGCGCCGAGGGCGAGGGCAAGGTGCGCTCCTTCAGCGTCAGCACCGGCTTCGTCAAGACCCCCCTGGCCCTGAACCAGATCCCGGCCCAGGCCGCCCAGCGGGGCATCACCCCGGAGGAAGTCGTCTGCAACGTGATGCTGGGCCGCTCCCGGGTCAAGGACATGATGAACCCCATCGAGGCCGGCAACCTGTTCGTCTTCGGCTTCAGCAAGCACGGCAAGTATCTGGTGGGCGGCGACCTGCTCTTCGACGGCGGCATGGTGCTGACCTACTAGGCCGAGGGGGCCAGCCTGGCGGGAGGGGATGATACAATCGGGGGGCCGGGCGCGGACCCGAGGCGGTCCGCGAGGCCCGCGCGCACCCCAAACCCCCTCCCACAAGGCGAGACGAGCATGAACGACACCGTCCAGATCATCGTTGGAATCATCTTCCTGGCCCTGGTCTACATGGCCACGCGCTACCTGGTGGCCAGGAAGATCATGACCGCGGCGCGCGGGATCGTGCGGGAGCTCACCCAGCGCCAGGCCCTGGACCCGGAGCACGCCATCCAGTTCTCCTGGTCCAAGCCCGACTGGCTGCGCTTCGGCCTGCGCGACTACCGGCCCAAGGCCCTGGAGGGCCTGTTGGGGGCCGGGGTGGTGGGGCGCACCGAGGGCGGCCTGTTCTACCTGGCCACCCGCCCGGAGAACCTGGCCGAGCCCCTGACCCAGTAGCCGGACCTCCCGGCGCCTGGGCGGGGCTGCGCCCCGCGGACAAGTCGATCGGCGAGAGACGGGACGCTTCGGGCCTGGGCGGTCCGGAGCGTCCCCGGGGACGCGACCGATGCACTTCAACCAGGCACACAGGGAGGGATGATGGGCAAGTCAGTACGATTTTTGGTGGCGTTGATGGCGTTGGCGCTGGGGCTCGCGTTGGCGGGCGGAGCGC
>CALERA010000235.1 GCA_937908275.1 uncultured Desulfarculaceae bacterium | reverse complement strand
CCCGTGACCATGCGGCGCAGTTCGCGCTTGAGGATCTTGCCGGCCGGGCTGGTGGGCAGGCGATCCATGAGGACGAACTCCTTGGGCACCTTGTAGGGCGACAGCCGGGCCTTGCAGAAGGCCTTGAGCGCCTCGGGGCTGGGTCCGGGCTCGGACTTGGGCACCAGGTAGGCGGTGACGCGCTCGCCATACTCCGGGTCGGGTCGGCCGATGACCGCGCACTCGGCCACCTCCGGATGGGCGTGGATGACCTCCTCCACCTCGCGGGGGTAGACGTTCTCGCCGCCGGTGATGATCAGGTCCTTGAGGCGGTCCACGATGAAGAGGTAGCCCTCCTGGTCCAGGCAGCCAATGTCGCCGGAGCGCAGCCAGGCCCCGTAGAAGGCGTCGCGGGTGGCCTGGGGGTTGTCCAGGTAGCCGGCCATGACGTTGCGTCCCCGGATGCAGATCTCGCCTTCCTCCCCGGCCGGGACCGGGCGGCCCTGGGGATCGAGGATGGCCACCTCGGCCCCGCCGGCCGCGCTGCCCACCGAGCCGGGCTTGTGGCGGTAGTAGTGGTTGTAGGTGACCATGCTGGCGGTCTCGGTCATGCCGTAGGCCTCGTGGATGGTCAGGCCGGTGGTCTGCCGCCAGCGCTCCACCAGCTCGCGGGCCATGCTGGCCGCGGCGGAGAAGCAATAGCGCACCTGGCCCAGGCGGCGCTTGAGTTCGGGCACCTGGAGCAGGCGGACGTAGATGGTGGGCACCGCGTAGAGCTTGGTGACGCCTTGCTGGGCGATGGCCTCCAGGGCCTGCTCCAGGTCGAAGCCGGGCATCAGGACCAGCCCGCCGGCGGAGAAGATGGTGGCGTTCATGATGTGGACCTGGCCGAAGACGTGGTTGAAGGGCAGGAAGCACAGGGCCACGTCGTCCTCGGTGGAGCGCTCCATGCGGGCCACGGTCTGCACCGCGCTCTGGATGTTCTCGTGGGTCAGCATCACGCCCTTGGGCAGGCCGGTGGTGCCGCCGGTGTAGAGCACCGCGGCCAGGTCGTCGCGCTGGCGCTCCATTGCCGCCAGGGGCGCCTCGGCCAGGGACAGCAGGCGGGGGAAGTCCAGGTCCCCGCCCGGGCAGATGATGGTCTGTAGGCCGCTGGCGGCCTTGAGCCCCTGCAACTGCTCCAGCCGCTCCGGGCCGGCCAGGATGGCCCGGGGCCGGCTGTGGGAGACCAACAGCTCCAACTCCTGGGGGCTCAAGAGGGCCGAGAGGCAGACCGCCGCCGCGCCCAGCTTCAAGGCCCCGAAATACAGGGCCAGCCACGAGCCGGAGTTGGGCGCGCACAGGGCCACCCGGTCCCCGGGTCCCAGGCCCAGGCTCCGCAGGCCGGCCGCGGCCCGGCCGGCCATCTCGTCCAGGGCGGCGTAGGTCAACTGCCGGTCGTCTTCCCACACCACCGGGCGGTCCGGAAAAAACCGGGCCGCTTGTTCCAGGTTTTGCGCCAGGTTCATGACTACTTCCCTTTAGCGAGTCTCGTCCCAGCCATCATCACCCCCCCCCGGCCCCAGCCGGGGATCACCTGCCCCCGAACAGCAGGTCGGGCACGAAGGTGGAGATGATGGGCACGTAGCTGAGCACGAACAACATGATGATGTAGATGATCAGGGTGGGGGTGATGGCCCGCACCACGAAGATAAAGCTCTCCTTGGTGATGGCCGCCGCGGCGTAGAGCAACAACCCCAGGGGCGGGGTGATGTAGCCGATGCCCAGGCCCACGTTGACCACCAGCAGGAAGTGGATGGGGTCCACCCCCAGCTTGGCCACGATGGGCATCAGGATCGGCACCAGGATCATCACCGAGGCGATGGGGTCCATGAAGGTGCCGATGATCAGCAGCACGATGTTGACGAACAGGAAGAAGACGAAGGTGTTGGGGATGTAGGTCAGGGCGTGGTTCAGGATCTGCTCGGGAATGCCCCGGATGGTGATGTACTCGGTGAGCACGCCCGCGCCGGGAATGGTGATGACCAGAGCGCCGCTGAGGATGCCGGAGGTGACCACCAGTCCCCAGAGCTGGCGGGGGCTGATGCTGCGGAACCAGAGGAACTCGGCCAGGATCGCAAAGAGGCAGGAGACCACCGAGGCCTCGGTGATGGTGAAGGCCCCGGTGTAGATGCCGCCGAAGAGCAGCAGGATCAGGAACAGGGGGATGGCGGCCTCCCAGGCGGCCTGGCCCACGTTGCGCCAGCGGAAGCGCTCCCGGGCCTCCAGGCCGAAGCCGCCGCGCAGGCTGACCACGTAGGCGTAGAGGCTCAAGGCGGCCATGATGACGACGCCGGGCAGATAGCCGGCGGCGAACAGGCGCACCACGGACTCGCCGGCGGTGAGCGCGCAGATGATCATGATGATGGAGGGCGGGATGATCATGCCCAGGATGGCGGCGGTGGTGACCAGGCCCACCGAGAAGCCCTTGGGGTATTTCTGCTCCTCCATGAAGGGGAAGACCACCCCGCCGATGGTGACCACGGTGGAGATGGCCGAGCCGGAGATGGCCCCGAACATGGCGCTGCTGACCACCGAGGTGATGGCCAGGCCGCCGGGCATAAAGCAGACCAGGCGGCGGGCGAAATTGACCAGCAGTCCGGCGCAGCGCCCGGCCACCATCACCGAGCCCATCAGCAGGAAGAAGGGGATGCAGAGCAGGGAAAAATTATCCAGCTTCTTGACCATGGTCTGGGCCACGAAGACCAGGTCCAGGTCGGTGTAGATGACCAGGCCCAGCACCCCGGTGAGAAACAGGCCGATGTAGATCGGCAGGCGCAGGATGAGCAGGCCCAGCAGTATGCCAAGGATGATCAGGGGCTCCATGTCGGGCTACTCCTTGCGCCAAAGCTCGTTGACGCGCAGCACGGTGCGCAGGACCAACATCACCCCGAAAAGGGGCAACATCCCGTTGATGATGGTGAAGGGGATTTCCAGGATTGGTGTCACCGCCTTGAACTCCCACTCCACGATCACGAACTGGTAGCCCAGCACGATGAACAGACCGGCCGCGATCAGGCGGGCCAGGTGGACCAGCAGGTCCAGGCCCTTGCGCCATTTGGGCAGGGCCTCGGCCAGGGCGTCCACCCGCAGTTCGGTGTCGTTGCGCACCGCGGCGCTGGCCCCCAGGTAGGAGATCAGGATGAAGAGATAGGTGGAGAGCTCGTCGCTGAAGGACAAGGGCCAGCGCAACAGGTAACGGCTGGTCACGCTGACGGTCAGCAGGACCAGGCAGGCCAGGAAGCCCACCCCGATCACCCAACGTTCGAAGCGGTCCAGAATCATGTCCAGGGCGCGCATGCCATCCTCCCCCCGCGCCGGCTTGCGCGGGGCAGTGGGTAAGGGCGGGGCCCAGGCCGGACCCCGCCCCTGACGATGGGGCTAGAACTGGGCCGAGAACAGGGTGATCTTCTCCAGCCACTCCTTGCCGACCTCGGGCTCGAACTCCTTCCAGACCTCGCGCTGGGCCTGGCGGAACTTGTCCATCTCCTCCTTGGGCAGGTTGATGACCGTGACGCCCTTGGTCTTGAGTTCGGCCGGGGTGTCCTGGGTCAGCTTCATGCTGGCGGCCCGGGCCTTGGCGAAGTTCTCGGCCACGGCCTGGTCCAGTTGCTCGCGGGCCTTGGCGTCCAGGCCCTGGTACCACTTGTCGTTGACCAGCAGATAGAACAGGCCCACCATGTGGTCGGTCTTGGTGAAGTACTTGCAGACGTCGGTCAGGCGCAGGCGCATCACGTTCTCGGTCTGGTCGGTGCCCTCCACCACGCCCTGCTTCAGGGCCGGGAAGACGTCGCCCCAGGCCATGGGCACCGGCCGCACCCCCAGGGCATGCCAGAAGGCCAGGGGGTAGCGGGCCTGGGTGGTGCGCATCTTCATGGCCTTGAGGTCGTCCAGGGTGTTGACCGGCTTGGTGGTGGCCAGGCCGTAGACGCCGAAATAGCAGAAGTCCAGGGTGCGCAGGCCGATGCCCTGCAGGCAGTTGAACAGCTCGTCGCGCAGGGCCTTCTCCTTGCGGAAGGCCTCCCATTTCTCATAGGAGTTCATGCAGTAGGCCAGGGTGGCCACGCCGAACTTGGGGTTGAGGTCCGGGGCGTAGGTGCTGGGGCAGAGGGCGGCGTTCAGGGTGCCCATGCGCACCTTCTTGACGATCTCGATCTCGTTGCCCATCTGCTGGCTATGGAAGTACTTGGCCTTGATCAGGCTGCCGGGCTTCTCGTTCAGGTCTTTCTCGATCCACAGGCCCACCTCCGAGGCCGGCTCGTTGGGCGGAATGAAGGTGGCGAAGGTGAAATTGACCGGGTCGGCCAGGGCCAACGACCCCAGACCCAGAACCAGGGCCGCCGCCAGCGCGGCCACGAAGCAGAAACGGCTCCTTTTCATGCTTTCCCTCCCTTGGGTTGCCACCAACGGCCGGCCAGTTCCAGGTAATCCTCCCGGGACAGCAGCGGCTGGCTGATTGCTTGGGCCGTTTCCGGCCGCACCTTGCCATGGTTCACGAGCTCGGCCCCGGCCTGCTCCAGGGCCTCCAGGACCCGGGTCAGGGCCGGACGGGCGGCCGGGCTCATCATGCTCAGGCTCTCCGGGCGCAGCAGGGCCGCCAGCAACGGGGTGTGCTGGTGGCGGGCCGCGGCGCGCAGATAGGATTCGATGAAGGCGAAGTTCTCCACCCCCCAGAAGCCGCAGACCGCCAACAGGGCCAGGTTGGGCAGGCGGGGATGGCGGCAGGGGTGCAGCCAGGCCCCGTCCTGCTCCACGATGGCGGGATGGTTGAGCACCATCATGCGGTCGATCAGGCACTTGAGCTGGGCCGGGGGGGCGTCCACGTAGACCGGCGAGGCCCAGACCATCAGGTCGTAGCCGGGCATCCGGGTCAGCAGGCCGGTGAGGTCGTCGTGGATGCGGCAGTCGTCGCCATCGTCCTGCCAGCAGCGGAAGCAGCCCCGGCAGGCCTCGGCCTTCAGCTCGCCCAGGTAGACCGTCTCCACCGTCGCCCCGGCCTTTTCCAGGCCCTTGACCAGGCTCCGGTACATCCGCTCGGTGGCGCCCTTCTTGGCCCGGGGCGAGGCCTGCACTCCCAGCACCCGGCGGGGCGGGGTCCAGAGCCCGGCCGCCAGGTCGCGCTCGTTATCGGTGACGGTGAAGGATCGGCGATTGGCTCCCCGGCGCATGACGGCCTACCTCCGGTGGGTCTCGCGCAGCACGCGCTTCTGGATCTTGCCCAGGGGGTCCTTGGGCAGGGCCTCGCAAAAAACCACGCTCTTGGGCACCTTGTATTTGGCCAGGCGCTGGGTGCAGAAGGCGATCAGCTCCTCGGGGCCGGGTCGCGGGCCGGCCTTGGCCACCACCACCGCCCGCACCGCCTCGCCCCAGCGGGGGTCGGCCACCCCGATCACCGAGCACTCCTGCACCGCGTGGTGCTGGTACAGGGCCTCCTCCACCTCGCGGGGGCTGATGTTCTCGCCGCCGCTGATGATGATGTCCTTCTTGCGGTCCACGATGTAGAGGTAGCCCTCGCCGTCCAGGGTGGCCACGTCGCCGGTGCGCAGCCAGCCGCCCTTCAGCGCCTCGGCCGTCTCCAGGGGCCGCTTCCAGTAGCCCAGCATCACGTTGGGACCCCGGGCGATGATCTCCCCGAACTGGCCCGGGGCCACGTCGCGGTCCAGTTCGTCCACCACCCGCACCTGGCAGGAGAAGAGCTCCTTGCCGATGGAGGCCAGGCGGCGGGAGGCCTCGCCCTCCACGGTCATCTCCTCGCGCGGCAGGTAGGTGAGCAGGGGGCTGGCCTCGGTCAGGCCATAGACCTGGAAAACGCGGTTGGGTCCCATCAGGCGGTGGGTGCGCTTGAGCACGTCCACCGGCACCGACTGGCCGCCCACGGTGAAGGTGTGCAGGCTGCCCTTGCTGTAGCCGGCGGCCTCGAAGGCGTCCAGGGCGTCCACCAGCATGGTGTAGACCAGGGTGATGCTGGTCACCCCGTACTCGGCCACGTCCTGCCAGAACTCGTGGGGCTTGAAGAACTCCGCGATCAGGCTGGTGGCGCTGACGTAGAAGCAGCAGACCGCCAGGGAGGCCTGCATGGTGTGGTAGAGGGGCTGGGAGTGGTAGACCACGTCGGAGGGGGACATCTGATAGGCGATGATGTGGTTCAGGGCCGCGCTCAGGAAGTTGTCGTGGCTGAGCATCACGCCCTTGGGTCCGCCGGTGGTGCCGCTGGTGTAGAAGATGGCGAAGAGGTCGCCGGGGGCCACCGGCGCGGGCGGGGTCTCGGGATCGCCGGCCTGGACCAGGGGCTCGTAGCCGTCGCTCAGGGTGACCAGCTCGCGGCAGGCGATTTCGTCCTTGATCTCGCGCACCGCCGGCAGGAAGTCGTCGCCCACGAACAGGGCCTTGACCTCGGCGTCGTCGAGCACGAACTTCAGCTCCGGCGGGGCCAGGCGGAAGTTGACCGGCACGAAGACCATGCCCGCCCGGGCGATAGCGAACATCAACTCCAGGATCTGCGGGCAGTTGCGGGTCAGGACCGCCACGTGGTCGCCGGGGATGAGCCCCAGGCTGGCCAAGGCCCCGCTCAGGCGGTTGACCCGCTGCTCGAACTGGCGGAAGGTCTGCCTTTGACCGCGAAAGATCGTCGCGGTCTGGGCCGGATAGCGCCGCGCGGCCTGCGCGGGCAGATCGCCGATCACCATGCGAGCTTCCCCCTTCTCGCCAGGCTGGAGGGCCAAGGCGGGGACACGCTAGGCAACCGGTGGGCAAACGGTGACCGTTGGACCAAGCAAGGCGGGTGCCAAGCCCGAGGTGAAAAGGCCCGCCCGGCTCCCCGGACGGTGAGTCTCTAGGATAACTCTTTGACATTGTTGTATTATTGTTGGTGAACAAAAGCGGGGTCCGCGGAGGCCAGGCCGGAGATCGCGGCCGGGAAGCGCGCCGGATCAGGTCCGGGCCTGAATGCCTTCGGTCAAAATTGAGCGAGAGATGGGGGGGGGTGACGGGTCAACAAGTAAATAATTAATAAATTAAGCTTTTAGTTTGTGTCATTCCTGCGTGTCAAAATTGATCGAAGACCAGCCCCGCAGGCGCCGATTGAGGGTGGAGAGGCTGACCCCCAGCTTGTGGGCCACCAGCTCCCGGTTGCCATACCGGGCCAGGGCGGTCTCGATCAGCTCCAGCTCGAAGACCGCCACCGCCTCCTTGAGTTGGGGCAGGTCCTCGTCCAAGGACACCGCCGCCCGATTGGAGGGGTGGCGGTACTTGCGCGGCAGGTGCTCCAGGCCCACCCGGCTCTCCTGGGCGGTGACCAGCAAACGCTCCACCAGGTTCATCAGCTCGCGCACGTTGCCCGGCCAGGGATAGCCGGCCAGGGTCTCGATGACCTCCTCGTCCAGGCGCACCTGGAGCCGGTGACGCTGGTTGTACTCGTCCAAAAAGTGCATCAGCAGGAAGGGGATGTCCTCGGGCCGCTCGCGCAGGGGCGGCACCCGGATCGGCACCACGTTGAGGCGGTAGTAGAGGTCCTCACGGAAGCGGCCGGCCCGCACCATGCGCTCCAGGTCCTGGTTGGTGGCGGCCAGCACCCGGATGTCCACCGGCCGGGGCTTGGTGCCGCCCAGGCGGGTGATGCGCCGGTCCTGGAGCACCGCCAGCAGCTTGACCTGCAGGGGCAGGGGCAGCTCGCCGATCTCGTCCAGGAACAGGGTGCCCTTGTCGGCGATCTCGAAGTAGCCCACCTTGCCCTGGGCCCGGGCCCCGGTGAAGGCCCCGCTCTCGTAGCCAAAGAGCTCGGATTCCAGCAGGGGCTCGGGGATGGCCCCGCAGTTGACCTTGACCAGGGTGCCGGTCTCCCGACGGGGGCTGGATTCGTGGACGATCTGGGCCAGGAGGTCCTTGCCCACCCCGGACTCGCCCAGGATCAGCAGGCTGCTGTCCACCTGGGCCATGCGGTAGGCCAGGTCCACCACCTGGCGCATGGTGCGGTTGCGGGTGATGATCTGGCGGCGGGTGGTCTGGCTCTTCTTCAGCTCCTGCAATTCCAGGAAATACTGGCTGGCCAGGCGCTGGCTGGCCCCGAACTGCTCGCGCAGGCGCACCAGCTCGGTGACGTCGCGCAGGTTGCAGTAGACCCGCTCGATCTGGCCATCCGGCCCGAAGACCGGCACTCCGGTGGAGAGCACCTGGCGGCCGGCCAGGGTGTTGATCAGCACCGTCTCCTGCTGGCGGCTCTCCAGCACGTGGATGGTGGCCGAGGTGTCGGTGACGCCCTCGGCGATCAGGTCCTTGATCCGCCGGCCCACCGAATCCTCCAGGCCCATGCCCATGACCTTCTCGAAGGCCTGGTTGACCAGGAGGATGCGGCTGTCGCCGTCGGCGATGCAGACCCCGTCGTAGGAGTTGGAGATCATGCCCACCAGGTCGCGGTTGATGATCTCCAGCTCCCGCACCGAGTCATAGACGTGGACCAGGTTGCCGATGCGGCGGATGCGCGGTCGGGCTTCCGGAGCGGCTGGCATGGCTGCACCTTGGGCTTTGCGGGGTTGGGCCGCGCCCCGGCCTGGGCAAAGGGACCGGAACCATTCTTGTGTATCACAGGCCGGGGGGCCGCGCCAAGCCGGAGCGGAACTCAGTTTCGCGCGCCGCCGGTGGTGCCCCAGACCCCGCCGGCCAGGATCAGGCCGCCGAAAACCAGGGTGCTGGGCCCCAGGCTCTCGCCCAGGGCCAGGGCCCCCAGCAAGGCCCCGTAGAGCGGCAGGGTGTTGTAGAAGGCCATGGCCCCGCCCGCGCCCAGGGTCTGCACCGCCCGGTTCCAGGACCAGTAGCCCAGGATGGTGGGCACCAGGCAGATGTGGGCGATGGCCAGGATGGTGGTGGGGTTCAGGTTCAGGGGGGCGTGGGGCAGCTCGATGGCCGCGCCCAGGAGCAACAGGGGCAGGCCCAGGAGGTTGGAGACCACGGTGGCCGCCACTGCCGAGCGCCCGCGCATCACCCGCCGGGCGCAGACCGAGTAGACCGCCCAGTTGACGGCCGCCAGGAGGAAGATCAGGTCCCCGGGGTTGAAGGACAGGGACAGGAGGTAGTCCAGGGAGCCCCGGCAGATCAGGCCCACCACCCCGACCAGGCCCAGGGCCGCGCCCACGGTCTGGCGGCGGCTGACCGGCTCGCTGATCAGCCAGCCGGCCAGCAGGCCGGTGATCAGGGGCGAAAAGCCCTGGATCAGCGAGGAGTTGACCGCCGTGGAGTGGTGCAGGCCCCAATAGAGCAGGGGGCTGAAACCCACCACCCCCGAGAGCGCCATGCCCACCAGCCACCAGCGGTCCGCGCCCGGGCGGCGCTCGGCCGGGGCCAGGCCGCGCAACAGCGGCAGCAGCAAGGCGGTGGCCAGGCAGAAGCGCAGGGCGGCCAAGGTCAGGGGGCCGATGTCGTCGCGCAAAAAGCGGCCCAGCACCGCGTTGCTGGCCCAGGCCAGGGTGGCCAGGTTGACCAGCACCACCCCCCAGAGCTTGACCCGCCAGGCGTCCGCCGGGCTCAAACCGCCAGCCCTTGCAGCAGGTTGGCCGCCACCTGGCGGCGGTAGGCCGCACTGGCCCGCAGGTCGTCGATGGGGGAGATGTGTTCCTGCAGGGCCTGACCGGCGGCCCGCAGCAGCTCCGGCTCCAGGGCCTGGCCCACCAGCATCTGCTCCACCGCCCGGGGGCGGACCACCCGGGGGGCCACGCTGCCCCAGGCCAGGCGGGCCTCGCGCACCCGGCCGGCGGCATCCCGGCGCAGGCCGGCGCAGAAGCCGCAGACCGCGATGGCCAACGCCCGGCGCAGGCCCACCTTGCGGTGGTGGATCAGGTCGAAGGCCTGGCCCCGGCGCACCCAGACCGCGGCCAGGACCTCGCCCGGGACCAAGGCCGTCTGGCCGGGGCCAACGATGAACCGCTCCAGGGGCAGCCGTCGCCCTCCGGCGGCCGAGAGCAACTCCACCTCGGCCTCGTAGGCATACAGGGGGGGCAGGCTGTCGCCGGCCGGTGAGGCGGTGACCAGGTTGCCGCCCAGGCTGGCCATGTGGCGGATGGGCGGCGAGCCCAGCTCCAGCAGGGCCAGGCGCAGCAGGGGCAGTTCGGCCGTCACCCGGGGGTCGTCGATCAGCTCCTGAAGGGTGCTGGCCGCGCCCAGGCGCAGCCAGTCGGCCTCGGCCCGCACCCCGCGCAGCTCGGCCAGACGCTCCAGGCCGATCAGGGCCGGGGGATCGCAGAGACCGGCCCGCAGGCGGACCAGGAGGTCGGTGCCCCCGGCCATCAGCGTCGCGCCGGGCTGCTGGTCCAGGGCCTCCCACAGCTCGGGCAGGGCCTTAGGCAGCCGCACCGGCCTCATGCCGGGTCCTCCGTGGTCAGGGATTGGACCGCCGCCACGATGCCCTGGTAGCCGGTGCAGCGGCAGAGGTTGCCGCTCAGGC
>CALERA010000234.1 GCA_937908275.1 uncultured Desulfarculaceae bacterium | reverse complement strand
TGCTGGGTCACCGACTTCCCGATGCTGGAGTGGGACGCCGAGGAGAAGCGCTGGAACGCCATGCACCACCCCTTCACCTCGCCCCGGCCCCAGGACCTGGAGCTGTTGACCAGCGATCCGGGCCGGGTGCTGGCCCGGGCCTATGACATCGTGCTCAACGGCACCGAGGTGGGCGGCGGCAGCATCCGCATCCATCGCTCGGACGTGCAGCAGCAGGTCTTCGCCGCCCTGAACCTGGACGAGGAGCAGGCGCGGGAGAAGTTTGGTTTCCTAATGGAGGCCCTTAGTTATGGCGCGCCGCCCCACGGCGGACTGGCGGTGGGCTTCGACCGGCTGGTGGCCATCCTGGCCGGACAGAGCTCCATCCGCGAGGTGATCGCCTTCCCCAAAACCCAGAAGGGGGCCTGCCCCTTGACCGGAGCCCCGGGCCGGGTGGACCAGGTTCAGCTTCTGGAACTGGGGCTGCGCGTGGAAAAGGCAAGTTAACCGCCCAATTTTTCTGCTTGCAAAGCGGTTGACAGTGAGTAAGATTCGTGCCTAGAATTGACCGTGAAGGCGGGATCGATTGTGGTTCCGCCCTTGAAAAACGGCTGGTATCACGGAGCGAACGCAGGCCAACAAAGCGTCGTGCCGAGGTTTGATTTTTTGAGTCCGACGGTAACTGGGAAGGAGGGTTTCTTAATGAGGAAGCTGGTGAAAGTGTTCCCCTGGATTGCCGTGGTGGTCGCGCTGGGCCTGCTCAGCGGATGCGCGGCGGTTTGCGGCACGGATGAGCAGCCCAAGGTGGCTCCGCCTCCGCCGCCCAAGAAGTGGGAGGGCGCTCCCAAGCCGATGACCGAGGCCCCGGCCCCGGCCCCGGCCCTGCCCACCACCTACACGGTCGAGAAGTGCGACGACCTGTGGAGCATCTCCGCCAAGCCGCAGATCTACCAGGATCCGCTGCTGTGGCCGTGCATCTTCAACGCCAACAAGGACAAGATCAAGAACGCCAACAAGCTGAAGGTTGGCATGGTTCTGTCCATTCCCCGGGACCTGACCGACGCGCAGAAGGCCGAGTGCCGCAAGCAAGCCGGCAAGTTCCCGAAGTACGTGGTTCCCAAGGGCGCCAAGCGTTACTGCCCGCCCAAGTAGGGACCAGCCGGGGATGGCACCGCCACCCGCGGCGCCCTCCCCGGGTCGGCTCTTAGCATGAATCGGGGAGGGGCACCCAGCCGGGTGCCCCTTCTCGATTTTGGCCAGGCCCTAGCTGGGCCGGCCCGCCCCTGGCGATCACTTCCCTCCGCGGCCCGCCTCGTATCGTTTGAAGGCGGTTCGTGGCCCCCAAGGTTCTTTTATATAAAGCAATCCGCCTGCAACCCAGGCCGGCGCCCGCGCGCCGACACCCCTAGCCATGAGAGATGAAGCCATGTCCAGATGGAATCCCCGACGCAGACTTTTGGACCACGTCCATCAGGATCAATTCGTGCGCCTGGAGCAGACCGGCGAGCCGCAACTGTTGCGCAACGTCTTCCCCTACAACGAGGTCTGCCGCATCGATTTCGATCATAAACTCCAGCCTCTGGACCCTGCGGAGGAGATGCAGATCACCGACACCACCTTCCGGGACGGCCAACAGGCCCGCCCGCCCTACAAGGTGGAGCAGATCGTCGCCCTATACGACATGATGCACCGGCTGTCCGGCCCCAAGGGCATCCTGCGTCAATGCGAGTTCTTCCTCTACAGCCAGCGCGACCGCGAGGCGGTGGAGAAATGCCAGGCCCTGGGCCACCGCTTCCCGGAGATCACCGGCTGGGTGCGGGCCAACAGCGAGGAGCTGAAGGCGGTCAAGGAGATGGGCATCAAGGAGACCGGCATCCTGACCTCGGTCAGCGATTACCACATCTTCCTGAAGCTGGGCCTGGACCGCCAGACCTGCCTGGACAAGTACCTGGCCGTGGTCAAGGAGGCCCTGAACCTGGGGGTGGTGCCCCGCTGCCACATGGAGGACGTCACCCGGGCCGACATCTACGGCTTCGTGGTGCCGTTCGCCATCGAGCTGACCAAGCTGCGCGAGGAGTCCGGGGTGCCGATCAAGGTGCGCCTGTGCGACACCATGGGCTATGGCGTCACCTACCCCG
>CALERA010000233.1 GCA_937908275.1 uncultured Desulfarculaceae bacterium | reverse complement strand
ACCACCGAGATCTACACTCTTTCCCTACACGACGCTCTTCCGATCTCCCTGGTTGTGGCCGAGTCCCTGCTCAACCAGGACCCCAAGCCACGGCCGGTGATGCGCCACCGCGAGGAGGTCCCGCCCTCTGCCGTGAACCCGGTCCACACCCCCCGCTCCTCCAGCCAGGCCGTGGCGGGGGAGCCAACGAGCAAGATCAAGAAAACCAAGAAGAAAAAGCGCAAAGCTGCGGCCGTCGCACCGGCCGCGTCCCAACCCAGCGCCAAGCCCAAGGCCGGCGTCAAGGCCAAGTCCAGCAAGACCAAAAGCGATCCCACCACCCTGCAAACCAAGAAGGCCGCCAAGAAGACCCCGGCCAAGGCCAGCAAGCGCAAGGCCAAAAAAGACAAGACGCGTTAGCGACCCGGAGGCGGGTCCACCGAAGGGCGTGGAGGCTTGGGAGAGAAACTCAGGCAGGGCCGTCCGGAGCTGGCCAGGACCACCCGCCAGGGGATCTGGCCGCTCTTGAAGCCCATGGCCCGGCAGGCGTAGGCCCGGCCCCGCTCCCAGGTGATGGACAGGTGTCGGCAGTGCAGGCAGTCCGGGGGGTGGTCGGCCAAGGTCCTACCTGTGGGAGGGCTGGTCGCGCCTTCGCTCGAGCTGGCGGGACGCGGAGGGGTCCTGCCAGCGCTGGCAATGCCGGCAGGGGGAATAGGGGCGGTCGCGGGACATGCGCTCCCGGCAGATGGCCTCGTTGCTGCTGCTGCCATAGGGGTCGCACCAGAACCACGTCCCCCGCACCGAAGCTTTCACACCCTTGCTTTGCATCTCGCTCCTCGTTCCGCCCGACAGGCGGCAAGCTCGCCTCCAGATTATCACCCAACCCAGGCAATCCTGGCAAGTCCGGCCATTTAGTGTCACTAACATATCAGACAGCCTTACAAGTGTGAATAAAAGTCTGGCCTTCGAGCGACTTTTGCCCGCACCGCTCCCGCGCTCCGGTTTTCTCCCGGGCCTGTCGCTTTCCCAGGCGGGCCTTGATTTAAAACGCCTTCCAGGGTAACGGTTAGGGAACCTGCTCAGCCACCCCCTTCCGGGAGCCTGGCCCATGCCCTTTTGCCCCAACTGCGGCTCCGAGAAAGTGCAGCCCTCCACCCGGCGATCCTGGTGGCGCGGGCTGCAACAATCCCTCGGCCTGCGCCATTTCCTGTGCGACGAGTGCTACCACCGCTTCACGGTGCGAGGCCGCCAGGCCGACGAGCCGGCCCCCCGGTCACCGCTTGCGCCCCCACCCGGCGGCCAACCGGCCCCGGAGCCCTACGCCGACGATGGGCCGGTCTACCTGGAAACCCAGGCGGCGGTCACGGACCCCAGGGCGCTGGGTCAGGAGCCGGAGGAGCGCCCCGCGCCGCCCGACTGGCAATCCGACCCACCGGATTCCATGCCCCCACCGGAAACCGAGGCCAGGCCGGGCGCGGCCCCGTTCCTGAGGCCAGAGCCTGCACCGGAGTTCGAGCCGGAGCCCGAGCCGGGCTTGGGACCAGCCACCGGCTTCGGCCCTGTTCGGCGCGAACCCAGCCTGGAAGTGGCGCAACCCCGCCTGGATTTCGCCGGTCCGGCCCTGGAGCGCGAGTTCGAAACGGACCAACCGCCCCGGGCCGCCGCCCCCTGGCTGGGCCTGTGGCGCAAGCTGGGCCTGGGTTTGGCCCTGCTGCTGATCGGCCTGGCCCTGCTGCTCTGGTATCGCCTGAACCTGGACTCGCCCGGCCCGGACCCGGTTCCGGGGCAACTTGCTCAATCGGGCATCAAGGACGAATCCCTCAGCCTGCCTCCGGCCCCCGCCACGCCGGGTCCGGCCGAGAGCTCCGCGCCTGGGGCCAAACCGGCTCCGGCGGTGGGCGCGATCCCGCCGCCCGGCGGCGAGCTCCCCGCCCCGGGCGAGGCCGCCCCGCCCTGGCCGACCTCAACCACGCCCGCGCCCAGCCCCGCCCCGGAGCCAACCGCGCCCCGCGCGATTGGTCCGGTCCCCGGCGCGCCAGCTCTGGCCCCCAGCGCCAAACCCCGCCCCCTGGAGGACGAGACCCCCGCCCCGAGGGTCCAGCCCGCCCCCAGCCGGAAATCCGCGCCCCAGACCACCCCGGCCCACACCGCGCCAGCCAAGGCCGTGACCAAGCCTCCGGCCAAGGCCAGCGCCCCGACCGGCGGCTACACCCTGCAATTCGGGGCCTTCGGCGACCCGGACCGGGCCATGGCCCTGGCGGCCAAGCTCAAGGGCATGGGCTACAAGGTGGACCTGGTGCAGGGCGCGAGCAGCGGCGGCCGCAGCCTGACCAAGGTCCGTTCCGGCCATTTCGCCAGCGCCGCCGAGGCGCGCAAGGCCCGCCTCCGGGCCGCCGCCCTCACCGCCATGGAGGTGGTGATCATCCCGCCGCCCCGGCCCTGAGACCTCCGCCGCCCGCATCCAACGCGCAAAAAGAACCGGGGGCCCCCGCAAGGGCCCCCGGTTTCTTGGTCCGGTTGGGTGAGGTAGCGGTTAGAACTGGAAGGTGGTCTCCACCTGGATCATGTCGTAGCCCGCGGAAGCGCCTTGCAGGGCCTCGTCAATGGGCATGGAGTGATACCAGTTGAGGTTGAGCACGGTGTACTTGAAGGGGCTGTAGCTCAAACGAGCCGCCCAGCCCTCGCGGTTGTTGTACTGGAACTCGCTGTCCCCGAAGTAGCCGGGGGTGGAGTTGGCCTCGATGTAGCGGTACTCCCAGGAGGCCATCCACTTCTGGTAGCTGGCGGACAGACCGGCCAGGTAGGCGGTGTCCTTGCCCGCCGCCGACCCGGTGATGTCCTCGCGGGTGTTCTTCAGCCAGTGGCCGAAAACGCTGACGTTGGCCTCGGCGGTGAACTTGTAGGTGGCCTTGCCGTAGAGGTCCCAGACCCCGAAGTTGCTCAGCTCGCCATTGGCCTTGGTGGTGTTGCCGCGCAGGGCGGTGCTGCTGAAGTTGCCGACCTTCTCGAAGCCGTCCCACATGTAGTAGCTGGTGGCGCCCAACAGCTTCCAGTCGCCCAGCTTGGCCTCCACGCCGGCCTGGGGCGCGTAGACATAGGCGTCACCCGGGTTGTCGCTCTTCTGCTCCTTGACCACCAGACCGGCCATGGTCAGGAAGGGCTGGATGTTGCCGGACTTGTTGAAGCGGAAGTTCACGTAGGCGCCCTCGGGCTGCACGTCCACGTCCCAGTTGATGGAGGTGCGCACGAAGGGGGTCTCGAACTTGCCGGCGGTCAGGGTCACGATCTTGTCGAGGTAGCCGGGGGTGTACTTGGCGTAGGCCCGGTCGATGCCCCAGCTCTTCTCGCCAAACCAGTTGTCCATGGTCTGCACGGTGCTGGTGGGGTCGTCGTCAGCCGCGGTGGCCATCCGGATGCCGACCTCCAGGTCCTCGTTGACCATGCTCTTGACCCCGAAGTGGCTGCGGAACCGCCAGCGGGTGCGCTGGTCGGTGCTCTTGCCCTTGAAGTCGTCGTACCACCAACCCTCGTAGCGCAGGGTCAGGTCGCCGTAGAGGCTGATGCGCTCCAGCCACTTGGGCAGGCTGTCCTTGGCGGCCTTGGAAGCCACCATCTGCACCGCCTGCTCCTGCTGCTGCTGGTTGACCTGAACCTGCTGCAACTGCCCCTTGAGGTCCTGCAGGCTCTGCTCCAGCATCTTGATCTTGGCTTCCAGGTCGCCCTGGTTGGTGGCGGCCCAGGCCGGTGCGCACAGGCAGGCTGTCAGCGCCAGCGCCCCCAGCACGGCCCAGGGCCTTGCCCAAAATCGTCCCTCTTGTCCCCTCATGTCTCTCTCCTTTTCTGGTCTCGGTGCCGCCTTGGTCTCGGCTGGTCCAGCTTCCGCTCAGAAACTCCGCTCGCCTGGCGGGGTCACTTGGGGCCAGGCTTTTCCTTCGCCAGCATCTCCTGCATCACCTGGCGGCGGTCGTGGGCCTCCAGGATCCGCTCCATCAGCTCATCGAGCTTCACCGGCTTGATCAGGTAGTCGAAGGCCCCCAACTCCAGGCCTTCCATGCCCGATTCCACCGAGGCGTGCCCGGTGAGCAGAATCACCTCCACCGTGGGGTGCTTGGCCTTGATCTCCTTGAGCGCCGTGATGCCGTCCATGCCCGGCATCTTCACGTCCAGCACCACCACGTCCACCGGGTGGGCGTCCAGGTGTTTCAGGGCGTCCAGGGCGTTGTCCACCCCGGCGGCCTCCAGGTTGCGCAGCTCCAGGCGCTCGACCAGGGGCTCCAGGAAGTCGCGCTCGTCATCCACCACCAATACGCTGAACCTCTCCACTTGCCCGCTCCCCCTCATTCCCCGATCACCTTGGGCAGGCGCACGATGAAGGTGGCGCCCTTTCCCGGTTGGCTCTCGAAGGTTAGTCCGCCCCCTAATTTTTGCATGATCGAGTGGCTGATGGACAGCCCCAGACCGGTGCCCTGCCCCGGACCCTTGGTGGTGAAGAAGGGATCGAAGATGCGCTCCTTGAGGTCGGCCGGGATGCCCGGACCGTCATCGGCCACCAGAGCCTCCAGATAGCCGCCGGCGGCGCGGGTGCTCAGCCGGATGTGTCCGCCCTCCTTGACCGCGTCCAGGGCGTTGTTCAGCAGGTTCAGGAAGACCTGCTGCAACTGCGAGCGGTCGGTCTTGATGCGCGGCAGGCCGCGGTCCAGATCCCGCTCGATGGTCACCTGCTTGAACAGGGCCTCCTTTTCCAGGAAGGAGCAGGTCTCCTCCAAGGCCTCGTTGAGGTCCACCGAATCCTGCTTGGGCTCCATGCGCCGGGCGAAGCCCAGCAGGCGGTGGGTCACCGCCCGGGCCCGCTCCACGTGACTCTGGATCTTGGCCAGGTTCTGCTTGAACTTGGGCCCCCGGGGATTGGCCTGGACGAACTCCTGGTCCATCAGGTCGTCCATCAGCCCGGCCAGTTCGCCGATGGCGGCCAGGGGGTTGTTGATCTCGTGGGCCACCCCGGCGGCCATGCGCCCCATGGAGACCAGGCGGGCCGAGTGGACCAGTTGGGCGTCGCAATCGGCCCGCTGGCGGTCGGCCGCCTCCAACTGGCGCACCAAGAGGCGCACCAGGAACAGGATCGCCCCCACGATCAGGAGGCTGCCCAGGCCCAGCACCGCCAGCTCCACGTTGCGGGCCAGGGTCATGGGGCCGAAGGTCTCGGCCGGGTCGCGGGTGATGACCAGCAGCCAGTCCTCCTTGGGCAGCCAGGTGAAGGCCATCATCCGCTCGTGTCCCTGACCGTCCGGGCGCTGGGAGACGCTCACCCCCGGCGGCACGCTCTTCAGGTCGATGCCCGAGGGATCCAGCACCTTGCCGCCGAAGCGGGGCGGGGT
>CALERA010000232.1 GCA_937908275.1 uncultured Desulfarculaceae bacterium | reverse complement strand
ATGAAGGACGGCGTCATCGCCGACTTCGAGGTCACCGAGGCCATGCTGCGCCACTTCATCCGCAAGGTCCACCACCGGCGCAACCTGATCCGCCCGCGCATCATCATCAGCGTGCCCAGCGGCATCACCCAGGTGGAGAAGCGCGCCGTGCGCGAGAGCGCCGAGAGCGCCGGGGCCCGCGAGGTCTACCTGATCGAGGAGCCCATGGCCGCGGCCATCGGCGCGGGCCTGCCCATCACCGAGCCCACCAGCAACATGGTGGTGGACATCGGCGGCGGCACCACCGAGGTGGCGGTCATCTCCCTGGCCGGCATCGTCTACAGCAAGAGCGTGCGGGTGGGCGGCGACAAGATGGACGAGTCCATCCTCCAGCACATCAAGCGCCAGCACAACCTGCTGATCGGCGAGCGCACCGCCGAGATGATCAAGACCACCATCGGCAACGCCTGCCCGGGCGAGACGGTGGAAAAGCTGGAGGTCAAGGGCCGCGACCTGGTCACCGGCATCCCCAAGACCCTGGTCATCGACTCCGACGAGGTGCGCCAGTCCATCATCGAGCAGATCGACACCATCGTGGAGACGGTCAAGATCGCCCTGGAGCAGACCCCGCCCGAGCTGGCCGCCGACATCGTCGACCGCGGCATCGTGCTCACCGGCGGCGGCGCCCTGCTCAAGGGCCTGAACCTGCTGTTGTCCGAGCAGACCGGCCTGCCCATCACCATCACCGAGGACCCCCTGTCCACCGTGGTCCTGGGCTCCGGCAAGTGCCTGGACAATCTCGACCTGCTGCGGGAGGTCATGATCAAGTAGGCGAGCGGCGGTACGGCGGCTCCGCCGGTGGCGCGGTCCCGGGAGAGGTTGGCCCCTGGGCTGGGCTTTTTCTTCCCGGGGGGCGTATCATGACATCAGGCCCGGTCCGCCGGGGACGCGCCACGCGCCACCCTGGCCGCCACACCCGCTGCCCGTTAGTAGGTCATCCGTGAATTTCTTCCGCCGCTACCGGTTCGCCATCATCATGGGCGTCCTGCTCCTGGGCGCGCTGACCCTGTTTTCCGTCAACGCCGGCCGCGACCCCGAGGACTCCTTCACCGGCCGCCTGCTGCTGGAGATCCTGGGGCCGGCCATGGAGTCGGTGACCTGGGTGGGCGAGACGGTGGGCGCGGTCTGGGACCGCTATTTCGCCCTGGTCCACGCCGCCCGCCAGAACGAGGATCTCAAGCGCCAGGTGGCCAGCTATCGCCAGCAGCTCACCGACCTGGAGGAGCTGCGCCTGGCCAACCAGCGCCTGACCAGGCTCCTGGGCCTGATGGCCAAGGAGCCGGTGCCCCAGGTGGCGGCCCAGGTGGTGGGGGTGGACCCCACCAACCACTTCCGCACCGTGATCATCGACAAGGGCAGGCAGGACGGGGTGCAGACCCAGATGCCGGTGGTCAACGCCCAGGGGGTGGTGGGCCGGGTGATCTGGGCCAGCGGGCATTTCGCCAAGGTGCTGCTGTTGATCGACCCCAACGCCGCCCTGGAGGTGCTGGTGCAGCGCAGCCGGGCCCGGGGGGTGGTGGAGGGCGCGGGTCCCGACACCCTGCGCCTGAAGTACGTGATGCACAGCGACGACGTGGCCGCCGGCGACCGCCTGGTGGCCACCGGCACCGACGGCGTCTTCCCCAAGGGCGCCCTGGTGGGCCTGGTGCGGGCCATCAAGCCCGAGGGCAAGGGCGTGTTCCAGAATATCGAAGTGGAGCCGGCGGTGGATTTCGAGCGTCTGGAGGAGGTGCTGGTGATCCTGCAACGCCGGGACTTCGCCGATTAGATCCGTGGTCAATCGCTGGTTGGCCACCCCCAGTCCCACCCGGGGGCAAGCATGATCCAACCCCAACGCCTGCGACCGGACAAGTCCCTGAGCCCCCGGGCCTTGACCCTTTCCTACCTTTCCGCCCTGGGTCTGATCGCGCTGCTGGTGTTGATCGGCAATTTCGTGGCCATCAGCTACCTGGAGCGCCAGGAGCGCGACGCCCGCACCATCAACCTGGCCGGACGTCAGCGGATGCTCTACCTGAGCATCAGCCGCGAGGCCCTGTTGCTGAGCCGGGGCCAGGAGCTGTCCCAGCGCCGCCAGGCGGCGCACGAGTTGGGCCAGGCCCTGAAGGAATGGGAGCGGGTCCACCTGGCCCTGGGCAAGGGCGATCCCGCCCAGGGCCTGGAGGCCCTGGCCGGCCCTCTGTTGCGGTTGCAGTGGGAGAAGCTGCACCAGGCCCACCAGGCCATCGTGGCCTCGGCCCGGCAATTGCTGGCCTGCGACGCCCAGGCCTGCCAGGACGAGGAGGAGCGTCTGGCCCAGTTCATCCTGCGCGAGGGCGAGCGTTACCTGCCCCTGATGGATCGGCTGGTCTTTCTCTACGACGAGGAGTCCCACCAGCGGGTGCGGACCCTGCGCCGGGTGGAGACCGCCCTGGACGGCCTGACCCTCCTGGGCCTGGTCCTGGTGGGCCTGCTGATCTTCCGGCCCATGGTGCGGCGCATCGAGCAGAACCTGGAGCGGCTGACGGCCACGGCGGCGATGTTCAAGGACCTGTCGTTCATCGACGGCCTGACCAACCTGGCCAACCGCCGCGCCCTGGACCTGCACCTGGAGCAGGAGTGGCGCCGCCAGGCCCGGGCGGGCGGCCGGCTGTCCCTGGTGCTGTTGGACGTGGACCAGTTCAAGGAATACAACGACGCCCTGGGCCACTTGCAGGGCGACGACGCCCTGCGGGCGGTCTCGACGGTGCTGCGCGACGCCGCCCGCCGCCCCGGCGACCTGGCCGCCCGCTTCGGCGGCGAGGAGTTGGCCCTGGTGCTGACCGGCGCGGAGCCGGAGAGCGTGCGGGAGCTGGCCGAGCAGATCTGCCTCCAGGTGGCGGCCCTGGGCCTGGCCCATCCCGGCTCGGTGGTGGCCCCGGTGCTGACCGTCAGCCTGGGGGTGGCCAGCCTGGTCCCCGACCGGGACATCGATCCCCAACGCCTGATCAACGCCGCCGACCGCGCCCTGTACCAGGCCAAGGCCCGGGGACGCAACCAGGTGCGGGTGGCGGAGACGGTCTGATGCCGGCCCCTGGCGGCGGTCCGGCCCGGGGACTGCTATAACATGGAGCGAAGCCGCCGGACCGCTCCCGGCCGCGACCCCGCACCCCGCACCCGGCTCCGGGCCGGCGCTTGAAGATGACCGCATGACGCCCAAGCGCGAAGAATCTCCCTGGCCCCGTCTGTTGGCCACCCTGCTGTTGGGCTTTTTCCTCAACGTGCTCTCCACCACCCTTTTCAACTGGTGGGCGCTGGGGCCGGTGAAGCTGATGCCCCTGGTGGTGCTGGTGGTCTCGGCCGGCTTCCGCCTGCCCCTGTGGGGGGCGGGGCTGGTGGCGGTGGTGCTGGGCTACCTGGGCGATCTGGTCAGCGGCGGGGTGGTGGGGTTGCAGGTCACGGCCTGCCTGCTGGTGACCTGCGCCTGCGCCCTGGCCCAGCGCAAGCTGGAGATCAACTCCTGGCCCTTCCAGATGCTGGCGGTGGGCCTGATGAGCCTGGTCCTGCACCTGACCGTCATCGGCGGGCTGATGCTGGCCAGCCGCGAGCACCTGCTGCCGGCCCGGCTGCCCTGGGTGCTGGCGGCCCAGTCGGTGCTCTCGGCCCTGACCGCCCCGGTCTTCTTCGCCCTGCTGGAGGCCATGGTGCGGCTGATGGCGGGCCTGTGGCGCCTGGCCGGGAGGGGCGGGGCGTGAAGCCGCTTTTCGCCAAGGAGGGCAAGAAGCGCAAACAGGCCAAGAAAAAGGCCTACGCCGCCCAGCCCCTGAGCCGCTCCCGGGTCTTCGAGCCGGCCGAGGCCCCCGAGGCCCGGCGCTCCATCACCCTGGCCGCGATCGTGGTGGCCCTGGCCTTCCTGGCCCTGATGGGCCGCCTGTGGTTCATCCAGCTCCTGCAGGGCGACCATTTCCGCAGCCTGTCGGAGAACAACCGCATCCGCCTGGTGGACGTGCCCCCCAGCCGGGGCCTGATCTTCGACAGCCAGGGCCGGCTCCTGGCTGACAACCGCCCGGCCTTCACCCTGGCGGTGGTGCCCGAGGACGTGGACGACTGGGACGATCTGGGCCAGCGCCTGGAGAAGCTGGTGGGCATCACCCCCGAGGAGCTGCACAAGGCCCGGGAGAGCGCCAAGGGCCAGCCGCCCTTCAAGCCCCTGCGCCTGCGCTCCCACCTGGACCGCGACCAGCTGGCGGTGCTGGAGACCTTCCGTTACGAGCTGCCGGGAATCAAGGTCCTGGTGGAGTACCGCCGGGCCTACCTGCACGCCAAGGAGGCGGCCCACGTCATCGGCTACCTGGGCGAGATCAACCCGCAGGAGCTGAGCGAGGCCCCCCGCGCCCTGTACCGCATCGGGGACTTCGTGGGCCGCTACGGCCTGGAGCGGACCCGGGAGCGGGTGCTGCACGGCAAGCGCGGGGCGCGCCAGGTGGAGGTGGACGCCATGGGCCGGGAGCTGAAGCTCCTGGAGGAGATCGACGCCCAGCCCGGGCAGACCCTGGCCCTGACCATCGACCTGAAGATGCAGAAGGCGGCGGCCGAGGCCCTGGGCGACGAGGTGGGCGCGGTGGTGGCCCTGAACCCCAAGAACGGCCAGGTCTACTGCCTCTACTCCAACCCCAGCTTCGACCAGAACAACTTCATCACCGGCATGAGCCCCCGGCTCTGGGAGGCCCTGGCCAACGACGAGTACCATCCCCTCAAGGACCGCGCGGTCAGCGGCCTCTATCCCCCCGGCTCCACCTACAAGATCGTCACCGCCGCCGCCGGCCTGGCCGAGGGCGTGATCACCCCCCAGACCATCATCAACTGCCCGGGCGAGATTCCCTTTGGCCGGCGCACCTACAAGTGCTGGGCGCTGAAGAAGGGCGGCCACGGCAACACCAACCTGCACAAGGCCCTGCGCGAGTCCTGCGACGTCTATTTTTATCGCGTGGGCCTGCGCCTGGGGGTGGAGCGCCTGGCCAAGTACGCCCGGGCCTTCGGCCTGGGCCGGCCCACCGGGGTGCCCCTGGGCAGCGAGGCCGGGGGCCTGGTGCCGGACAACGCCTGGAAGAAAAAACGCTTCGGCGAGGCCTGGCAGGAGGGCGAAACCCTCTCCCTGGCCATCGGCCAGGGCTTCAACCTCACCACCCCCATCCAGCTGGCCCGCATGGTGGCGGTCATCGCCAACAAGGGCCGCCTGGTCACCCCCACCCTGGTCAAGGCCGTCACCCCGCCCGACGGCGGCGAGCCGGTGCCCGAGCCCCCGGGCCTGATCAGCCGGGTGCCGGTGAGCCCCCAGAACCTCGAGCTGATCCACGAGGGCCTGGTGGCGGTGGTCAACGAGCCCGGCGGCACCGCCAGCGCCGCCCGCCTGCCCGGCATCACCGTGGCGGCCAAGACCGGCACCGCCCAGGTGGTGGCCCTGAAGCACGAGAAAGCCTATGGGCGGGAGGAGAACCTGCCCTGGAAGTACAAGAACCACGCCGTGGTGGTGGCCTACGCCCCGGCCGAGGACCCCACCATCGCGGTGGCGGTGGTGGTGGAGCACGGCGGCCACGGCGGCAGCGACGCCGGCCCGGTGGCCCGACGGATCCTGGAATCCTACTTCGACCTGCCGCCCAAGGCCTTCAAGCCCAAGGCCCAGCCCGGCCCCCTGGCCGGCCGTCTGGACCCGGTGGAGGCGGCGGCCATCGCCGCGGCCCAGGCCAAGGCCGCGGCCGAGGCCGAGAAGGAGAAGGCCAAGAAGGCCGCCGCCGGCCAATCCGTCCCCGCGGCCGCCCCGACCGCCCCGGCCCCGGCCAAGAAGCCCACGGCCAAGCCCCCGGCGTCGACACACGCCGCCCCGGCCGCCCCGGCCCATGCGGCCCCGGCCAAACCCAAGCCCAAGCCGGAGACCGGCCATCCCGCCAACCCGGCCCAGAAGCCGGCGACCAAGCCGGCCGAGAAGAAGAAGCCCAAACCCGAGCCCGCGGCCCATGGCGGCCAGGCGCGGCCTTTCATGGCTGATGCCCAGGATCCGGCCCTGAACCCTTCCACCTATCGCCGGCACTGAGCGGCGGGGGGAGGCCAAGGTAGTGATTGACCGACGTCTGGTGACCAATTTCGACTGGCTGCTGGTGGTGCTGCTGGCGGCCCTGATCGGCTGCGGGGCCATCAACCTCTACAGCGCGGCCAGCAGCTTCGAGAACGTGGGCACCCCGGTTTTCCTCAAGCAACTCTACTGGTTCGCCATCGGCCTGGGGGTGATGTGCGGGGTGGCCATGATCGGCCACCAGCGCCTGGCCACCCTGGCCTATCCCTTCTATGGCCTGGTGGTGGTCTCCCTGGCGGCGGTGCTGCTCTGGGGCCGGGTGGTGGGCGGGGCCCAGCGCTGGCTGGCCCTGGGTCCGGTGGTGGTCCAGCCCTCGGAGCTGGCCCGCCTGGCGGTGATCCTGGTCCTGGCGCAATACTTCCAGCGCCGCGACCAGAACGAGCCCTACAACCTGCGCCAACTGGTGATCCCCTGCGCCCTGATGGCCCTGCCGGCGCTGCTGATCCTCAAGCAGCCCGACCTGGGCACTGCGGTGATGGTCCTGATCGTGGGCGTCTCCATCATCCTGGTCAACGGGGTCAAGCTCTTCTCCCTGAGCGCGGCCACGGCGGCCTTCCTGGGGGCCCTGCCGGTGGTCTGGAACTTTTTGAAGGACTACCAGAAAAAGCGCATCTTCAGCTTCCTGGACCCGGAGTCCGACCCCCTGGGGGCCTCCTATCACCTGATCCAGTCCAAGATCGCGGTGGGCTCGGGCCAGTTCATTGGCAAGGGCTGGATGGCCGGCACCCAGAGCCAGCTGCACTTCCTGCCCGAGCAGCACACCGACTTCGCCTTCTCGGTCCTGGCCGAGGAGTGGGGCTTCGTGGGCGCGGTGCTGGTGCTGATCCTCCTGGCGGCGGTGGTCTACCGCGGCCTGGTGCAGGCCCTGCGGGCCAAGGACCGCCTGGGGATGCTGATGGTGGTGGGGGCCACCGCCTGCGTCTTCTGGCCGGCCTTCATCAACGTGGGCATGGTGGTGGGCATGTTCCCGGTGGTGGGCATACCCTTGCCGTTCATATCCTATGGCGGCTCCAGCCTGATCACCACCATGGCCACCCTGGGGCTGATCCAGAGCGTGGCCATGCGGCGTTTCGTGTTCCGGCGGCAATAGTCCCCCCCGGGGGACCAGGGCGATTTTTGTTGCCAGGACGGTCAGTAGCGTGATAGTGAAATCTTGTCCTAATGCCGCCGCGCCGGCGGCGGAAGCGAAACAGTGCAAGCCGTCCGATCCAGGCGCCCCACCGGCCATCATGTGGAGACCTGCCCCGGGGACGGGAAGGCGAGTGCGCTTGTGAGCAAGCACGTGCGAGAAAACGACCTGACGGTGTTCCTGGGCGGCGAAAGCCAGCTCCTGGGCGAACTGATCTTCACCGGCCAGGCCCGCCTGGACGGGCGCTTCCAGGGCAACATCCGGGGCGAGGGCACCCTGTTCATCGGCCCCAACGCCAAGATCGAGGCCATGGTCAACGCGGCCACGGTGATCATCAGCGGCGAGCTGGTGGGCGACGTGGTGGCCACCAAGCGCCTGGAGCTCAAGGCCCCGGGGCGGCTGAAGGGCAACATCTCCGCGCCCCTGGTGGTGATGGACGAGGGCGTGGTTTTCGAGGGCCACTGCTCCATGACCGAGGAGCAGGACCAGGACGGGAGCCGGGGCAAGATCACCCTGCTCTCGGCCAAGGGTTGAGGGTTTAGCCCGCGCCAGACCTGGGAAAAAAAGTTTTGACACTGTCAATGAAATATTGTAGAAACTCGCAGCTTGTCATTTGCATCACAAGTGGGGATCGCCCATAAGCTTCTGGAGGTAGGGAGTTAGGACTCTTGGCCCTGGGGTCGGCCTGTCGACGTTGATGTGGGGTCTGCGTGACCAGGCCCGAGAATTCCGAACTCCCCTTCCGCCGAGCTCTGGGCGCCTAGCCTGGCAAGCTGCTTCCTTTTTTGTTCGACAAAACGTAGCTAGCGCAACCAAACAGAGCCAAGCAACGCGCCACGCCTGGGGGTACGGAGAGCAGGGTCGTATGGTAAGTATCGATATAGACTGGTCTTTGGCGTTCCAGATCATCAATTTCCTGGTGCTGATGTTCGTTCTCAACCAGGTGTTGTACAAGCCCATCCGCGGCATCCTGCATCAGCGCGCCGAGAAGTTCGCCCAACTCAACGGCGAGATCTCCTCCAGCCTGGAGGGGGTGGACGCCCAGAGCAAGGCCCTGGAGGCCGAGCGGGCCAACGCCCGCAGCAAGGGCGCCGCCCTGCGCGAGGACATCAAGAACGATGCCCGGGGCAAGGAGCGGGTGCTGATCACCGAGGCCACCAAGGAAATGGAAGAGACGGTGGCCAGGGTGCGCCAGCAGATCGCGGCCGAGATCGGCGGCGTGCGCGAGGAGCTCAAGGGCCAGGTGCAGTCCTTTGGCCGCGAGCTGGCCCAGAAGCTTTTGGGAAGGAGCATCCAGTGATGCGTGCGAGCAAGGGTAAGCGCTGGCTGACCGGTCTGGGCGCGGTGGCCCTGGTGGGTCTGGGCGCGGGCCTGGCCCTGGCCTCCGAGTCCGGCGGCCACCACGTCACCGGTCCCAACATGGACCTGGTCTGGCGGATCATGAACTTCGCGGTGCTGGCCATCGTGCTGGTGCTGGTGTTGCGCAAGCCGCTCAAGGCCGGACTCAGCGGCCGGGTGGAGCAGATCAAGAACGAGCTGGCCGAGCTGGAGGCCAAGCGCGAGGAGGCCAAGCGCCGCTACGCCGAGATCGACAAGCGCCTGAAGGACGCCGAGGGCGAGCGCGAGAAGATCCTGGCCGAGTTCCGCGACCTGGGCGAGCGCGAGAAGGACAAGATCCTGAACAACGCCCAGCAGATGGCCGAGCGCATCAAGGCCCAGGCCCAGTTCACCATCGAGCAGGAGACCGCGGCGGCCAAGGCCGAGCTGAAGCGGGATATCGCCGATATGTCCGCGGCCCTGGCCGAGGACCTCTTGAAGCAGAACATCACCGCCGAGGACCACACCCGGCTGGTGGATGAATACCTGGCCAAAGTGCAACGGGAGGTACAGTGACCAACCTGATCGTCGCCAAGCGCTACGCGCGGGCCTTGCTGGAGCTGGGCAAGGAAGACGGCAAGTTCGAGCAGTACGGCCGGGAAGTGCTTGAGTTCGTGGGGATCCTGAACCAGTCCCCCGAGCTGGAGCCGGCCCTGGCCAACCCGGCCTTCGCCTTCGAGGGTCGCAAGAACCTGCTGGACGCCATCCTGGCCAAGGCCAGCTTGAGCCCCATGGTCAACAATTTCTTCAAGCTGTTGATGGATCGCGGCCGCATTGGCGCGGTGCGGGGCATCAACGAGGTCTACCAGCAATTCATCGACGAGGTCAAGGGCATCACCCGGGCCGAGGTGGTCTCGGCCGCCGGCCTGAACGATGCGGAGATCCAGCGCCTGTCCGCCACCCTCAAGGAGGTGGCTGGCCGCGAGGTGAAGCTGGAAGTGAAAGAGGACCCCAGCCTGATCGGCGGTGTCGTGGCCCGGATCGGTGATCTGGTGCTGGACGGCAGCGTGCGCACGCAGCTGGAGAGCTTAAAGGATTCCTTGAGAAGGGGTGAATACGCCTAATGCAGATCAGAGCTGAAGAGATCAGTCAGGTAATCCGGGAACAAATCAAGGATTACGACAAAAAGGTCGAGGTCTCGGAGACCGGCATCGTTCTCTCCGTCGGTGACGGCATCGCCCGCATCCACGGCGTAGAGAAGGCCATGGCCGGCGAGCTCTTGGAGTTCCCCCACGGAATCCTGGGCATGGTCCTCAACCTCGAAGAGGACAACGTGGGTGTGGCCATCATGGGCGAGACCGAGCACATCAAGGAAGGCGACGTGGTCAAGCGGACCGGTCGCATCGCCGAGGTGCCGGTGGGCGAGGCGGTCGTGGGCCGCGTCATCGACCCGGTGGGCAACCCGCTGGACGGCAAGGGCCCGATCAACGCCGCCGAGTTCCGCCGCATCGAGATGGTGGCTCCCGGCGTCGTGGCCCGCAAGAGCGTCCACGAGCCCATGTACACCGGTCTGAAGGCCATCGACGCCATGACCCCGGTGGGCCGCGGCCAGCGCGAGCTGGTCATCGGCGACCGCCAGATCGGCAAGACCGCGATCCTGGTCGACGCCATCATCAACCAGAAGGGCCAGGACGTGTTCTGCATCTACGTCGCGGTCGGACAGAAGAAGTCCACCGTGGCGCAGGTCATCGACACCCTGACCCGCTATGGCGCCATGGAGTACACCTGCGTGGTCAGCGCCTGCGCCTCCGACCCCGCCACCCTCCAGTACGTCGCGCCCTATTCCGGCACCGCCATCGGCGAGTACTACCGGGACAGCGCCCGCCACGCCCTGATCTGCTACGACGACCTCAGCAAGCAGGCGGTGGCCTACCGCCAGATCTCCCTGCTGCTGCGCCGTCCGCCGGGACGCGAGGCCTACCCGGGCGACATCTTCTATAACCACAGCCGCCTGCTGGAGCGCTCGGCCAAGATGAGCGACGAGCTGGGCGCCGGCTCCCTGACCAGCCTGCCGATCATCGAAACCCAGGCCGGCGACGTCAGCGCCTACATCCCCACCAACGTGATCAGCATCACCGACGGCCAGATCTACCTGGAGCCGAGCCTGTTCTTCTCCGGAGTGCGCCCGGCCATCAACGTCGGTCTGTCGGTCTCCCGCGTGGGCGGCGCCTGCCAGGTGAAGGCCATGAAGCAGGTGGCCGGCACCCTGCGCCTGGACCTGGCCCAGTTCCGCGAGCTGGAGGCCTTCGCCCAGTTCGGCTCCGACCTGGACAAGGCCACCCAGCAGCAGCTGAACCGTGGCCGCCGCCTGGTGGAGATCCTGAAGCAGCCCCAGTACCAGCCCCTGCCCATGGTCAAGCAGGTCTCCATCCTCTACGCCGGCACCCGCGGCTTCCTGGACAAGTACCCCTTGGACCGCCTGACCGACTACGAGAAGGGCATGTACGAGTTCGTGGAGTCCAAGCACCCCGACCTGTGGGTGGACCTGGAGGCCAAGAAGGCCATTGACGACGACCTGGACGCCAAGTTCAAGAAGGTGCTGACCGAGTTCGAATCGGTCTTCCAGGCCTAAGCCCAAGGAAGGTCGCCAATGGCAGCGCTCCGAGATATCAAGAACAAGATCACCGCGGTCAAGAAGACGCGGCAGATCACCCGGGCCATGAACATGGTGGCCGCGGCGAAGCTGCGCGGAGTCCAGGATAAGGCCGAGCGCTTCAAGCCCTACGCCAACAAGTTCGCCGATGTCCTCGCAAGCGTCAGCGCGGGCGTCGACCCCGAGATCCACCCCCTCCTGGCCCAGCCGGAGACGGTGGAGAAGGTGGCCCTCATCCTGTTGACCGCCGACCGCGGACTCTGCGGTTCGTTCAACATGAACCTGATCGTCAAGGCCGAGCGCTTCATCAAGGAGCAGACCAAGGCCGGACGCCAGGTCCTGCTCTACACCGTGGGCCGCAAGGGCCGCGATTACTTCCGCCGCCGCAAGGTCGAGATCACCCAGGACCTGTCCGGGGTGATGAACGTGGTGGATTTCGACCTGGCGGTGCAGGTCGCCCGCCTGGGCCTCAACGCCTTCCTGGGCGGCGAGGTGCAGGAGGTCTACCTGATCTTCTCGCGCTTCGCCTCCATGGCTTCCTTCGTCCCCACCGCGGAGAAGATGCTGCCCATCTCCCCCGAGGCGGCGGGCGAGGGCGAGGGCGACGAGAACGTCAGCGGCGGGTCCGAGTATCTCATCGAGCCCTCGGCCGAGGAGATCCTGGTGGACCTGCTGCCGCGCTACATCAACGTGCGGGTCTACAACGCCCTGTTGCAGACGGCCACCAGCGAGCAAGCCGCGCGCATGGCGGCCATGGACAACGCCACCAAGAACTGCAAGGAAATGATCAACAATCTCACCTTGCTGTACAACAAGGCCCGCCAGAGCGCGATCACCGCCGAGCTGATGGACATTGTGGGCGGCGCCGAGGCCCTGAAACAGGGTTAGCAAACCCAAACGCTTCTTGCGAGGAGGCTCGTAGGTCATGAATATTGGCAAGATAACCCAGGTCATCGGACCCGTGGTGGACGTTTCGTTCGCCGAGGGCCAGCTGCCGCCCATCCTCACCGCCCTGCTGATCACCAACAAGGCCATCAACGACCAGGAGGACAACCTGGTGGTCGAGGTGGCCCAGCACCTGGGCGACAACGTCGTCCGCTGCATCGCCATGGACGTCACCGAGGGTCTGCAGCGCGGTCTGCCGGCCAAGGACACCGGCAAGCCGATCATGATGCCGGTGGGTGACGAGATCCTGGGCCGGGTGCTCAACGTGGTCGGGCGTCCGGTGGACGGCCTGGGCCCGGTGCCGGCCAAGAACTTCTATCCCATCCACCGCCCGGCCCCCAGCCTGGTGGACCAGGACACCTCGGTCAACGTGTTGGAGACCGGCGTCAAGGTCATCGACCTCCTGGTGCCCTTCCCCCGCGGCGGCAAGATGGGCATGTTCGGCGGCGCCGGCGTGGGCAAGACCGTCATCATGATGGAGATGATCCACAACATCGCCATGCAGCACGGCGGCATCTCGGTCTTCGCCGGCGTGGGCGAGCGCACCCGCGAGGGCAACGACCTTTATCACGAGATGAAGGACTCCGGCGTCATCAACAAGGCCGCCCTGGTGTACGGCCAGATGACCGAGCCCCCGGGGGCCCGCGCCCGCGTGGCCATCTCCGCCCTGACCGCGGCCGAGTTCTACCGCGACGAGCAGGGCCAGGACGTGCTCCTGTTCATCGACAACATCTTCCGCTTCACCCAGGCGGGCTCCGAGGTCTCCGCCCTCCTGGGCCGCATGCCCAGCGCCGTGGGTTACCAGCCCACCCTGGGCACCGACCTGGGCGAGCTCCAGGAGCGCATCACCTCCACCACCAAGGGCTCCATCACCTCGGTGCAGTGCGTGTACGTGCCGGCCGACGACTTGACCGACCCGGCGCCGGCCACCACCTTCGCCCACCTGGACGGCACCGTGGTGCTCAGCCGCCAGATCGCCGAGCTGGGCATCTACCCCGCGGTGGACCCCCTGGACTCCACCA
>CALERA010000231.1 GCA_937908275.1 uncultured Desulfarculaceae bacterium | reverse complement strand
GGATGGTGGTCAGGTCGGCGTTGAGCAGCAGGGCGTCCTCGCCCTCGGGCTGGTAATAGCCCGGCCGGCGGCCGACCGGCTGGAAGCCCAGGCCGGCGTAGAGCCGGCGGGCGGAGAGGTTGCTGGGGCGGACCTCCAGGCTGGCCCAGGTCGCCCCCCGCCGCCGGGCCTCGGCCAGGGCGAAGGCGAGCATCCGCTGGGCCACCCCCCGGCCGCGCTGCTCCGGGTGCACGGCCAGGTTCTGGATCTGGGCCTCGTCCAGCACGATCCAGAGGATGGCGTAGCCCCACAGGCGCTGGTCCAGGTGTCCGAAGGCTCCCAGGCAGAGGGCCTGGGGATAGCGCAGCTCGGCCTCGAAGAGATGGCGCTCCCAGGGATGGGGGAAGCTCAGGCGCTCGATGGCCAGGACTTGGTCCAGATGGAGGGGGCGCAGGGGGGCCAGCAGCAGGCGCGGCCCGGGATCAGTGGGCGAGCAGTTCGCCGGCAACCGAGATTGCCCCCCGGCCAGCCTCGCAAACCACCCGGGCCAGGTCGTCCAGGCCCTTGCCCTGGCGGGCGGTGGCGGCCTTGATCAGCATCGGCAGGTTCATGCCGGTGACCACCTCCACCTTGCCCGGGTCCAGGAAGGCCAGGCTGATGTTGTTGGGAGTGCCGCCGAACATGTCGGTCAGGATCAGGGCGCCGTCGCCCTTATCGGCCTTTTCCAGGGCACCGGTCAGCAGGCGGCGCAGGTGGTCGGCCTCCAGGTTGGCCTCCACCGAGACGGTCTCCACCTGCTCGATCTTGCCCAGGATGAACTCGGCCGCGTTGACAAGCTCCCGGGCCAGGCGGGCGTGGGATATGATGACGAGTCCAATCACGTGGCATTGTCCAGGGTTATGTCGCGGTGGCGGACGGTCACCCGGCATTCGGGCGATTTCAGCTCCCGGGCCAGCCACTCCACCACGGCCACCGAGCGATGACGGCCGCCGGTGCAGCCAATGGCCAGGGTGAGCTGGCTTTTGCCCTCCTGGCGGTAACGCGGCAGGAGGAAATCAAGCAAGATTCTGAGTTTGCTCAAAAAAGCCTCGGTGTCCTCTTGCTTGAACACGTAATCTACCACCCTGGCGTCTTGACCGTCAAGCTGGCGCAGGTCGTGGACGAAATAGGGATTGGCCAGGAAACGCACGTCCAGGACCATGTCGGCCTCGGGCGGCAGGCCGTATTTGAAGCCAAAGCTCAGCAGGTTCACCTGCAGGGGCGCGGGCGGGGCCAACTCGCTGTAGAGCCGGAAAATCTCCCGCCGCAGCTCGTGGGTGGTGAAGCGGCTGGTGTCCACGATCTGGGCCGCCCGCAGGCGGAAGGGCTCCAGGAGCTGGCGCTCGCGCTGGATGCCGTCCTGGATGGTGTCGCCCTCGCCGGACAGGGGGTGCTGGCGGCGGGTCTGGGAAAAGCGGCGCACCAGGGGCTCGTCCCCGGCTTCAAGATACAGGATGTCCAGGGAAAACCCGCGGTTGGCCAACTCGTGAAAGACCTGGGGCGCGCTCTCCACGAAGCGGGGGGCGCGGATGTCCATCACCAGGGCGGCGCGGAAGGGCTCGCCGGCGCTGCCCAGGGGCAGGCTGACAAAGGCCGGCAGCAACTCCACCGGCAGGTTGTCCACGGCGTAAAAGCCCAGGTCCTCCAAGGCCCGCAACGCGGTGGATTTTCCCGAGCCGCTGAGCCCGGTGATCACCACGAAGCGGGCGTTGGCGCGGGGGGGTGCCTCGCTCAAGGCCCCTAGAACTCCTCGTTCAAAATGAGGCTATTAAGCATCATTTATTGTTAATCTTTTTCTGGCCGGTTTGACCGTTGGTCAGCATTTGGTCAGCACCTAGTTGGACAACGTGGCCGCGTTCCAGGTTTTGCATGATGCTGGCAGTAAGCGCCACGTCGTCCTCGACATAGATCCTGGTGGTCCGGGTCTCGGTGTGGCCCAGCACCCTGGCGATGCCCGCCATATCCGCGCCGGCCCGACGCAAAGCATACCCCAAACTATGCCTGGTGCCATTCTTCAGGGGGATGTGCTCCAGGCCGGCGACCTCCAAGGCATGTTGCCATATCCGGCGCAGGGCCGTCTGCTGATAATTGCGCCGGCCGGTTTGAGCCCTGGAGTTTTTGAACACCACCGTTGCCCCGATGCCGGGCACCTGCTGGGACAGCCAGGACGCGAACCACCCCAGGATGGGCATGGGGCGGTCTCGGCGGGTTTTGGTGGTTTCGCTCCAGCGGTCCATGGAGTAGGTCCGGGCCACCAGGAAATGCCCACGGGCCAGGTCAACCATGTCCCAGCATAAAGCCACCGCCTCGCCAACCCGGCAACCGTACTGCATCATGAATGTGAAAATTGGGCGATCAGCTTCCGGGATGTGCCGCAAAACTTCAAGCTGCTGTTCCGCGGTCAGGTGCCTCGGCGCCCGGTGGGGAGCCTTGGGCAGTTGCACCTGCAGGGGGCGTTCAATGTCGCCGCGGCGATAGGCCCGCGCCAGCAGCACCCGGAGGTTGCGCAGCACGTTTTGCTGGCTGACGATGCCGAGGCCCGACTTGGCAAGGTGCCGGGTATAGTCCTCCAGGTGGGCGTTGCGCAGCTCCTTGAGGTTTTGGCCATGGAGCCAGGCCAGGTGCCGGCAGAGGTTTTCGCGCGTGATGAAGGAAGAGTAGGGCAGGCGATCCTTCTCGGCTTCCAGCCAGGCGGCCACGTAGTTCTCGAAAAGGAAGACGTTGCTCCGGTTGCTGGCCCAGGTCTCGGGATAGAAGGATTTTTCCTCGATCTGGTTGCGGATCAGGCCCAGGGCGCGGCGGGCGTGCTCGTAGGTGGCGAAGCGCTGGCCCTTCTGGTCGTGGGATATGCGCAGGCGTCTGCGCTGGTGGATGACCTCCAGCTCGGGACGGCGGGCCTGGTAGCGCCCGCAGGCGCAGACCAGGCCATAGGGCTGCTCCGAATACTTGCCGCTCTGGCCGCAGGCCGGGCACTTCTCGCGGGATATGATCCTACCGCGCATGCACAAGCCCCAGGCCTGCGCCGCGAGCGGCTGGTATTGCGCGGAAAGCAGATCGCCCAACCCAGGTTGACCCTGGGCTGGGCGCGCTGATCGACAGATGGGGTGTGCCAATACTATCGCAGGAGAGCCTTACAATCAAGCCCGTGCCACCAATCGGTTCCATAACAAGCTATTTAGTTAGTGACTTGGTGAGGTTAATAAAATTGTTCCAAACTTGTTCTTTTACTACGTCTATTGGTTGTTGCCATGTTTCTGATAGGTATTTAATGACAATGGAGGCATCCCAAGGCATAGCCATCCGGTTGAATATTTTTGCATAAGGGCCATCGCTCTCAGTTAGGATTCGGTTGAAAGGTATCGCTTCAATAGTGCTCTTTCCCTTCGTGGTGATTGTCATTTTAGGGTTGATAGAGAAAAAGCAACCAAGAGACAATGCCTGCTGGAGAGCATCATTGGGCCCGGTGAACCAGTGAAGTATAATATTCTTTAGTTTATACTTATCTACAATTTCAAGTAATTGTTGTTCTGCGCCCCTGGAATGCACTGAGATTATTTTGGGAGACGTGTTGCTCAAAGCCTGGGCGATTCTCGTAAATATTTTTATTTGGTCGTCCTTAGTCGCAATTCCCTCTTTAGAAAAATCAAGGCCAATTTCTCCAATGAAAGACGTTTCATTAACATAGTTTTCGAATAGCTCTAATTGCTTAACATTTTTCGCAGCGGTTAATGGATGGAATCCAAGTGAGATGCGAATATTTGTGAAGGGTCTAGTGTGCATTAATCCAACTTTGAAATGACTAGGCAAGTTTGTGACAGCAATAATAAATGTATTTTTTCCCTTTGGGTCTTTAATAATTGCCAGAGGGTCCTTGTATTGGTCTAAGTGGCAATGGCAATCGACCATCTTAACTGGCATCATTAATTCCAGCTCTTTTCCGTATTTTTACCGTAGCCTTACCTCTTAGCAGGGCTCGTATTTCCTGAAAAGCATCTAGGACAACCGTGCAATATTTTGGAAGTTCTGATAAGTCAGTCAATCCTCCGGCGATTAACATAGCAGCGATATCTTTCTCTGTATAATTATTTTTCAAAAACGATACACAAGCACGAAAATCGCTACTTCCTTCATCTGATGACTGAAGTGGAACTTCACCTGTGCAAATGTCAGTGCCATATACCTCTGTATCAAGGCCAATCTTATTTAGTGCCGCCCGTCTATAAATACATGGCATACATCTCCCGCATTGCTTCGCAGTAGTCCTAGCCCAAGAGCCTCTCCTATTGTATTTCGCACAAGACACAGACAAACTAAATATTGATTTTAATAGCTCCATATTTGAACAGTTAGCAACCACGTCTCCCTTTGACTTGTATTGTAGTGGATTGATTACAAGGTTCTGGATGCCAAGAATACGAATGCAGTGGTTAAAAAGATCAACAAATTGTGGATGTGCAGTCCTTGTACTACACGATCCTCGTCTTGAAGGTGTCAAAGGTACATTAAGGGCGATAGTGCCATTTTCAGGAAGAAACACTGGCGCATAAGAACTCATTTTTGAGGCGAAAAATACACCCAAGCATAAAAATAAAAATGATCGACTTCTATATGTATGCTCATTTCCTTTAGTTCTCATTCCAATGCGTTGCTGTATTGATACAAATTTGCCAAAATAGTGTAAAGATAGTATTTCAAGTAGATTGTCTTGAGCTCGCTTAGGGCCACTAATGTCACCATCATAGTGGCTTAAAAGTATAACTCTTTGATCATTATTTTTTTGTAGTATATCGATGGCTCCGACTAATGAATCAAGGCCACCCGAAAACAAACAAACGCTATTAAATAATGAATATGTCGAGGAACTGTGCGACATGTTCCAATAGGATAAAACTTGACTTTGAGTCAAGCTAATATTCCAATTGTCACCAGTTAAAAATGACAGGCAGGCGTTAATGGATGGAAGGGCTAATGTCCATTTTTCAGGTGAACGAACCGGTATTTTTAGTAATATGGTTCTAGTCCAAGCATCAGATGCACTCTTTCGTGGAATTAATTTGTCGAGAGCGTAAACCGAAGATGCAAGAAATAATAACTCAATGGCCTCAATAGGAGAACCAGTAAGGCGCGATACACGCAATTCAGCAAAATCTATCACGGTGAGGAGGTTGTCGTTTTGATCAAGCAATCTTAAGCTGATAGCATTATCTATAGAGGTCTCATCGATTGAGATAAGTAATGTTGCGTTCATTTAAGCTCCAAATATATCAAAAGTTGTTTGCATTATTTCAATGACTAACCTTTTTCCTTCATCTCCAGCCCAATTTATTGAGGCTAAATTACGGTCGAACGTCCTATTATGCAACGTTGCACCTAAGAAATCTTTAATTTCACTCAAAAAGCTGTATGCTTTTGTTTCACCAACATTTTTTTCTAATCGTTCGAAATATACACGACAGAACTGCTCAAATAGATAAAATGAAAAATACTCGTGCAACAGTTCGTCAATATTATTCAGCTGATTTTGCAATATCGCTTCAACTTCTTCAGGACTAGTTGCTTCCGACAACAGTTTATCTCGTAGGTGTGAAAGAGCCATCCTAGCGTCAACATCATCAATCGAACTACCAGACCCGCCTAAATATACTAGCAAGCCATCCAAAATTAATTTTACTGGTTGGCCAATTAAGTGTTGAAGTCCTGATCTCCTTAGTGCTTCATTTAAGCCAACCTGACCAACATTCGAAATAAAAAGACCCAGCCCTGCCGCAATTTGGCGAGCAGTATTGCCAGTACCTACACTACCCCTTCGCCCTCCGTGCGCCCAACCACGCGCGCCACCATTATTTGATATATGATCGGCGATAATATCGCGCGCGGTTTCACGAGAAATCCCACCACTGCCTGCGGCTCTTGTTATCTTAGTCTTTAGAGCTGACCAGGTCGTTGGCGCGTCGTAGCTTGTGGACGTTCCCATATTAACTCTTTCTTCGTGAGACTGCATCCTGCGCAGCTTTACCTGCTTTAGAGTTTGAGCTTGTGAGATGTGTAATTAGGGGTTTAAGAATATGGTCAAACTCTGGCCTGGCATTTGACAGGGTGACAATGTCCATACCTACAGCTGCCGGTACATCATCTAGAGGTCTACTTGTCAGAATATTAGATAGTTGTTCAAGTGCACTTTGGATATTATGCTCTCCCATAGTACGTAAAATGTCATAGCATTTTTTATCTTTTGGTCTGAGAGATATCCTTTGTTCAAACAAACCAAGCAATGTCAGCAATTCATCAGGAGTCAACTTTGTAATTTCTGGTATCAAAGAGTCAATCTTCGGGTGTTTTAGCAATGCCTCGAAGTTGGTGCGCACCACCGGAGGCACCATGGTTATGCCAGTCATCGTGGCATTCAATTTGTCACGTGCCACCCAAAAATAATCTCGCAAATCGGTATCAGATAGCTTTGGCTCCAACTTTAGCCACTGTAAAATTTGGCTCAGACTCCATTTGCTATTATATCCAGGTTTAGCTAATTCAATTGAGAACTTTTCGCCATCCTCAGCTAAACTCTCAAGTTTTTTAATCTGTTCAGGAAATCCCTTTTGCATTGCTTGCCAGTCAAAGAGTGATAAGAATAAATCTTCATGCGCATACTCAAGAATCATCAGTTTTATTAGCACATCATCATGCAGATTAAGATTTGCTGCTTTTGCAAGCTTTTTTCTTAAATGGACTGCATTTAGAAAGCGTTTTACTTGCCTTGGATTTCCCTTGAGGCAATCGGCTATCAAAGGAGCTGTACCCCGGCAGAAAATTATGGCACCTGCGAGGTTTGGATCAAGGTCTTTTACTCCTAATGCTTGTTTTACCCCTGCATATCCAAAAGTTGAATATCTATCAGACAATCTAAACGTTGCACATGCTTCAATGCATTTGGTTGCATCGCTGGGAACCAAGTATTGTTGGCAAAACAATAACACCATGTAGGTTTCAATTTCTGAGGCCGAAAGCCTTGGAATCCTATAGGGAACCTGGATCAATTTTTCTAAATAATCCTTGACCAACTGTTCAGTTTCTTCTTTGCTATCTTGGTTTCCATCTATCCTCGAATAATGGGCGCGAATCGCATGCTGAACAATTCTTTGGTCAGCCCCAATAATATAGGCTGTTTTATCAACGCTGATAAATAGTTTGATGGCCTCCAGACTTTCAACAATTCGTTCGGGCGTGCATCTATCCAAATCGTCAATCAGAACGACTAGCGACTCGATATCGCTGTCTTTTAACATCTTGCTGAACCTAGCCCGAAAGGTCCTGACTTCCAGAGGGTCTTTTTGACCCGGGGCCTTTTTTATTCCTTCAATCCAGTTCACTTCACCTTCTTTTGATTCAGCTTCGCCATGATCTGATTTGCCTTCCTCTTCTGGTGAAGCAAGGCTAGCGCTCCCTAACGCTGATGCAAAAGCGGTTGTACCTGCATTTAAGCCACCTGTGGCAAGCGCCATCCCCACTGGCAAGGCTAAATGCTTCATCCCAAGTTTTAAAAGCTTCATATAGTCGACTGATTTCAATAAAGAGCAGATTCCATCGCGTAACTTTGTGCCAAATCTTTTATGCTCGCCTAACTCAAGGAGTAACGCCGTAAGTAAGGCTGTCTTGGCATCGTTATAACCCTCGAAAAGCCAGGTATTGAGATATATAACAGCGATTTTCTCGCAGGCATTTTTTTCTTCCGAACCTTCAGGCCAAGCCTCGGGAGACAGGTCTCTTTCCAGCATCTTCATGATGCTGGTTTTTCCACCCCCCCAATCTCCAAAGACACCCAAGGTTATTGGCAGCATGGTTTGGTCCATGACGACCTGTCGAATCAGATCAACATGGACTTTGAAGCCGATTAAATCTCTTTCGGTTTCGTTGTCAGGCCACATTTCACATCCAAACCTTTAGTGAAAAGACAAGGCAGCATCGAGTAATCTGGCAAATTAGGGCATTAAGTTTATGGATTGACGCCTGACCCGTTCCGCTTCGCATTGGTGGCATGCCACACGCCCCCTTGAGTTCGAAGTGCCGCATTGTTTGCAATCCCACATTTCGCCGAACTCCAATTCGCCGAAAGGATCACCTTCCGTGTCCTTGCCGGCCGCTGCCCCTGCTGGAGCTAATGCCCCTCGCAGAGCCCGCAGGTGGTCCAGCACCTCGGCCAAGGTAAAGAACAGCAGGCTGGTGATGATGGCGCTGAAAAGATAGGCCAGCGCAGCCAGACGTTGTGCTGGCTTCAGAGACTCTTGCAGCGTGCTGGAATATAGACTGTAGCTTTCCGGCCATGTATGTCCCATGGCGACGAGGCCAAGAAGCAAAACAATCCCTGCCACAATCCTTAGCAGCTTCGGCATATCCCCCCTCTTCCCTAAATCCTCCCCTAGAGCTTGCCTTTTCCTGCCAGAGCTATAGCCAGCCCGCGCACCAATTCCTTGGCGCGCGGGCTGGCCGTTAGGTAGTCCTTAATCGCGGGGGTATTCGGGATATTTGGGGCAGGCCATCCCTGACCGTGAAAGACCATGCTCCCCCCCGAAGCAGTGGTTTAGTCGCGCCTGCCCCCTGGCAGAGCCGGGGCGCAGTCAGGTGTCATCGTCTTTGTCCCGTTTCCGGGTGTTCCTCCAGCCCAACAGATCGACCACAGAGGCCTTGGCTGAACCAATGTCCCCGTTAGTCGGACCGTTTGGCCCGTCGCCGTCCTTGCTGCCCACCCACCGATGCCTGCTTTTGGCTCCCTGGCGACTCCCATGACGGAGTCCTGGAGCGCGGGCGGTTGGCATCGCGTTCCACGGTGTCACGCAAGGAATTGATGCTGGTTTCCAGGGCTGTGGCCACGTTGGGCAGCTTGTCCCCGGAGCGCAACACGTCCAGCGTGCAGTTCATTAGGTCGCGTTCGGCGTCATCAAGGGGTGCCTGGTTCCAGGAGGGAAGGTCCACGTAGTCCTTGCCATCTGGAAGGTTCCCTACCTCGATGTTTGGTTGTTCACCAGTCAACAGCCAATCCACGCTCACCTTAAAAAACCTAGAAAACCAAACCAGGTAAGCGAGGGGTGGCTCAATCGTGCCGCTTTCATACCGTTGGATATATGCAGGTGCCAAGCCAAGAACTATGCCTACTGCGGTCTGGGTTTGACCAGCTGCAGTTCGGACCTGTTTCAGCCTGGCCGCAATGTCAGGCAGATTTTCTAGTGTTATTGCCTTTTTGGCCAAAATACACAATCACAGCTAAAAACACTTTGACAGTTACACGATGATCGTGTAATACTCCGCCTAACTGAGTCCCACGAAACAGGTGAGGCCATGCCCAAACGCACTGAAACCGAGCAGTCCATCAGCCTGCGGGTCACGCCGGAGCAGCGGTCGCGCATCGAAGATGCCGCCAAGGCGGAAGACCGCACCCTGAGCAGCTTCCTGCGCGTGGCCGCCATGGACCGGGCAGACCAAGTCCTGGGCCAGTCCGTGGGACAGTGTATTACGCCTTGCCCACCACAGGCAAGCATGGTCTAGGCCCATGTCGCTAGTGTCCGCCAGGGTTCAACCACGGTCATCAAAATCCGCCGCGTGGGAGCTTTGAGATGAGGGGCCTGCCCGCCAGCCGCGTAATCCTCGCGAACGCCGAGCATGTCACGCGCGATGTGCACCGGGTCTGCACAGATCGGAAGAGCACACGTCTGAACTCCAGTCACGGCTACATCTCGT
>CALERA010000230.1 GCA_937908275.1 uncultured Desulfarculaceae bacterium | reverse complement strand
CAGGTCACTTTGACCGTACACAAGCCCCACGGCACCAACCCGGTTGACCCGGCGGCCGTGCGGGAACTGATGAAGGTCATGAAGCTGAGGTGAGGTATGGGAGAGCTTGAGAAGTACCAGGCCATGAAGTACCCGGCCGCTATCATGCCGGGTGAGGCATCCGGCTACGTGGTAACCTACCCGGACCTGCCGGGGGTGGTGGCCCATGGCGACACGCCGGAACAGGCCATACACAACGCCGAAGGACTGCGCATGGAGTGGATCGAGGCCCGCCTGGAGCGCGGTTGGTCCATCCCTGATCCTGGCGAACTGGAATCCTGCAACGGCAAGCTGAGCATCCGCATACCCAAGTCCGTTCACCGCGCCTTGCGGCTCAAAGCCAAGGCCGAAGGGGTAAGCCTCAATCAGTTGACCGCAAGTTTGTTGTCGGCGGCGGTGTGAGGCTCGCGTTTCCTTCTTGAGGTGCCCAGAAATCACCCTTCGCCAAGCGCGGCCTTGACCACCCGGAGCATCCGCTGCTGGGTCCGTTGGTCCTCCTGACCCACCAAGGCCCGGGTGTCCGCAGATACGGTGCACACATCAACGGGCTATAACTGATGGTGTGGCGGCCCGGTTAAAGCATCCTCAAGGTCGTCCATCAGAGGCATCAACTCACCCAGCCGACAGATTACTCCGGCCAATCCTGGCAGAATTGGTGGCTCCCCTTCACTCCTATGAATGACAAGATATGTCTTCAACTCTGCCGCCATGGCTGACCGCGCCCCGTTGGGTGAATCCTCCACTGCCAGGGCCTGGGCAGGGTTGAGGCCAGCAAGGTCCAATGCCTTGAGATAAGGTTCCGGATCGGGCTTGTTCCGGACCACGTCTTCTGCGGTGACCACCGCCCCCATCAAGTCAATCAGGGCGTGCCGCCGAAGGAACCCTTCGACAAGCGCCCTGGCGGCCGAGGTGACCATCACTACGAACACCCCCTGTACCGTGGTATAGACGAGCAGCTCCTTTGCGCCGGCAGCGAGAGCGGCCTGTTCGGGATAGCGCTGTTCCAACAGCCCTTCGAACTCCTGGTACAAGGCCGCTTCCGCCGGGATCAGCTTGTGTTTTCCCTTCAAAAAAGTCACTCATTGACGAATGGGCCTGGCCAATAGGCTTTCGTACTCGGATTGGCTACCCTGGCGGCCGTGGCCTTCCATGAAGTCCAGGTAGGTACGGCGCACGAGGTCGCCATTCAGAGCCAAGGTTCCGTCAAGGTCAAGGAATAGTCCTTTAACTTTGCCCCCCACCATGGCTTCTATTCTCCCTGGTAATCAGTCCCCGTCTAACATATTGTCTTCTGGCCTCAGCGTTTCCTCTGGCCCACCACTCACTACAGGACATTGCTGAGCACGGCTTGAAGGCGTATCCACTGGTTGACCGAGGAATAATCAATGGGCTACCATGTCTTGAAAGACCCGGAATTGATTTGCTCTGGCATCTTGAGGGAAAATCAGCTTAGACGAGAGGTCAAAGCCACCGGAGACCCCGACAACTGAGGTTGCGGCGTGCATCAACTGGCGTCGGAGGGGATAAAAATGTCTATAACGCGGCGTTTGCCGTATAATCTCCATTAATACTGATCGCCTTCTGAAACCGGACAAGCCGAGGCCATTTGCGAGGCCCATCATAATAGTTGAAACAAATGGAGTGCCCATTGTTGGTGGGAAGGAAATCTTGGGGTGATGAGTCCCAGCCAGGTAAGGAGTCCATACAAGTTCTGGTTGCTCCCACGTCGTTCGTAGGAGGGAAACCATGTGGCCTATAGGACCCCTTATGCACGAGCATCGCCTCATCGAGCGTATGCTCAAGGTGGTGGAGAAGCGCCTGGAGGCCTTCCGGGAAGGCCAGGGTGATCCGGTCTTCGTGGAGCAGGTGGTGGGGTTCGTGCGCACCTACGCCGATCGCTGCCACCACGGCAAGGAGGAGGATATCCTCTTTCGCGACCTGGCCGCGCGCGGTCTGGGCGAGGGCCTGCGCAAGACCATGGAGGAACTCTTAGAGGAGCACCGTCAGGCCCGCCAGATGGTGGGCAGGCTCGACGCCGCCAACCGTCGCTACCAGGCGAAGGACAAGGCTGCGCTCGCAGAGGTGATCGAGGTGCTCCAGTGGCTGGCGAGCTTCTACCCCCAGCACATCGCCAAGGAGGACAAGGGCTTCTTCTATCCCTGCATGGAACTCTTCAGCAAGGAGGAGAAGGACGCCATGCTGGCCGAGTTCTGGGAGTTCGACCGCAAGCTCGTCCACGAGCAGGCCACCAAGCAGGTCGAGGACATGGAAGCCGGGGCTTAATCCCGTAACGCCTGGGCCACGGCCCCCAGATGCTTGGGGGCCTGTCCAGGACTGGCGCGCCTTTTTAGTTGCCGCGTTATTTCATTTTGTCGGCGAGACCTCTGCCGAATTCTTTACAACGGTCCCATGCATTCTGATCAGGGTTCCAGAGCTCTCTCAGCCCCTCGCCCACCACAGAGAAACCCGCCTCCTGTAGACGGTTGGCGATGATCTTCACGCTTTCCCCACTCCAGCCATATGCCCCGAAGGCTGCGGCCTTCTTGTTCTTGAATTGCAGGCCGCGCATCATTTCCAGGATTCCGGCCACAGAAAACAGGATGCCCCGGTTCATGGTGGGTGAGCCCAGCACGACGGCCTTGGACCTGAACACCTCGGTGAGGATGTCATTCCAGTCGGTGCGTGCGCAGTTGTAAAGCTTGACCGTCGCCTCCTGGTCGTTCTCGGCCAGCCCCTGCACGATAGCCTCAGCCATGTGGCGGGTCCCGTTCCACATGGTGTCGTATATGACGGTGATCTGGTTTTCTTGGTAGTCGGCGGCCCATTTGGCGTACTGGGTCACTATCTGCAAGGGGGCCTGACGCCACATCACCCCGTGGCTGGGGCAGATCATGTCAACCGGCAGGCCCAGAGCCACAAAGTCCTTTATCTTCTTGTCCACCATTTTGCTGAAGGGGGTGAGGATGTTTGCGTAGTACTTGATGGCCTCCTGGTAAAGCTCACACTGATCCACCAGGTCATTGAAAAGGTGTTCCGTGGCGATGTGCTGGCCGAAAGCATCATTGCTGAACAGCACATTGGCCTCCGTCAGATAGCAGAACATGCTGTCCGGCCAGTGCAGCATGGGCGCTTCAATAAATACCAACTCCATGTCCCCCAGGCTGAGGCGGTCGCCGCTCTTGACCACTTGGAAGTTCCAATCAGCATGGTAGTGGCCCTTAAGAGACTTGACGGCGTTGGCCGTGCAGTAGATGGGCTTGCCCGGCATGGCCTTCATTAACTCGGGCAAGGAGCCGCTGTGGTCGGACTCAGCGTGGTTGGCGATCACGAAGTCAATGGTTTGCAGGTCTATCTCTTTTCGCAGGTTGTCCACGAACTGGCCGGCAAACGGTCCCCATACCGTGTCGATGAGGGCAGTCTTCTGATCGCGCACCAAGTAAGAGTTATAGGTGGAGCCCCGGTGGGTGGTATATTCCTCGCCGTGGAACTTGCGAAGCTCCCAATCAACTTTGCCCACCCAGGTGACATTTGTATTGATGGTCAGGCCCATGGGACTCTCCATTTCTTGCAGAATAGGTCAAAGCCGCTCAGCCGGGTGACGGAACAATGGGGCCGTCGCTACTCTCCGCCCGGCTACTCCCACCTATGGTTAGTGCGGGTGCTCCTCCTTGGAAATATGGGGCTCGGGTTCGGTATGGTATCTAACTCCTGCAGCCATAATGTGTAGCTTCTCCACGTAGTGAGTGAACTCCACATATGCCGCCACGAACTTGCGGCCAGCCTCTACGCTTTCTGCGGCGTGCTTCTTGGCCTTATAAGTTTGGGTAAACCGCTGGCGTATGCCCTGGATCACCGCATCGCTAACCTCATGAGCTAAATGCTCCACCTTCCCGCTTTCCGAGGCCTATTTGGCGGCGGCAGCCTCTAGTCCGTCAAGGGTATGGGTACCGCAGCAAGCCAAGGTTGGCAGGCCAATCAAGATCAACAGCAATCCGCTGATTAGCAACTCCCATATTTTCCACGGCATCAGTTGCCTTTTACGCGAACGCTCTCGCAGATTTTGTTATCATGCTAAATAAACATGGGACAAATCATGGATCATTTTGTGGAAGGCCTCGTGCGTTCCCGCTCCGATTCTCTGGGACTCCACCTGCTCGAACTGCTCCAAAAGCCAGGCTTGCTGATTCTTGGTCAACAAACCATCAATCAGCGGGAAAAGCTTCTCGTTCTCGCTCTTGATATGATGCCGCATCAGTTCGATGTAGGAGAGGGCGGATGGGGTCAGCTCCTCACCGGCGGCATCGGGAGCCGTATTTAGCCGTTCCTTGGCGTCTGCCATGGCCCCCACTAAGCTGCGGCCTCTGGCGTGTTCTTTCAGCAGATGATCAATGATATCTACCTGGCTAGCCGTGCCTACGACAGAAAGGGCCGGAAACAAAAAGTCCTCTTCTTTGCCATGGTGGCATTTGTCCACAAACACCTTCAAGAACTCCAATATGCTCTCTAAGTGTGCCAGAGGCAGGCTAGGTGAAGCGGGAAACTGGTTGCAGATTTTTTCCAAGATATCCAGGACCCGCATAACACCTTCATGCTCAGCCAAAAGGTCTTCAGATGGATTCATCTCCTAGACTCCATGTTTTAGTATCCCAACCAGGCACAGGCCAGACGTTTGCCTTGCCAAGCTCAATCTTCCCAGTGAATGCAACTCATGGGACAGGTGTCGATTGCCTCCTCGATGCAATCCTCCGGACCACCGCTGGGCATTATCACCAAGGCCTTGCCCGCCTCTTCGTCAAGCTCGAACGCCGCAGGGCACAGCTCGACACAGGTGCCGCAGCCTACGCAATCATCGGTGTCGATCATCACCTTCTTGGCCATATTCCCCTCATTTCCCATCCCAGTAAGATGGCGTTGCCTGTAATCAAGATCAAATGGGCGGAGCAATGGTCACCAGCACCCGCAGGCGGGTTTTGGCCCTGATGCCGTGAGGCTCGGCGATATCGCTGATGAGGACGTCGCCCACTTTGGCGGGCAAGCTGGTGTCCTTGCCCAGGAACTCTCCCTCGCCTTCCAACACCAGGATGCTCACCTGCCCCTCGATGTCATGGGAATGCACAGGCAGCTCCTGGCCGGGTTCGAAGTTGAAATTGATGATCTTGAAGTAGGGCGAATCATGCACCAGCAGTATGCTGAAGGCTTCCTGCTTGAACTTTCCTTCGCTGAAGATGGCCACTTGCTTCATGGGATTCCTCCCTGTGTTTGCAGGTCGACGTCTAAGGAAACGGCACGCTGGGAGGGCAGCTGGTCGGGTGCTGCCAGTCTGCCGTCGCGCAGGTAAAACATGTGGTCAAAGCGATCGAATATCTTTTCGTCGTGGGTAACCACCAAGACCGCCGCACCCTGATCTCGCGCCACCTTGCGCAACAGGTCCATCACCACACCCGCCCGCTGGGAGTCCAGGGCCGCCGTGGGCTCGTCAGCCAGTATTATGCGGGGGTGGTTGGCAAGGGCGCGCGCAATGGCCACTCGCTGGGCCTCGCCGCCGGATAATCTGGAAGGCATGGCCCCCTGGCGATGGTCCACCTGAAGATAGGACAAGAGTTCCACGGCCCGCTCTTTGGCCTTCTGAGAGGTGGCGCCGGCGATCTCCAAGACGACGGCCACATTCTCCAGGGCATTTAGGAAGGGCAGGAGGTTGTGGAACTGGAAGATGAAGCCGATGCAGTCCAGACGCAGGCGGCGCAGGTCCTTTTGCAGCCACTTGCCGTCATAGACCACCTGCCCATCCAGTTGCAACCAGCCGCTGCTGGGTTCCAGGATGCAGGCAATGGCGTTGAGCAGGGTGCTCTTGCCCGAGCCGCTGGGGCCAAGCAGGCCCACCACCTGGCCGGTATAGACCTGCAAGCTTACTTCCCGCAAGGCTTCCACCCGGGTTTCACCCTGGCCGAAGTGCTTGGACAAATCTCTAATATCCACCAAGGGCTGGCGGGAGGCGTTGTCTGCCATGCCTTTACCCACCCAAGGCCACCGAAGGTTCCACCTTCAGGGCCAGGCGCACCCCCATGCCGCTGGCCAACAGGCAGACCACCAGTACCACCCCGGCCAGAACCAGGGCGTCCGTGGGCTGCAAGAGCACCCGGCGGGGAAAGTGGTCCTTGGCCAGGCTGATGAGCAAGGCCCCCAGAGAAAACCCGATCACCGCCATGGCCAAGGCCTCCTGGATAATGAGGCCGATGATGGTGCGGTCGGGAGCGCCGATGAGCTTGAGGGTGGCGATCTCACGCACCTTGTCCATGGTCATGGTGTAAAGGATCAAGGCGATGATGACCGCCGAAACCGACAGCAGGATCACGGTGAACAGCCCGATTTGGCGGCGGGCCTTGTCCACCACCGACTTAGTCAGTATTTCCTCCTGCCCGGCCTGGCTCAGGGCGGTCAGATGCTTCCAACGCCTGACCGCCTCCACCACCCGTCCGGCGGAGGCACCCGGTGCAACCCTGACCACCACGGCGTTTACTATGTCGGTGCCGGCCGGCGGCGTCCCCCGCTCGGCCTCGCGGCGGGCCACCGGCGGCTCCAGCTCGAACTGCAGGCGTTGGGCGTCCTGCAAGCGCAGATAGACCACGGGATCGCCCCCCGAGGAAACCTGACCTTGGGTCAGGCCCACTACGTTGAAATTGTTGCGCCCCAGGCGCACCTGCTCCCCCAGGCCTAGGCCGGTCTTGACATCGGCCAGCATCTCATAGTGGCTGCGTGTCATGAAGCGTCCGGCGGCCAGTCTCTCTGGGCCACCAGGACGGCCTGGCTCATAGCCCACCACGTATAGCCGCAGCTTGCGCCCAGCCTGACGAGTCTCCACCGATTGATAGGTGATGGAGCCGGCTTCGGCCACGCCGAACAGGCTGGCGATCACCTCCCGGGTGTCGCCCGGAATGCGTGAAGGCTCGGCAAAGGGGCCGTGTTTGCCGGCCTCCACCACCCACATGTCGGCCCGGGGCGCCCGGGACAGGGACAAGGCTTCCTGCACCAGCCCCCGATAGATGCCAATCATGGAGAGCACCAGTCCCAGGAGCAGGCTCAAACCCAGGCAGGTGAGCAAAAAGCGCCCCAAGTTGTGGCGTATGTCGCGCAGGGCCAGGTTCATGGCCGGGCCTCGGCTTGCAGCGCCGCCCTACGCCCTTGGCGCAGGCCCCTGGGCAGGGCGGCCAAGACCTGGGCTCCAGTGGGCAGTCCGGCCAGGACCGGCAGGCGTCCATCCAGTGTGCTCTGCCCCAGGGTCACCTGGCGCAGGTAGAGCCGGCCGTTCTCCAGGGTCCAGATTTGGCCGCTGTTGCCGCTGTAACCTTGCACCAGCACTTGGGGTATCAGCAGGGCGTTTTCCAGGCGGCCGGTGTCTATCACCACCTCGGCCTGCTCGCCCAGATGGAACTGGCGGGGGCGATTGTCCCAGGTGATGTAGACTCGACGCTCCTCGCCCACCCGGTCGCTCTCCAAGTCGATGCGCGCCAGCTTGCCGGCAAAGCGCCGCCCCGGAAGGGAGCGCAGCCGCACCTCGGCGGGCTGGCCCACGGCCAAATGGCCGGCTTTGGCTTCATCCACAAAGGCACGCACCCAAACCGAGCAGGGATCGGCCAGGGTAAAGACCGGTTCCCCGGCTGGCAGGGCGGTGCCCAGCTCCTTGTGGCGGGCGATGATCAGGGCGTCATAGGGAGCCAGCAAGACGTGTTGGGACAGCAGCACCTTGTCCAGGCCTATCTGCGCCTGCGCGTCCTGTAAAGCCGCGCTGGCCGCCGTCACCTCGGCCTCAGCCAGGGCCACCTCGGCCCCGGCTGTCTCGGCCGCCGCTTGCGCCTCCTCGGCAGCCTCCACGGCCAGAACTCCCCGCTGCAACAGCGCTTGGCGTCTGCGGTTGTTATGCTGCTTGAGGGCGAGGTTGGTGCGGGCCTTGTGCAGGTTGGCCTTGGCCAGTTGCAGATTGGCCTTGGCCTTATCCTGGTTGGCCATGGACTTGGCCAGACGGTTCTCCTGCTCCCTATTGTCCAGCCCGGCCAGGACCTGGCCGGTATTGACCAAGTCGCCGTGATCGACCTTTAGCTCGGCCAGAGTGCCGCTGACCTTGAAGCCGACCTTGGAAAGGATTCTGGCCTCCACCGTGCCCAGGCCGAAAACCTGTAGGGGCACTTGCCGGCCAGGCACCATCACAGACACGGGCAGTGGTCGGAAATGCACCAGGTAGACCAGGGCCAAGATCAACAGGGTCCCGGCGGCGGCCATGAGCAGGGTCTTCTTGCTAGGCCTGGGCATGGTCTCCCTCGCGCAGCTGACGGTTGGCCTTGGGCAGGCAAGTCAGCATGATATCTAGAAGCCTCTCCCCTCTGCGGGGCAGGTTGAAAGAGCGCCCGCCAAGGGACCAACGAGTCGCCAAACCGGGTGTGAAGGTCAGCAATAAGCTGGCGATATCCTCTGGCTTGATGACATCAGATAGCTCGCCGCTGTCCTGCGAACACTTGGCCAGGCCGGTCAGTAATGCGTAGAACCTGTCAGCCATGCCGAGAAAAGCTTGACGCAGCTCCTCGTTTTGGGCGTGCAGCTCACGGGAAAAAATCAATGACGATACAGCCGGCGTATCTTGGATGAATTCCATTTGTGCTATGACAACCGCCTTGATGCTGGCCAGGGGGCTCTCATTAAGCCGACCGGCCACCTCCCAGCGGCGCTGGGCTTCCCCCACCACCCAGGCCGCCACAGCCAACCAAAGGTCGCGCTTGGCGGGGAAATGCCGGAACACGCCGGCCTGGGTGATACCCACCCGGGTGGCGACCGCCTGGGTGGTCACCCGCTCTGGCCCATGCTCGGCCACCAGTGCTAAGGTAGTTTCCACGATCTCGGCCTTACGGTCGGAGCTGCTCTTGCGGGTGCGCATCATACTTCCATAGTTAGCGATTACTAACTAACTAGTACCTGCCCGCAGTCTTGTCAAGATCGTATTTGCAGTTTGTTGGTGTGCTTTGGTGTTCTACTTGAAGCCGGAGATAAAAGAGGAAGGCCAAAATGAATTAGGCGAGGCGACTATGAACGGAGGCAGGCCAAGTGTATGCTAAGACCTCTGGACTCCTAACTAAACTTACCATCATATATATTGGGTGGATTCTCCCCTTGCCGTTTACTAGTCCCACAGACTACCCTGGACCCAGGGGTTAGCCGCCTCCGAGCCAACAATTTTTTCAGGAGGTGGCGTCATGAAGCTCTCCGAGGCGGACAAGTCTTGGGAAATAGGAAGGAGTTAACGGCATCATTTCACACCCAAGAGTTGGCTATCCCTTCCATGATCTGTTTGGCCGCCTGGCGAGTTATACCTCTCTCGCGAGCGAAACGATCATACACTGGGTCCCAGCGGTGGGACTCCTGGCACGAGGTGTAGGTCAGGCCGTGGCAGGACCGGCATAGGAACCTGTCTCCGTCCCTCGGCAGGTGGAGCTTGGCCTTGTTCCCATGGCAGCGGGAGCAGACCAACCACCACCGGTGGCCACCCCTGGGCATGGGGGAGGACGTAAGGGATACGGTCTGCCGAAAGTGGTTGGGCAGGGATGCCAACGCCCCCAGGAAGACGATTTCCAGGATCGGAATAGGTCGCTCGTCCATTAGGAAGCGGTACCAGGCCGAAGCGATGGGTGTGGTGGACCAGCGCGCCCGCCAGTCGATCACGTTCCATAGCGGGAGGTCGATCGGCAGACCACTATCACGGAGCCAGCCCAGGTCCAGGGTGCAGGTTTCTTCGACTGGGATAGCCTTACTTGGATTAACCGGGAGGCTCAGGTTGTCTCCTCGTGCCCTCATGTGGTGATCCAGTCCTAAATTTCCAAGTAACCTGCACTGGGCAAAGTAAGTAAAAACCCCGCAACTACTGCATCAACTATCTGATCCACGATCGGTACCACTGACGGCTAAAATCTTAGCCTCTGCTGATCACAGCCTAGGATAATCAATGGGTTGCGTCAAGCGCCAACAGCAGGTGCCTTGCACTGGAGTAATGCCTATTAGAAAGAGATTAAAAATGCTATTTTTACCGGGTGGAGCAGATATAAATCATATTCTTTAGTCGGTAGCTAGGATTTATAATCGCCCGAGACTGCACATTCAGGTAGCCAATCAACCCAACGCCCTGATCGGTACTATGGTCAGGATTGATGGCCTTCCCATGGCACTGATGCCCACAGATGGTGGCCGACCAGGCATGGCAGGGTTGCTGTTCAACGGCACCGGCACCGCCCAGGGGGTATATGATCGGATCATCCCGCTCGGGCCAAGAGATGACCACCAATACCGATCACGAGGTTGGCTGGGTTGGTCTGGTCCGATTGACGATGGAGGAACAGACAATCGGCCAAGCCCATCGCTCTGGGAGGCAGGGTACTGACCTAGACAAGCAACAGGCCCGGAACCCATCAGATTGATCAAGGCCTGGGGACTGGAGTAGGCATCGGGGCCTCGATCGTCTACTGATCACCTGGGTAACCATCTAGACAGAGAAGTGTAGATGCATTCCCAAGCCAGTCTTAGGCCAGCGAAGAGGCCGCAAAGGTTATCCCCAAAAATCAGCGTAAAAAGTCTTGGAGCTGTCCGATCGCGAAGCGATCGGCCCGGCCTGAGGGATGGCTCCACAGCTTGAGCATAAATGGAGGACAGACCATGCGTAGCATGGGAGGTCCATGCGAAAGCGTGGAGGCAGTCCGAAGGACGGGGGTTTTAGAGGGTATGAATATACCCGAGCTTATTATATGTCGATCAAGACCAATAAAAATCTGGGCTGTATATTTTGTAATGTGTAGCATTTGCCGTGAGCAAGCCCATCAGCCTGATTATAATGTTCCAGATTAATCAGACTAAACCTAGTAAAATTGCCAAAGCATAACTTTATAACGTTATAAACTTATTGATGACTATCAGGCTGGGCAAGGAAGGGCAACGCCTAGATCGAGGTGAAAGATCGTACCTCCGGCTTGGGCTAAGCCGAATTGGTTCCAGAGGGTGCCTTGGTGCCTTTCATATTGTCTGGGATGGCCCCGTAGAGATACCCTTAGCCGTAACGCTTACGGATTTGTCATCTATTGGGTGCTAAGCTAAAGTGTCGCAATTTATCCCTCATGGACTTGGTATTTTTAAAGTGCAAACTGATGGCTGTCCCTCGGCTGCCATCCTTCCTGATGTATGCTCGCCGACTGCCAATGGAATATACGATTTTGCCTCCTCTTCCGTATCTAATATGGAGAGCTTGCATGATTCCAATCTCAACAAACTTCTGTAGGTACTTCCTGATCGAATGCGTGGACAATTGGAGCTCCAATGCCATTTGCTTTATGTCTGGCGTAACTATTACCTCTTCGGTTTCACCTTTGAAGCGTGGAAGTCCACTTCCCCAGAAATCACCACCAGCAGCCGCAATTATTTTCCTGGTTTCGGCGTTACCCGGGAGCCGGTGTCGATATAACCAATCGTACACTTCTAATGCTCTGGACTTCTGTAGGCGAGCAGATATTTTTTTATTTCCTGAGATGTACTTTGGAACGGGCCACGGCTCTCTAGCGGCTAGCTCTGCCGGAAACTCTTTGGTTAGCCATTCCAGTGTTGACATCAACCCATCGCGGGCCAGTCTCACCAGTGATCTACGCACCTTATACGCACATCCATCGAAGTCGTATTCCTCCCTGGAACCATCAGGGCCAGGTATTGGCTTGCTGACCTCCATTTCTGTTAATATATTTAGTATTTCCTCGTGTACCGCCTCAAAGAGGTCAGTTATACGCTTCCGACCCTCCTTATTTTTATCAGGGCGAAGTTCAAATAGCTGACCCTCAGAGTTACGAAGAGCGGCAGAAAGTGAATTTGTATTGTTGGCCAGCCAAAGTTTTAGCGTTTGCCGCTTGGTGTTGTTACCCATGTTTCACCTCCTGTAGTCTGATATGCCCAGGAACGGTACTTGAACCGCCTCAAAGCAAATTTCTCTGAAAAAATTTATCGCGCGGCTTCGTAATCCTCTACCTCGACCGACCGGCGGACGGTCGGAGGATGCGAAGCTCACTCTTGGAGATGCTGGCGCGCTTGCAGCCCCAGTCTCTTTCCACCTCCAAGAGTGGGATCGGTTACTTTGGATGATTTGGCTTCTTCGCGCTTGCTAACCTCTATGGTATTCCCTTCATCACTTGTGTTCCTGCGGCCGGCGGTGTCCGCCCATGCACGTAGATCGCTGATCGCATACCTGACCAGCTTCGGCCCCCACTTTTTATAAAGTGGTCCGCCGCCACGATGGCGCAGGCCTTCGAGCGTCCTGGGGCTCAGGCCAAGCCACTCCGCAGCTTGTTTGGTGTCAAGGTATTCTATTGGAAGCTGGCAGTGATTGGGCGAGGTGGCCAAGGTACTCCTCCTTTGCCTCCAGACCATGGCATCCATGGCTGGGCAATCGTAAGGAACAACCTCGGTCCATCTGGCAGTTTAACAGAGGTTAGATGGATTCCGGGTAGGTCTATGTGGCACAAGATACAACAGCGTTAACAACTGATTGTATTGTGTACCAGAAAGTATAAGATTGTCAAAAGTAAAATGAAGTTGTAATCATCAGGCCAATTTCATGCTATCTATGAACAGGTAATGACAGCACTTTGTCTGTAGGGGTAGTATTCAATGCCTGCGCAATCTTGTCATCAACCAAGTCAGCGGCGGCCTTCAAAGGATCATTGGCCAGGTGTGAATACCTTGCCGTGGTGGCTGGCTCAGTGTGCCCCAGAACGGCACCGATCAGGGGCAGGGAAAGCCCGGAGGCCGCCCCCAGGCTGGCCCAGGTGTGGCGAAGATCATGGAGCCTGACCCCCTCCAGGCCGGCGGACTGGCGCAACCGCCGCCAGGGGCCGTGAAGGTCACGCAAGTGTTCCCCCAGCTTCAAACCTGGAAACACATGGGGGTTGCCCGCCGCGTGGGGTATCCGCCCCAGAAGCTCCAAGGCATTCTTCCCAAGAGGGATCGGTTTCCGCCCGGTCTTGCTGTCTGGGAGGAAGATGCAGCCTCGATCCTGGTCCACCCAATTCCAGCGAAGCGACAACACCTCGCCCAGCCTGGCCCCAGTCAGCAAAAGGAGCCGGATTGCGTTCACGGCCACCAGATTTTCGCGGCCACCGGATTCAGCGTCTCCCAGCACTTTGCCCAGTTTGGCCAGTTCAGCAGCGGAAAGGTACCTCTCCCGCTTGTTCTCTTTGAAGCGTTCAACGTGTTTGCAGGGATTCTTCTCGTCGGTGCGCAGGCCCCACCTGATCGCTAGGGTCATCATCTTGGACAGCACGGCCAAGGCGCGATTGGCCTGGATTGGAGTGGACTCACCTATTTTGTGGTGAAGCTTGGCCACCTCAGGGCGGCTGACGGTCTCTATCTTGCTCCCTCCCAGGGCGGGCAGGATGAAGCGTTCGATCAGCCGGCGGTCACGGTATAGGCTGAAGGTCTTCTTCTTGAGGGCGGCATGTTCTTCCAGATAGCGTTCTGCCAGGTCCTTGATGGTCAGGGCCTCACGGGCTGATTGCCGCTCCGCCACTGGGTCCTTGCCCTGGTCCACGTCCGCGAGCTTATGCCGGGCCGCCTTGCGGGCTTGCTCCAAGGTGAGCCGTCCGTAGTGGCCGATGGTCATGCGGCGGCTTCGCCCTTGGGCGCGGTACTGGATGCAGAAGCTCTTGACCCCAGAGGGCTTCACGCGAACGCCGAAGCCGGGCATTTCATCATCCCATATCACCCGATCCCCGTCTTCAGCCTTCAGACCATCGATAAAGGTCTTGGTCAGCTTGGCCATGACGCCCCCTTTGCCATGAGGACTGGGCAGGAGCCCGTATTGGGTACAGCCTGGCAGGGTGCATCGGAGGGTGTGCCCTGCCAAGCCTGGGCGGCCTTCGAAAGTCCCCCGTGTTTACCGGGTAAGCGCCAGGTAAGCTCGGGTAAGCATATCTGAACGTAGTATAGCGGAGGATTTGCGGCAGGGCTATCATATTTATGTAATTAATACGGGTAATAGCTGATAAGAAAGTTTTTGGGAGGGCATACCTGGTGAGACTGAAAATCCCCGTGTCGGCGGTTCAACTCCGTCCCTCGGCACCATAAAATCAAGGGGTTAGGCCGTATTGGTCTAACCTCTGTCTTTGTGCTGGCTACAGTTTGGCTACAGTTTCGCTACGGAAGTGTCCCCTGGTCGGGTGTAAGTTGCCAGGCAAAATGCGACAGTTTGCCAAATGAAATGCGACAGGCTCTGGCGCGCCCTGTAAGCGAGCCGATCTGGTGTGCCGGGCCTGCTTGCCATAGGAACTGCCAATAACACCCAGCCGACCTAGCCCAAACCCCGCCCTGCCAATTAAATTAACCATTGGTTTATTTTTGCGTTGACTCTCCGGCCGGTGAGAGCGAAGCTGTCTTCAACAACGACGGCAACGCCAAAAGGAGAGCGAAATGAGGCGGTTCGGGGTTGAGATCGAAATCAAGGGAATCAGCCAGGAACGCGCGGCCCGGGCCTTGAACCTGGTCGGCCTGCGGGCCACCGACGAGGGTTACAACCACACCACCCGCCGCTATTGGAAGATCGTCCCGGACGGCTCCCTGAACAACGGTTTCGAGGTGGTCAGCCCGCCCCTGGAAGG
>CALERA010000229.1 GCA_937908275.1 uncultured Desulfarculaceae bacterium | reverse complement strand
CCGGGCAGGAACAGCCGCACCCCGGGCAGGGGCCGCAGGGGCTTGATCTCCACCCGCTGGCGCAGGACCACTCCCCCGGCCACCGCGCCCACCGCGTTGGCCACCGCGGCGTGGGGCAGGTCCAGGTAAGCGGCCCCCAGCAACTGGGCCGAGGCCGGCAGATAGGCCCCGGCCGGCGCGCCGATGCCGGCCAGGGGCGCGGTCAGGTGCATGGCGCAGGCCAGGGTGCCGGTGGGGGCCTGGCCCAGGGATTTTTCCAACAGCCGCCGGGCCAGGGGCTGGGCCTCCCAGTCCGGCTCCAGGCCCTCGTCGGCCAGGGCCTTGGCCACCACCTCCCGGGCCGCGCCCAGGGTGGCCCCTTCCAACACCTGGCGGCAGAAGGCCGCCGCCTCCCGCCCGGCCAACAGACCCAGGATCTCCGCGCCCAGGCGGGAGGCCTCGGCCTCCCACTGCCGCCAGCGGTTCAGGCTGTGCAGGGCGTCGCTGGGGGTGAAGGCGTAGAGCCCGGCCAGGCGCTCGCGGATCAGGGACTCGTAGGGCGGCAGCAGGCGATTGGCCGCGCGCAGCTCGGCCTCCCAGGCCGCCAGGGACAATGGCCCCCGCTCCAGCCGGGCCAGCAGCTCGGCTTCCCAGGGGCGCAGGTCGCGGGTGGCCGGCCGCCCCCGGCTCAGGAAGCGGCCGGCCAGGTCCGGCGAGGGGGGATCGGCCGCCTGGCGCTCCAGCTCGGCCAGGGCCTCGGGATGGCGGCTGGCCAAGAGGCACAGGGGCCGGGCCCGGCGCGGCCCCAGCACCAGGCCGCCGGTCTGGGTCAGGCTCACCAGGCTGTCGCCGCCCAGGCCCTTGGTGCGCACGTCCACCGCCTCGACCATGGTCCGCCAGGGACCGACCCGGGCCCCGTCGGGGTTGAGCCGGGGCCGGCCGCCCTCCAGGAAGGCCACGTCGGTGGTGGTGCCGCCCATGTCCACCACCCAGAGGTCGCCCTGGGGCTCCACCAGGCCCGCGCCCCGTCCCAGGTGCCAGGCCCCCACCACGCTGGCGGCCGGGCCGGAGAGAATGGTCTCGATGGGCCGCCGCCGGGCCCAGTCCGCGTCCACCAGGGAGCCGTCGCCCTTGACCACCATCAGGCGGCCGGCCACCCCGCGCCGGTCCAGGGCGCTGCGCACCCGGGCGATGAGGTCGTGGACAAAGGGGATCAGGCCGGCGTTCAGGGCGGCGGTGGTGGCCCGGCGCACCGAGTCCAGGCGGCTGGTCAACTCGTGGCCACAGGTCACCGGCCGGCCGGACTCGGCCTCGATGATCTCCCGGGCCTTGAGCTCGTGGGCGGGGTTCTTCACCGAGAAATAGCCCGAGACCGCGAAGGCCTCGCAGTTCTGGCGGCGCTGGCGGGCCAGCTCCGCCAGGGCCGCTTCGTCCAGGGGGGCGATCTCATCGCCGGCCAGGCCGTGGCCGCCGGCCACGTGGACCAGGTCGCGGGTGACCAGATCCTTTTCCAGGTCATAGTTCTTGAGCATCGCCGCGTCATAGCCGATCAGCACCAGGCAGACCCGGCCGCTGACGCCCTCGATGATGGCGTTGGTGGCCAGGGTGGTGGAGAGTCCCACCAGCTCCACCGCCGCCGGGGCGGGGGATCCGTCCTGGACGAAGAGCCGGTCCAGGGCCTCGGCCACGCCCCGGCTCAGCTCGGCGTGGGTGGTCAGGGCCTTGCTCCAGGCCAGGACCCGGCCGGTCTCGGAATCCAGCAGCGCGGCGTCGGTGTAGGTGCCCCCGGTGTCGATGCCCAGCCACAGACCCATGGATGCTCCTCTTGCTGAAAAAACGGGATCCACATGGGCCAGGCCCCGGACCCTTCCGGGACCGGGGCCTGGCGCGATGATTCAAGGGTTGACCTGGCCTACTTGAAGCCGCCGCCCATCAACTGCTCCGGCAGCCAGAGCGAGATGTCCGGGAAGACGATCAGCAGGGCGATGGCCACCAACTGCAACAGCACGTAGGGGATGACGCCCTTGAACATGTCGCCGGTGGTTATCTCCGGCGGCACGATGCCCTTCATGTAGAAGATGGCGGGCGCCATGGGCGGCGTCAAGTAGCTGGTCTGGATCATTACGAAGAACATCACCGAGAACCAGATGGGGTTGAAGCCCAGCTTGGTGATGATCGGCACGCAGATGGGCACGAAGATCAGCAACACGCTGATCCAGTCCAGCAGGAAGCCGGCCAGGAAGATCAGGAGCAGGAACAGGTAGAAGGTGGCCCAGGGACCCATGTCCATGGCCCTGAGGAGCTTCTCCGAGGCCTCGGCGCCGCCCATGCCCAGGAAGACGCCGGTGTACATCATGCCGCCGGTCAGCACCAACATGATCATGCTGCTGATGCGGATGGTGGAGTAGCAGGCCTCCAGCAGGCCCTTCCAGCTCAGCTTGCCATAGAGGCCGCAGAGCAGCACTCCACCCAGGGCGCCCAGGGCCGCGGCCTCGGTGGGGGCCGCCCAGCCCAGCAGGATGGTGCCGGTGACCGCGAAGATCAGCATCACCGGGGGCAGCATGGCCACCACCACGTTCTTGATGGCCACGGAGAAGGGCACCCGTTCTTCCTTGGGCAGGCCGGGGCCGTCCTGGGGACGCAGGTAGCAGCGCACCAGGATGTAGACCACGTAGATGCTGGCCAGCATGATGCCGGGGAAGACCGCCGCGGCCAGCAGCCGGCCCACGGACAGGCCGGCGGACGGGCCGTAGACCACGATCACCACGCTGGGCGGGATGATGGTGCCCAGGCTGCCGCCGGCGCAGATGGTGCCGCAGATCAGGCTCTTGTCGTAGGAGCGCGACAGCAGCACCGGGATGGCCAGCAGACCGATGACCACCTCGGAGGCGCCGATGATGCCGGTGGAGGCGGCGAAGATGGTGCACATCAGCACCGTGCCCACCGCCAGGCCTCCGCGCAGGCCGCCGGTGAGCTGGATCATGGAGTCGAATAACTTTTTCGCAATGCCTGATGATTCCAGGATTGACCCCATGAAGACGAATAATGGCACCGCGGCCAGGACGTAGTTGGTCACCGAGTCCCAGACCCGGCGGATGAGCATGTCGCCCACCGCGTCGCCAAAGCTGAGGTAGCCGAAGATGAGAGACATGCCCATAAGGGCGAAGGCCACCGGGATGCCGATCAAGAGCGAGCAGAGCACGCCGGCGAACATGAGCATGACGAAATAGTCGGAGTTGAGCAGCGCGTCGATCATAGCTCCTCTCCCTTGAACAGCAGGACAAAGCTGCGGATGCAATCGGCGGCGCACTGCAGAAGCAGCAGGAAAAAGCCCACGGCCATGGCCCACTTGATGGGCCAGAGGACCGGGGCCCAGGGCGAGTACTGGCTCACCTCCTGGCTGATCCAGGCGTCGCTGGCCATGGAATGGGCGCTGATGGCCAGGACCACCGTGACCGGCATGATGATGAAGACGTAGCCCACCACGTCGATGATGTTGCGCGCGCGGGGGGAGAAGAGGTTGTAGAAGACGTCGATGCGGATGTGGCCGCGCATGTAGTAGGTGAAGGCCGCGCCCAGCAGATAATGGGCGCCGTAGATCATGTAGGTGATGTCGTAGGACCAGACCGTGGGAGCGTTGAACAGGTAACGGGCGAACACTTCATAGGCCAGGCAGAGCACCATGGGCACCGCCAGCATGGCCGTTGATTTGCCCACGATGATGCTCAGCTTGTCCACGAAGCGCAGCCAAGCGGCCAGAGATTTCATGGTGAGACTCCCGGCATGAGGAACGGCCGGGGCCCCCCAGGGGAGGCCCCGGACCGGGCTATGCTAATGCTGCTTGAAGGCGAAGTACCGGGTGGCGAACATGCCGTCCCAGCCCTTCTCGAAGCTGTTCTTGGAGTCGAAGACCTTCTGGAACCACTCGTTGCCCTTGGCCTTCTCCGTCGCCCACTCCTTGCCGAGCTGGAAGATCTTGGCCTGGGTATCGGCGTCCAGGGTTATGATCTCGTTGCCCTTCTTCTTGAAGGTCTCCATGGCGCCCATGTCGAGCTTGCCGATCTTGATCCAGCTCATGAAGGTGGTGTAGGCCGCCGCGTAGTTGATGACCTCCTGGTACTCCTTGGGCAGGGAGTCCCACTTGGCCTTGTTGATCTCCAGCTCGAACGGCGCGCTGGGCTGGTGGCTGCCGGGCACGATCACGTACTTGGCCACCTCGTGGAAGCCGCTGATCACGTTCTCGCCCGGGGTGGCCCACTCGGTGGCATCGATGACCTTGCGCTCCAGGGCCGGGAAGACCTCGTTGCCGGGCAGGGAGACCACGGCCGCGCCCATCTTGGGCAGGATGTCGGCCCAGGCGCCCACGGTGCGGATCTTGGCGCCCTGGAAATCGGCCAGGGTCTTGATGGGCTTGTGGGAGTGCAGGAAGACCTCGGTGGGCCGCATGCCGCAGGCCATGCCGATGATGCCGAACTTGGCCAGACGCCACTCGCGCCACAGCTTGTCGCCGCCGCCGGCGTAGAGCCAGTGCAGGGCCGCCGCGGACTCCATGTCGCCGGCGTAGCCGCCGAGGATGGCCGCGGTGGCGTCCTTGCCGATGTCATAGCCGGGCCAGAGGTGGCCCATCTCCACGATGCCCTTCTGGATGGCGTCGGTGACTTCCAGGGCCGGGGCCACCGCGCCGCCGGGCAGGACCTGCACCTTGAACTTGCCGCCGGTCAGGTCGCCGACGG
>CALERA010000228.1 GCA_937908275.1 uncultured Desulfarculaceae bacterium | reverse complement strand
CGGACTAGAGGAGAACTTCCGCTTCCTGGTGCTCGAGGTCCACAAGCAGGTGGAGGAGACGCTCAATTTCCTGGCTTCGCCCAGCCAGCGCCTCTTGGAGCGCATCAACGGCCGCGACGACTACGTGGACAACCTCAAGAGCCTGATCGAGGAGAAGTCCTTCTCCTTTCTCACCAACACCGTCACCGACCGCCGCACCTCCAACCTGCTGCGCTCCATCAACACCATCGCCAGCAACCTGGAGCGCATCGCCGACTTCGCGGTCAACGTGGTCAACCAGGTCCAGTTCCTCTCCGACCCGGGCTTTCTGTCCCGCTATGACTACCAGACCTTCTTCGAGGAGGTCTTCCTGGGCCTGGAGACCATCAACGAGGCGGTGGTGCGCCAGGACCTGTCCCTGGCCTTTCGCATCTGCCAGTGCGAGTTCCACCTGGACGGCCTGTACAAGACCAACCTGGACCAGGTGCTGGCCGAGCTGAAGCACGGGCGGGAGACCGGCAACCTGGTCACCACCCTGTTCATCTTCCGCTACCTGGAGCGCATGGGCGACTCGCTGCTGAACATCGGCGAAGCCCTGATCTTCGCCATCATCGGCGAGCGCCTGAAGATCCACCAGTACGAGGCCCTGCGCGACACCCTGGCCGCCTCGGGCATGGAATCGCCCATCAGCCAGGTGGAGTTCGAGTCCATCTGGGGCTCGCGCTCCGGCTGCCGCATCGGCACCGTGGCCGAGCCCAGCGACGACGGCCGGGCCCAGCGGGTCATCTTCAAGGAGGGTAACCTCAGCAAGATCCAGCGCGAGAAGGCCAGCATCGAGCGCTGGCAGGAGCTGATGCCCGGCCTGCCGCCCCGGATCTTCGGCTTCCAGGCCGCGGACAGCAACGCCTCCCTGCTGCTGGAGTACCTGGGCGGCTGCACCTTGCAGGAGGTGGTGCTCAACTCCGAGAAGGAGATCCTGGAGAACGCGGTCTTCCTGGTGCTGGAGACGCTCAACACCATCTGGCGCGAGACCCGGCGCCAGGAGCGGGTCACCCCCAACTTCGTCAGCCAGTTGCGCGGCCGCATCGACGACGTCTACCGGGTCCACCCCCATTTCGAGCGCGCCTCCATGAGCATCGGCTCGCTGAAGATGGACTCCCTGGGCGAGTTGATCCACCACATCGCCGAGATCGAGGCCAAGCTGGGCGCCCCGTTCACGGTGCTGATCCACGGCGACTTCAACCTGAACAACGTGATCTACAACCACAACGAGCAGCGGATCCATTTCATCGACCTCTACCGCTCCACCGACGCGGACTACGTGCAGGACGCCTCGGTCTTTTTGATCTCCAACTTCCGCCTGCCGGTGGCCCGGGGTCCCCTGCGCGACCGCATCCACTACGTGATGCTGGAGTTCCTGCGTTTCTCCCGGACCTTCGCCAAGGACCACCACGACGCCACCTTCGAGGCCCGGCTGGCCCTGGGCCTCTTGCGCTCCTTCTTCACCTCCACCCGCTTCGAGCTCAACTTCGACTTCGCCAAGGTCATGTACCTGCGCTCGGTCTACCTGATGGAAAAGCTCGCGGCCCATCGCGGCCAGCCCTGGGAGGAGTTCCGCCTGCCGGATCAGGTGCTGATCTACTAGTTATTTTTCTCGCACTGAAGGTGAACCAAGCATGAAACGAATCGGAGTGGTGGGGGTGCCGGGCGGCTGGTCCTCGGAGCAGCTGGCCGACGCCCTGGCCCGGCGCACCGGCTATCGCCTGCTCATGGACCCGGATCACATCGCCATCGACCTGGAGACCGGCGTCGCCCGCTGGGGCGAGCTGGACCTGATGGACCTGGACGGCATCATCATCAAGAAGGTGGGACCGTCCTACTCGCCCCAACTGCTGGACCGCCTGGAGGTCCTGCGCTGGATCAACCAGCGCGGCCTGCCGATCTTCTCCCAGCCCGCCCGCATCCTGGCGGTGCTCAACCGCCTGTCCTGCACCGTGGGCCTGCGCCTGGCCGGCATCCCCATGCCGCCCACCGTGGTCACCGAGGACCCGGCCCAGGCCCTGGCCGCCCTGGAGCGGATGGGTCCCAGCGTCTTCAAGCCCCTGTACTCCACCAAGGCCCGGGGCATGGTGGTGCTGGAGCCCGGGGCCCACGCCGCCGAGGAGATCGCCCGCTTCCAGGCCGAGGGCAACCGGACCATCTACCTGCAAAAGCTCCTGAAGCTGCCCGGCCGCGACCTGGGGGTGGTCTTTTTGGGCGGCAAGTACCTGGCCACCTACGCCCGGGCCGCCTCGGGCAACGGGGCCTGGAACACCACCACCCGCTCCGGCGGCAAGTACCAGCCCCACCAGCCCTCGGCCGAGGTGCTGGAGCTGGCCCAGAAGGCCCAGGCCCCCTTTGGCCTGGATTTCACCTGCGTGGACGTGGCCGAGACCGAGGACGGCCTGAAGGTCTTCGAGGTGTCGGCCTTTGGCGGCTTCCGGGGCCTGATGGAGGCCGACGGCATCGACGCCGCCGCGCTCTACGCCGATTACGCGCTGGGGAGGCTGATCTGATGGTGGAGAAGGTCATCGACCTGGCCGGGCTGTCCGCGGAGCTCCTGGCGCGCGACAGCCTGGATCACCGCCTGCACCTGGTCTTCGGCGATTGCGCCATCCGGGTGGATTCCAACTCCGCCGGGCTCATCGGCCAACTCATGCGCTATTACCACGGCTTCGTCAGCCGCCGGGAATGGGCCGACCTGCGCATCCTGGCCCTGGAGGCCCCCAGCCTGGAATTCGGGGAGCTGGACCTGACCCCCAAGTCCCCGGACCCGGGCAAGAGCAAGATCAAGGAGGAGTACGCCGAATACC
>CALERA010000227.1 GCA_937908275.1 uncultured Desulfarculaceae bacterium | reverse complement strand
TACAAGATCAACCTCCTGGGCGAGTACAACATCGGCGGCGACGGCTTCGAGATCGACCGCGTCCTCAATAAGTGCGGCATCACCAACGTGGCCACCTTCTCCGGCAACTCCAGCTACGACCAGTTCGCCTGCGCACACACCAGCGACCTCAACTGCGTGATGTGCCACCGCTCCATCAACTACGTGGCCGACATGATGGAGACCAAGTACGGCATCCCCTGGGTCAAGGTCAACTTCATCGGGGCCAAGTCCACCGCCAAGTCGCTGCGCAAGATCGCCAAGTATTTCGACGATCCCGAGCTGACCGCGCGGGTGGAGGCGGTGATCGCCGAGGAGATGCCGGAGGTCGAGAAGGTCCTGGCCGAGATCAAGCCCCGCACCGAGGGCAAGACCGCCATGCTCTTCGTGGGCGGCTCCCGGGCCCACCACTACCAGGATCTCTTCGCCGAGCTGGGCATCAAGACCGTCTCGGCCGGCTACGAGTTCGCCCACCGCGATGACTACGAGGGCCGTCAGGTGATCCCCAATCTCACCGTGGACGCCGACAGCCGCAACATCGAGGAGATCGTGGTGGAGGCCGACCCGGAGCGCTTCCAGCCCCGCAAGAGCCCCGAGGACATGGCGCGGCTGGTGAGCGAGGGCCTGGAGCTGAAGGATTACGACGGCATGATCCCGGACATGCCCGAGAAGTCGCTGGTGATCGACGACCTGAACCAGTACGAGGCCGAGAAGCTGGTGGAGCTGATCAAGCCCGACATCTTCTGCGCGGGCATCAAGGAGAAGTTCTCCATCCAGAAGACCGGCATCCCCATGAAGCAGCTGCACAGCTACGACTCCGGCGGCCCCTACGCCGGGTTCAAGGGCGCGGTGAACTTCTATCGGGAGATCGACCGCCTGGTCAACAGCAAGGTCTGGGGCTACCTCAAGGCCCCCTGGCAGGAGAACCCCGAGCTCTCGGCCACCTATGTCTGGGAATAACGTCTAGGACGAGGACGCCGTCATGTTATTACGTCACACGCCCAAGGAAATCTCCGAGCGCGGGGCCTTGACCATCAACCCGGCCAAGACCTGCCAGCCCATCGGCGCCATGTACGCGGCCCTGGGGGTCCACGGCTGCCTGCCCCATAGCCACGGCTCCCAGGGCTGTTGCGCCTATCACCGCTCAACCCTCACCCGCCACTACAAGGAGCCCATCTCCGCCTCCACCAGCTCCTTCACCGAGGGATCCTCGGTCTTCGGCGGCCAGGCCAACCTGTTGCAGGCCATCGAGAACATCTTCTCGGTCTACGAGCCGGAGGTGGTGGCCGTGCACACCACCTGCCTGTCGGAGACCATCGGCGACGACCTGACCCAGATCATCGACAAGGCCGACAAGGGCGGCAAGATCCCCAAGGGGCACAAGGTCATCTACGCCAACACCCCCAGCTACGTCGGCTCCCATGTCACCGGCTTCTCCAACATGGTCAAGGGCATGGCCATGGTGGCCGAGCACACCGGCAAGAAGAACGGCAAGGTGAACATCATCCCCGGCTGGGTGGAGCCGGCCGACATGGAAGAGATCAAGCGCATGTGCGCCCTGGTCGGGGTGGAGATCATCATGTTCCCCGACACCTCCGGGGTGCTCAACGGGCCCATGTCCGGCGAGTTCAAGATGTTCCCCGAGGGCGGGGTGACCATTGAGCAGTTGCGCTCCTCCGGCGACAGCATCGGCACCCTGGCCCTGGGCGAGTGGTGCTCGGCCGACGCCGCCCGCTACCTGGACACCAACTGCAAGGTGCCCTGCCGGGTGCTGGAGATGCCCTTCGGCCTCAAGGCCACCGACCGCTTCGTGGACGCCCTGCGCATCATCGCCGGGGTCAGCGTGCCGGACGAGATCAACCGCGAGCGCGGTCAGCTGGTGGACATGATTTCGGACATGCACCAGTACTTCTATCACAAGGCCGTGGCCCTGGCCGGGGACCCCGACCAGCTCATCGCCCTGACCGAGTTCCTGCTGTCCATCGACATGTGGCCCAAGCACCTGGTCACCGGCACCCCGGGCAAGGCCTTCGAGGACAAGATCCACGAGCTGACCGCCGACCTGCCCTACCAGGTCAACGTCAAGGCCGGCTCGGCCGCGGACATGTTCCTCCTGCACCAGTGGATCAAGAACGACCCGGTGGACCTGTTGATCGGCAACACCTACCTGAAGTACATCGCCCGCGACGAGGACGTCCCCCTGGTGCGTTGGGGCTTCCCGATCCTGGACCGGGTGGGCCACCAGTACTTCCCTACCGTGGGCTACAAGGGTGGACTGCGCCTGCTGGAGAAGATCCTCACCGTCATCCTGGACCGCAAGGACCGCGACGACCCCGAACAGACCTTCGAGCTGGTCTTGTAAAGGAGACGACCATGGAAAAGCCCGATTACACCATCCTGGTCTGCGGCAGCTTCCGCGCCGGCGGCGAGTCCCAGGGCGTCTGCCACAAGAAGGGCTCCCTGGGCCTGCTGCCCTACCTGGAGGAGGAGCTGACCGCCCGGGGCCTCAGCGCCGCGGTGGCCGGCACCACCTGCCTGAAGCTCTGCGACCAGGGTCCGGCCCTGGTGGTCCAGCCCCAGAACTGGTGGTTCGGCGGGGTGGACAGCGAGGATGCGGTGGACGCCATCCTGGACGGCCTGGAGGCCGGCAAGCCGGCCCCGGACTATCTGCTCTAGCCCAAACGACCCGACAACCCGCCGGCCGGCCGGGGAAACCCGGCCCCGCCGCCGGCCCCAAGCAAGGGAGCGAGTCATGGCCCAGGTGATGTTCGACGAGCGCGCCGACCAGATGGCCGTCAGCGGCGAGGGTCCCTTTCGCATCAGCTGCGACAAGGAGAGCCTGGCCGGGGCGGTGAGCCAGCGGGCCTGCGTCTTCTGTGGCTCCCGGGTGGTGCTCTACCCCATCGCCGACGCCCTGCACCTGGTGCACGGCCCCATCGGCT
>CALERA010000226.1 GCA_937908275.1 uncultured Desulfarculaceae bacterium | reverse complement strand
CCGGCGCATCGACAACCAGTTGCGCGGCCGCTCCGGCCGCCAGGGCGACCCCGGCTCCAGCCGCTTCTACCTCTCCCTGGAGGACGACCTCCTGCGCCTGTTCGGCTCCGACCGCATTAGCGGCATCATGCAGAAGCTGGGCATGGAGGAGGGCGAGCCCATCGAGGCCGGCATCATCAGCAAGGCCATCGAGAACGCCCAGCGCAAGGTGGAAGGGCGCAACTTCGAGATCCGCAAGCAGCTGCTGGAGTACGACGACGTGCTCAACAAGCAGCGCGAGGTGATCTACGCCCAGCGGCGCATGGCGCTGACCGGCGAGGGCGTGCACGAGGCGGTGCTGGACATGGTGGAGCAGATCGCCGGCGAGATCGCCGACGCCCACGCCGTGGAGAACCAGCCCCCCGAGGACTGGGACCGCGCCGCCCTGGAGATGGCGGTGGGCGCGGCCTTTGGCTTCAAGCCGGCCCTGGGCGAACCCCAGACCTGGGGCGGGGCCGAGGGCCTGGGCGCGATCATCGCCGAGGAGGCCCGGGCCGTCTACCAGGCCAAGTTCGACCAGTACGGCCAGGCGACCATGGCCTACCTGGAGCGCATGATCCTGTTGCAGGTGGTGGACAGCCTCTGGAAGGACCACCTGCTGAACATGGACCACCTCAAGGAGGGCATCGGCCTGCGCGGCTATGGCCAGAAGGACCCCCTGCGCGAGTACCAGCGCGAGGGCTACGAGCTGTTCATGGCCATGGTGCAGCGCATCCAGCAGGAGACCGCCTCCATGCTCCTGCGCCTGCAACTCAAACGCCCGGACGAGGTGGAGGAGTTCGCCCCGCCCGAGGACGTGCCCCTGTCCTATTCCGCCGGCGACGACGGCTCCGGGCCGGAGCCGGCCAAGCGCAAGGCCGCCAAGGTGGGGCGCAACGACCCCTGCCCCTGCGGCAGCGGCAAGAAATACAAGAAATGCTGCGGGGCCGGCAAGTAGCTCCCCGCGCCAACCCGATATCCTGACGACCCCCGCCCCTCCGGGCGGGGGTTTTGCTTGGCGCGCCGCCTCCCGGAATCAATTCACCAAATCAAACCAGGCAAAATAGGGTATTGACGGCCAGCCCCTTCAGGCCCTAAGGTTTTCCCACTCGGCACAGCCCACCCGGGCGCCCACCAGGGTCACGACAGCCCGTCGCCCAATATGGCGGCGGGCTTTGCTTTCTGCCCCGCCCCAAGCCAAGGAAACGCCTGCCGCAACCTCAGCCAGGGAGGATGGGATGTCTTTCAGCGTGACCAAGTACGACAGCGTGCGCGAGCAGATGCAGCCGGGCGACGTGATCGCCTTTGCCGGCAAGAGCCATTTCTCGGAGATCATCAAGACCGTGACCCGTTCCCAGGTCAGCCACGTGGGGGTGATCCTGCAAACCCAGGCCACCTACGAGACCGGAGACCAGGCCCGGGTCTTCAACCTGATCATCGAATCCACCAAGTGGAAGGAGTTCATGGGGGTGGACGCCATCCGCCTGAGCGACCGCCTGCGCGGCTACGACGGCCAGGTCTGGTGGCTGCCCTTGAGCAAGAAGCTGCGCCAGGACCGCAAATTCGACCTGAAAAAATTCTTCGACTTCCTCTACGCCCAGAAGGGCAAGCCCTACGACCTCAAGCAGGCGGTGAACTCGGCCCTGGACGCCCTGGACAAGGTCCTGGGTCAGCTTTGCCCCACGGCCAACGCCGAGGATTTCAGCCGCTTCTTCTGCTCGGAGCTGGTGGCGGCGGGCCTGGAGGCCGGCGGTCTGCTGCCCAAGCTCAACGCCAGCGAGGTCACGCCCATCGACCTCTGCACCTGGAACATCTTCGAGCCGGATTATCACCAGCTCTACTGGACCAAGAAGCCGGCGGCCAAGGAGCAGGTGGAGATCAAGTTCTTCAACACCTGCGACCCGGCCCTGTGGTCGGCCAAGCAGGCGGGTTGATCATGCAGCGGGATTTTCACTACTACGCCACCGCGGTGCTGGCCCGGGCGGCGGGTTTCGGCGAGGACGAGGCCCTGACCATCGCCTATGCCGCGCAATACGTGGACGACGCCCAGGACGGGCGCGACATCCTGGTGGGAGGCCGGAATTTTTCGCCTTTGTCCACTGCCAATGACTTCGGCCGTTACCTGGATTCCAAGAACCGCGACGTCTGGCTGAAGGTGTACATCCCCTTCCATTTCCTGCCTCCCGGCCCCATTTCTTCTGAGCAGGATGATTTCATCACCAAACCGTTGGGGAAGCTATCCGAACCATTGCTCCAGAACGTGGCCCAGGAGACCGACTCTGATCCGGTTTATCTCCTGGTCCGGCTTGGTGTTGCCCTGCACACCATAGCCGACACTTGGGCGCACCAGGCCTTCTCCGGCCGTTGGAATCAGGAAAACGACGTAAAGGAACTGCACTCGATCAACGAAACTCACGGCCTAATGGATGCCATGAAAGAGGCCTGGCGCGACTTGACAGGGCATGGTTTCGCAGCAATTCCCATGCACGTGGCCCATTTCCAAGCCGAGTTTTGGCCAGACTATCCATTTTTATCCTGGCGCGCGCGCTTCGCGGCTCCGGGAGCTGGCGGACGCGGCCACCTGCGCGACAACCCCCGGGAGTATCTTGCAGCGGCCCGCTACGTTCATCAGGTATTGGGTTATTGGCCCAAGGCAACCGGAAAGCGCGTGATACCCTGGACAGATCTTGCACCGACCATCAAACCACTACTGTCCCTGGTCAAGGTCGACCGCCAAGCACGCTGCGAAGTGTGGCAGAGCTCTTTCGGCTACCTTTTCTCGCAGCACGGCGGCCTGCCAGACTATGAACCCACCGCCTGGGAGGAAAAAGCCCTGGGCAAGCCTTTGCAGCAGACGCCATTCAGCGACTTGGCCGAGGCGCTGGGCAGTCGCCCCAGCTACCCCGGCCGGCCCGGTTTCGCGGATTCGCTTTGGGTGAAGTTTCACCGCGCCGCCGCCGCCCAGCGTCAATGGCTGGCCGGACAGGTGCGGTTTTAAAACGTCGCTAGTCCAGATTGGCCTCCCGCCTGACCAGCTCCAGCGCCTCCTCGCGCCGCGCGTAGAGGCGCTGGGGCTCTCTTTGGCCCACGGTCTGGATCAGGTAGGCGCAGAACAACGGCAGGGCGATGGTGCTGTCGGTGTAGCAGACCACGGTGTTGGGCAGGCCCTCGGGGTCCACCTTGCCCCAGCTCACCGCCTCCGAGGGCGTGGCCCCGCTGAGACCGCCGGTGTCGGGCCGGGCGTCGGTGACCTGGAGGAAATAGTCGTGCCCCTTTTCCGCGATGCCCAGCACCTCCTGGATGTGGGGCTCGGTCTGGAGCATGAAATTCTTGGGCGAGCCGCCGCCCAGGATCACCACCCCGGTCTTGCCCCCGCCGCGCTTGGCCAGCAGCACCAGGCCAGCGGTTTCGTTGACGTCCAGGCTGGTGTCCCAGTTGAACTTGCTGCCCAGCAGCTGCATCGCCGCGGCGTTCATGCCGATGGAGCTGTCGCCGGGGCTGGAGGTGTAGACCGGCACCTGCATCTCGTGGCAGGCGGCCAACAGGCTGAGATCGCCCAGGCCCAACACCCGCTGGCGCTCGGCCAGGTAGCGCCCGGCCAGGTAATGGAACTCGGCGGTGCCCATCACCCGGTCGAACTCCGGGGCCTTCATGATCTCGCGGAAGAAGCTGTCGGTCTGCAAGAGGACCTGATAGTCCATCACGATGTCGTAGATGCGCACCAGGCCCTGCTTGCGCAGGGCGCAGTCGTCGCTGTGGGGCGAGGACTGGTGCAGGGTCAGGCCCAGGGCGAAATGGGCGTCGTGATAAAGGTTGGCCCCGGTGGAGATGATGAAGTCCACCAGGCCCCGGCGCACCAGGGGCACCAGGCAGGAGGGTCCCAGACCGGCCGGGGTCAGGGCCCCGGTCAGGGTCAGGCCCACGCTGACCCCGGGCTGGGCCATGCGGCGGGCCCAGAGCTGGGCTCCCTCGCGCAGACGGGCGGCGTTATAGGCGCTGAAGTGATGGTCGATCAGTTGGACCACCCCCACTCCCTCGTCCATGGCCGGGGGGGTGATGGCCGGTCCCTTACAGGCGTGCATCGCTTCTCTCCTTGAGGGCCAGGCCGATGGCGCGATAGATCAGCTTGGCGCAGGTGAAATCGGAGGCTGGGTGGGAGCGCATGGGGGCCAGCTCCACCACGTCGATCCCCAGCACCCGGTGACGGCGGCAGACCGCGGTCAACCAGGCGGTCACCTGGGGCCAGAACAGCCCGCCCGGCTCCGGGGTGCCGGTGGCGGCGATGACCGCCGGGTCGAAGCCGTCCACGTCCAGGGTCAGGTAGACCGGCCCCTCGATCCCGGCCAGGGACTTGGGCAGCCAGTCCGGGTCGGCGTGCACCTGGTGGGCCCACATGGGGGTCAGGCCCAGCTCCCGCACCAGTTGGGCCTCCTCCACCGAGCAGGAGCGCACCCCCAGGTGGCGGACCTTGAGCCCCAGGTCCAGGGCCCGTTTCATGGCGCAGGCGTGGGAGAGAGGGTCGCCCTCGTACTCCTGGCGCAGGTCCAGGTGGGCGTCCAGGCTCAACACCGTGAAGTCGTTGCCGTGTTTGGCCACCATCGCCCGCAGGACGCCCAGGGTCAGGCTGTGCTCGCCGCCCACCACCACCGGCAGCCGGCCGGCGTCCAGCTCGGCCGCCACCGCCCGTTGCAGGCGGTCCAGGGTGGGGGCCACCCCGCCGGAGACGTCCACCGCCGGGCGGGTGAGGATGCCCTGGAGATAGGTTTCCTGCTCCAGGACCTCGTCGTACAGCTCCAGGTTGGCGCTGGCGTTCATGATGGAGGCCGGCCCCAGGGCGGTGCCCTCCCCCCAGCTCACGGTGGCCTCCAGGGGCGCCGGGATGATGGCCGCGCGGGCGGTGGCCTCGTCGGGCTGAGGCACGTTGCCGAATGTCACCAAGTCTTCGCTCATACCCAATCCGGCCTAAGAGTTCAAATACGGGTGCAGTATAGGCCGGGGGCCACCCCTCCGCAAGGGTTCCGGGGTCATCCGCGCTTTTTCGGCTTGACGAACCGCCTGGTGGGCGATAATTAAGACGCTTCCCGGAATAGACCCTGCCGCCAGGTTCGGGGCGGGGTTCGGGAGGTTCGTGGCTTGGAAGGAGGTCGTCAATGCTGGTTCCCAAATACATCTACCTGACCAAGGGCAAGGGCGTTCACCGCGAGCACCTGGCCAGCTTCGAGCTGGCCCTGCGCGACGCCGGCATCGCTCAACAGAACTTGGTTTACGTTTCCAGCATCTTCCCCCCGCACTGCAAGCTCATGACACGCAAGGCGGGCGAGGCCATGCTCCAGTCCGGGCAGATCCTGTTCTGCGTCATGGCCCGCAACGCCACCAACGAACCCAATCGCCTGATCAGCATCAGCATCGGCCTGGCCATGCCGTCCGACCGCTCCCTGCACGGCTATCTGTCCGAGCACAAGGGTTTCGGCCAGAACGCCCGCACCAGCGGCGACTATGCCGAGGACCTGGCGGCCGAGATGCTGGCCACCACCCTGGGCATCGATTTCGACGTGGCCCAGAGCTGGGACGAGAAAAAGCAGGTCTTCAGGATGTCTGGTAAAATTATTAAGACCGACAACCTGACCCAAACCGCGGTGGGACCCAAGGACGGCAAGTGGGTCACGGCGATCTCCGCCGCGGTGATGATCATGGCCTGGCAGGAGGAGAAATAGTCCGGCGTGGATTCTCCGCTCCTGCCCCCCCTGGGAGCGCACCATGACCCCGAACCGCCGCTTCCCCCATCTCGGCCGCCTCGCTGGCGGGATGGTGCTGGTTTTGGCGCTCGGGGTCGCGTTTTGTCTGGCCCCGGCCACGCCAGCGGGGGCTGAGGACGGCCGACGCCTGGCCCTGCTGGTGGGGGTCGGCTCCTTTGGCGATCGCGCCCTGCCCGACCTGGACTACGCCCACCGCGATGTCTCCCTGGTGCGCAACTGGCTCCTGGACCCCCAGGGCGGCGGTTTCGCCCCCGGCGACGTCAGGGTCCTCCTGGACGAGCAAGCCACCCGGGCCGGCGTCCTGGCCGCGGCCGAGGCCATGGCCCGCCGGGCCGGCCCCGAGGACCTGGTGTTGTTGTACTTCTCCAGCCATGGCTTCTACACCCAGGACCAGGTGGTGGGCATCGTCTGCCACGACACCAGGCCCACCGGCCAGACCGGACCCCAGGGCGGCCCCATCGTGGAGCGGGGCACCGCCCTGACCCGGGATGACCTCTACGCCTACCTGGCCCGGCTCCAGTCCCGCCAGCGGGTGGTGATCGTGGACGCCTGCCACAGCGCCGACCTGACCGAACCCGAGCGCCCCGCCCAGCGCGACGACACCCCGCCCCGGGACGAGCGCGGCATCACCCTGGTCCTGGCCTCCTGCCTCCAGGCCCAGCGGGCCTGGGAGTCCAACGAGCTGGGGGCCAGCATTTTCACCTACTTCATCCTGGAGGGTCTGAAGGTCAACGGCGGCGACCTGGTGCGGGCCTTCCTGCACGCCCAGCGCGAGACCGAGCGCCAGGCCCAGTGCGAAAAGGGCTGGTGCCAAACCCCCTACATCATCATGCTCCCCTCCCAGGGCAAGTTGCTGCTGGGACCAGAGCACGAGGGCTAGAGGCCGGCCATGCGGGCCGAGGACCTGCGCCCCGAGGAGCTGATCCGCACCGACCCGGTGAACGGCCTGCCGTTCTTCGGCTCGGCCCGGTTGGTGGTCACCGGGGCCGGTCCTTTTCTCTCCCGTTTGGGCCAGGACCTGATGGAGCGGCTGGGCGAGCCCACCATGCAGGTGATTTTCTTCCGTTTTGGCTATGAGGCCGGCTTGGGCATGTCCACGTCCCTGTCCGAGCTCTACCAGTGGGAGAGCGACCTGGAGTGGTTCAAAGCCGGGGCGGTGGTGCGGCGCTGGGCCGGGTTGGGGGTGGAGAAGATCACCGAGCTGGACTTCGATCGCGCGGCCGGGCGTTGTCATTTCAAGGGGTTTTGGCGCGAGTCCTTCCAGGTCCTGCTGCGACCGCCGGGCCTGCATTTTTCCGAACATCCCTTCTGCTCGATGCTCTCCGGCGCGGCCAGCGGCTATGCCAGCGCCTGCCTGGGGCGCGAGGTCCTGGTGCGCGAGACCGCCTGCGCCGGCCAGGGCGCGCCGGTCTGCCTGTTCGAGGGCCGGCCGGTGGAGGAATGGGGGCTCACCCCGGAGCAACTGCGGCGGCATTACTCCCTGCCCGAGGTCAACGACGAAGTGGGCCGCCTGCGCCTGGCCCTGAGCACCACCCGCCAGCAGTTGCAATCCCAGCAAACGGAGCTGGAGCGCCTGCGGGTCCGCGCCACCACTCCGCGCGAGACGGGCTTCGTGCACCGCAGCGAGGCCATGGAGCGGGTGCTGCAACTGTGCCTCAAGGCCGCCCCCACCCCCAGCAGCCTGCTCCTGGTGGGGGAGACCGGCACCGGCAAGGAGGTCCTGGCCCGCTTCATCCACCGCCACTCCGGCCGGGCCGAACAGCCCTACCTGGCGATCAACTGCGCGGCCCTTCCGCCCAACCTTTTGGAATCAGAGCTTTTTGGCCACGTTAAAGGTTCCTTCACCGGCGCGGACCGCGACCGCCAGGGCCTGTTCGTGGAGGCCGGGTCCGGCACCCTGTTCCTGGACGAGGTGGGCGAGCTGCCCCTGGAGCTGCAGGCCAAGCTGCTGCGCGCCCTGCAGGAGCGCGAGGTGCGCCCGGTGGGCGGCAACCAGTCGCGTCCCCTGAAGGCCCGGGTGGTCTCGGCCACCAATCGAGACCTCAAGGACATGGTGGCGGCGGGCGAGTTCCGCGAGGACCTGTTCTACCGCCTGGCGGTGATCCCGGTGCAGGTGCCGCCCCTGCGCGAGCGGCGGGAGGACATCCTGCCCCTGGCCCGCCATTTCCTGGAGCGCCTGCGCCCCCGGGGGCCGGGCCTGTCGCCGGAGGCCGTGCGCCGCCTGGAGGCCCATGCCTGGCCGGGCAACGTGCGGGAGCTGGAAAACGCCCTGGAGTACGCCTCGGTGCTGGCCGGCGACCAGGTCATCACCCCGGAGCACCTGCCGGCCGGACTCAGCGACACCCCGGCCGCGCTCCTGGACCACCTGGCCGGCGACCTGCCCAGCCAGGAGGAGCTGGTGCGGCGCTACACCGAGCACGTCCTGGCCCGCACCGGCGGGCGCAAGGCCGAGGCCGCCCGCATCCTGGGCATCGGCCAGAACACCCTCTGGCGGCGTCTCAAGGAGCCGTCGGCCTAAAGGGCGCGCGAATGTGCTAACCTGGCCCCAACCGGCCCTTTAGGAGGGGCGCCCGGGGAACCCGTTGAGATTCCCCCAAGGCTCCCCTGGTTAGGATTCCCCATGCCCCCCAGCGACACCCCCCCGCCGCCCCTGGCGGTGGCCATCACCGGAGCCAGCGGCGCGATCTACGGCCTGGAGCTGTTGCGGGCCCTGCGCGCCCTGGGCCGCCCGGCCCATCTGATCCTGAGCCGGGCCGGCCGCCTTACCCTGGAGCTGGAGACCCGGGGCGGGGTGGAGGAGGCCCTGGCCCTGGCCGGCGCGGTGCACCAGGAGGACGACCTGGCCGCGCCCCTGGCCAGCGGCTCCTTCCCCCTGGCCGGCATGGCCATCGCGCCCTGCTCCATCAAAACCCTTTCGGCCGTGGCCACCAGCTTCAACCACAACCTGATCGTGCGCGCGGCCGACGTCTGCCTGAAGGAGGGCCGCAAGCTGGTGCTGATGGTGCGCGAGACCCCGCTGCACGCGGGCCACCTGGAGCTGATGCTCAAGGCCGCCCACCTGGGGGCGGTGATCCTGCCGCCCATGCCGGCCTTCTACCACCGCCCGGCCAGCCTGGAGGAGATCGTGGCCCAGGGGGTGGGCAAGGTCCTGGACCAGTTCGGGATAGAGCACCAGCTCTTCGCCCGCTGGCAGGGCCCCCAGGCAATGCCGGCATGATCGAGAGCCAGGCCCAACTGCAAGGCCAGCGCCTGGGGCCGGACCAGGCTTTTTGTTTCGCCTGCGGGCCGCACCTGGCCTGCTTCAACACCTGCTGCGCCCACAAGCACCTGCCGCTGTTGCCCTACGACCTGCTGCGCCTGCGCCGGGGCCTGGGCCTGGACTCCGGGGCGGTGCTGGAGCGCTACGCCGAGATGGACCTGGACCCGGTCTCGGGCTGGCCGGCCCTGAGCCTGCGCCTGACCGCCGAGGGCCGCTGCCCCCTGGTCACCCCCCAGGGCTGCGGGGCCTATGCCCACCGGCCGGCGGCCTGCCGCACCTACCCCCTGGCCCGGGCGGTGAAGCCCGATCCCAGGGGTCGGGCGCTGGAGGAGGTCTTCCTGCGCCAGGAGACCCCGGCCTGCCAGGGCTGGGACGCGGACCGCGCCCTGACCCCGGCCCAATGGGTGGAGGACCAGGGCCTGGCGCCCTACCAGGCGGCCAACGACGCCCTGCTGCCCCTGTTCTTCCATCCCCGCCGCCAGGGCCGCCTGGAGCTGCGGCCCAACCAGATCCACGCCGTGATCCTGGCCCTGTACAACCTGGACCAATGGCGGCAGGTGGTGGCCCGGCCGGGCTTTGCCGCGGCCCAGGGCCTGGAGCCCGGGGCGGTGGAAGCCGCCCTGGCCAGCGACGAGGCCCTGCTGGACCTGGGCCGCGACTGGCTGCTGGCCCAGCTTTTCGGCTCCCCCGCCTAGGGGGGCGCTTTGGGAGAAATCGCCATGCGTGCAATGATCATCGCCGCGTTGCTGCTGCTGGCCGTTGCCGCGCCAGCCGCGGCCTGCGGCCACGTGCCCGAGGAGGCCATGCCCATGAGCATGCGCATGACCCTGGAGCAGCGGGTGGGCAAGGAGACCTACGCCAAGGCCGGCCTGGCCAAGCTGACCCCGGAGGAGCAGATGGCCTTGGCGGAGTGGATCAAGGACTACACCAAGAAGATGACCGACTTCATGGAAGAGTATTGCCGCCGCCGGGCGGCTGATCCCGCGCCCCCGCCCCGCCCCTAGGCCCCGGGAGCCAAACCGGCTCCCTTTGCTTGGCGCGCAGGGCCAGGGGGCGTGGTCTTGCCCGCCCGGTCAACCTGGCCGCGCGCTCCTGCCCCTCCCCGCGGTTGAAACCCGAGGGTGCGGCCGGTCCCCGCCTGTCCGGGGCCGGGCGTCATCATCTCAGCGCCAGGAAAACGGGCCGGGTGCTCCCCGCCCCCGGACGCGACTTGCGCAGCGACTCGCAGGCCATGGCATGATGCCCGGGTGCTCCCCACCCCCCCCGGACGCGACCCTGGCCAGGTCCTGGCCTCGGGCCTGGGGCCACTCCCTGAATGGCCCTGTCCTCCCTGTTGTCATTGCGAGCGCAGCGAAGCAATCTCTCCTGCTTTGGCTGTTTTTCGGGAACAGAGAGATTGCCGCGTCGCTTCGCTCCTCGCAATGACAAAAGAAGGCCTTGCGCGGGGCCCAGCGGCCGCGACGCTTCGGATTACCTAACTTGGTCTTTGCGTTGGTGCGAGCCGGGCCTAGTAGTGGCCGAGGTAGAAGTTGATATAGTCGGAATAGAGGGTGTTGACGCTGGCCCCGCTGGAGGTGCTGGACTGCCCGCTCTCCTTGCCGAAGACCGCCTTGAAGGCCGCCTCGTAGTTGCTGCTGGAGGAGAGATTGCTGAGCAGGGTGGCGATGCCGCTCCAGGTGTAGGTCTCGGAGATGAAGTAGCCGATGGTCTCCAGCTGCACCAGCTCCAGGGCCGAGGCGCTGCCGTTCTTGTAGTCGCGGCCGGTGTCCAGCCAGCTCACCCGCTCCGAGCCGTTCTTGCTGTAGTACTTCAGAGTGCTGGCCAGGGTGGCCTGGCTGTACTGGCTGCCATAGGGATAGGCCACCCCGCCCACGTAGTAGCTCAGGGCCTCGGTCAGCCAGGTGTAGGTCGAAGCCCCGTCGCTGGACCAGGCGTATTTCTCGTTGAGCTTGGTCAGGTGGAAGAAGAAGACGTGGGCGGTCTCGTGGGCGATGGTCTGGCCATAGTCGGACAGATAGCTTTCGCGCAGAGACGAGCCATAGATCAGGTTGAGGTAGAAGGAGTTCTGCCCGGCGTTGGTGTAGCCCAGGGTGGCGCTGCCGGGATCGCTGTAGAAATAGATGTCGATCTTGCCGTAGCCGGAGTTGTCGTAGCCCAGGACGTTCTTGGAGGTGGTGAAGGCCGCGTCGAGATAGGGCGTCAGGGCGTCGGCCACCGACGACCAGGATTCGTAGTGCAGGGTGTAGTAGGTGGTGCTCTTCTCCCCGGCCAAGGCCGCGCCGGTCAGCAGGACCAGCAGCAGCAGGGGCAGGCTCACCATCCGGGACAGGCGGGCGGGCACCCGCATAAACACCTCCGGCAAGGGGCTATACATCGGGATAAGCATAGCAAATGCCGGCCCGGGAAGCTAACAAATAATCATTGTTTTCCAGGAAGTCTAGCCGCGGGGCGCTTCCGTGCCCCGGCGGTGGCCCAGGCGGTCGGCCAGGGGGAAGAGCGCCGGGGTGAGCAGCAGGCTGAACAGGGCCGAGGGGGCCAGGCCGGCGGCCAGGGTCAGGGCCAGGGGCGACCAGGCCGAGGAGCCGGTGCCCCGGTCCAGCAACAGGGGCAGGCTGGCGGCGGTGGTGCTCAGGGTGGTCATCAACACCGGCCGCAGCCGGCGCAAGGCCCCCAGGCGGGCCGCCTCCCGGGGGGGATGGCCCTGGGCGCGCAGGCTGGCCATGGCGTCCAGCATCACGATGCCCACGTTGACCACCAGGCCGCAAAGTATGATCACACCAAGATAAACCGGCATGTTGACCGGCAGTCCGCCCAGGGTCAGGGCCAGCACCACCCCGGCCCCGGCCAGGGGCGCGGCCAGCATCACCACCAGGGGGCCGGTCAGGGACTCGCTGGCCGCCACCATGATCAGGTAGACCAGCACCAGGGCCAGGCCGGCGGCGGTGAACATCTCCTGGCGGGTGTCCCGGATGCGCTCCACCTCCTCGCCCAGGCGCCAGGCGTACCCGGCCGGGGCGGGGCTGGCCTCCAGCACCGTGCGCACCACCTCGGCCGCGGCCAGGGTGTCGCCCTGGTCCAGGAGCAGGGTCAGGCGCACCACCCGTTGCAGGTCCTGGCGGATCAGCTCCGCCGGCCGGGGCGCGATGCGGCTGTCGGCCAGCTCGCCCAGGGGCAGCAGGCGGCCCTTGGGGTCGGGGATGAAAACCGACGCCAGGCTGGCCTGGCTCTGCACCCCGCCCCGGGCCCAGACCCGCACCTCCACCTCGCGCTCGTTCTCCGGGATGCGCAGGGCCACCGGCCCGGCCAGGTGGGCCCGCACCTCCTGGGCCACGCCCTCCACGGTCAGGCCATACTGCCCCAGCAGGCGGTGGTCCAGGCGCAGCTCCAGCTCCGGGGCCGGGCTGCCCTGGCGCACCACCACGTCCTTGACCACCTTCAGGCCGCGCAGGGTCTCCACCAGCTCCCGGGAGTGGGTCATCAGGCCCTCCAGGTCCGGGCCGAAGAGGTCCACCCCCAGGGTGGCCTGGGAGCCGCCCTCGCTCAGGGGCAGGATGTGGTACTGGGTCTGCTGGCCAGGGGGGAACGCGGCCTGGGCCTGGGCCAGCACCGCCGCCGCCTGGCGGGGGTCGTCGCCGGCCAGGGTGGCGGTGACCCGGCCCTGGCTGCCCGCGGCCCGGCTGTGCACCCGCTCCACCCCGGGGATGCGGCGGGCCTGCTCCTCGGCCGCGGCCACCGCCCGGGCGGTGATCTCGGTGGCGGTGCCCGGCGGCAGCACCACCAGCAGGTTGAAGCCCTGGGAGGCCAGGCCGCTGCCGCGCTGGTAGTTGAGCCCCGGGGCCAGCAGCCCGGCCCCGGCCAGCAGCAGGGCTGCGGCCAGGGCCACCCGCCAGGGATGGTCCAGGGCGCCCTCCAGCAGGCGCTGGTACCAGGCCGGGGCCGCGAAGGCCACCCGCCGGCCCCGCCACCAGCCCGAGGTGAAGTGCAGCAACAGCGGCACCAGGACCAGGGCGGCCAGGAGCGAGGTCATCAGGCTCAGGCTCAGGCCCCAGAAGAAGCCGCCCCAGGCCTGGCGCACCCGGCTGCTGACCAGGACCAGGGGCAGGAAGCCGGCCACGGTGGTCAGGGTGGCGAAGGCGATGGGGGTGGCCACCTCGCTCACCCCGGCCAGCACGCCCTCGCGGCCGGTCTGGCCGGCCTGCCAGCGGGCGTGGACCGCCTCGATCACCACCACCGCGTTGTCCAAAAGGATGCCCAGGGCCAGGGCCAGGCCGGAGAGGCTCAGGATGTCCAGCTCCAGGCCGGCCAGGCGCACCAGGAGCAGGGCCGCCAGGAGCGAGAAGGGCAAGGCCGCCAGGCAGACCAGGGTCGAGGCCAGCTCGCGCAGGAAGAGCCACAGCACCAGGGCCGCCACCAGCCCGGCCAGGAGCCCCATCCAGGCCAGACGGCCCAGGGACTCGTCCAACAGCTTGGCCTGGCTCAGGACCACCTCCAGGCTCACCCCGGGCGGCGGCTTGACCTCGTCCAGGACCGCCCGCACCCCGGCCCAGAGCCGGCCCAGGTTGGCCCCGGCCCCCTGGTGCAGGGCCACGGTCACCACCGGCCGGCCGTTCAGGGTGGTCACCTCCTGGGCCGGGCGATGGGCCGCGCGCACCTGGGCCACCTGGCCCACCGTGACCAGGGCCCCGTCCGGCGCGGCCTTGACCGGCAGCCCGGCCACCTGCTGGGCGTCGCGCACCTGGCCCACCACCCGGAGCGGCAGGCGGTAGGGTCCCATCAACAGCTCGCCGGCCGGCTGCTCCCGGCTGCCCCGGTTGATGGCCAGGGCCACCTGGCGCACCGACAGGCCCAGGGCCAGCAGGCCCTGGGGGTCGCACTCCACCTGGATCTCCGGCTCCGGCGCGCCGGCCAGCACCACCTCGGCCGCGCCCTCCACCCGGCGCAGGCGGTTCAGGAGCTCCTGGCGGGCCCAGTCCCCGGCCGGCCCCAGGTCGCCGGCGCTGGTCAGGCCCAGCACCACCGCCGGCTGGTCGGCCGGGTTGTACTGGCTGATCACCGGCGGCCGCGCCCCGGTCGGCAGGCGGGGCTTGAGCCGGCGCAGGCGGCCGCGCAGGTCCTGGGCCGCGGCCGAGACGTCGGCCTCGGGGTAGAGCTCCAGGGTGACCTGGGAGCGGCCCAGGCGCGAATGGGAAAAAATCTTGGACAGGCCCACCACCCCGCGCACCTCTTCCTCCAGGGGGCGGGTGACCAGGGTCTCCACCTCCGAGGGCGCGGCGTCGGGCAGTTGGGTGGTGACGGTCAGGGCCGGGAAGCGGGTGGAGGGCATCAAATTAAGGTGCAGACCCACCGTCGCCACCAGGCCCAGCACCGCCAGGGCCAGGCAGGCCAGCAGGGCGCCCAGGGGCCGGGCCAGCACCAGGGCGGTGAGGCGGGTCATCGCCCGTCGCCCCGCCCTCCGGCCAGCAGCTTATACAGGGCCGGGATCAGGAGCAGGGTCACCGCCAGGGAGACCAGCAGGCCGGCCAGGGCGGTCAGGGCCAGGGGCCGGCCCAGGGTCGCGCCCGCGCCCCAGCCCAGGGCCAGGGGCGCGGTGCCCAGGACCGTGGTCAGGGTGGTCATCAGGATCGGCCGGCGGCGCACCTGGGCCGCCCGCACCAGGGCCTCGCCCAGCTCCAGGCCCTCGCGCCGCAGGCGGTTGGTGTAGTCCACCAGCAGGATCGAGGTGTTGACCGCCATGCCCATCAGCACCACCCCGCCCAGAAGCACCAGGGCCGTGACCGGCAGGCCGGCCAGCCACAGGGCCGCCGCCGGTCCCAGGACCAGGGGGGCCAGGCCCAGCAGGATCACCAAGGGCCAGCGTAGGGACTCGAACTGCATCACCAGGATCACGTAGATCAGCATCAGGGCCAGGCCCAGGGCCCCCAGCAGCCCGGACAGGGACTGGGACAGGGCCACGGCCTGCTGGCCGGGGCGGACCTCGCAGCCCGGGGGCAGGGTCAGCCCGGCCGCCGCCTGCAAGGCCCGGTCCTGGCCCTGGCTGAAGGCCGCGTCCACCACCTGGCCGCGCACGATCACCGCCCGGCGGCGCTCCTGGCGCAGGATCTCCTGCGGCCCCTGCCCCGGCTCCAGGCGGGCGGCCTGGCGCAGGCGCACCAGGCCCTCCTTGGGGCCGGCCAGGGGCAGCTCGCCCAGGCTGGCGGGTTCGCTGCGATCCTGGGGCCGCAGGCGCACCCGGATGTCGGTCTCCCGGCCCGGTCCCAACAGCTTGCCCGCCACCTCGCCCTGCACCGCCCGGCGCACCTCGCGCGCCACCTGCTCCACGGTCAGGCCCAGGGTGGCGGCGGCCTCGCGGTCCACCTTGACCTGGAGCTGGCCCGAGACCTGCCCGCCCTCGGCCATCACCCCGGCGTATCCGCCCAGGCCGCCCAGACGCTCCACCAGTTGGGCCGCCAAGGCCCGCAACTGGTCCAGGTCCTCGCCCAAGAGGCGCACCAACTGGGGCGGCAACAGGCCCTCGCGCCCGGGCTCGGCCAGGTTGCCGGCCGGCAACACCTCGGCCGTGGGCGCGAACTTGCGCAAACCCTGGCGATAGCGGGCCATCAGGGCGGCTGCGTCGCGTCCCTGGCCATAGCCGGGGCGCAGTTGCACCGTGATCTGCACCTCGTGGGCCCGGCCAGGCTCCTCGCCGGGCTGGCCCTGGTCGCTGTCCGGCGGCTCCACCCCGCCCCGGGTGACCAGGGATTGCACCTCGGGCTGCTGGCGCAGATAGCCCTCGGCCTGGTCGGCGGCCTGCAACAACAGCGGCAGGCCGCTCTCCGGGGCCAGCACCAGGCGCACCAGGAGCCGTCCGGCCTGGACCTCGGGCAACAGGGCCGCGCCCCGGGCGTAGATGCCCAGCCCGCCCAGGACCAGGGCCAGGACGCCCACCAGGACCACCCGGCCCGGCCGCGCCAGACAAGCGTCCAGCAGGCGGCCGTAGCGCGGGCTGGGTCCGGGCAGGGGCCGGGTCTCGGCCGCGCCCGCCCCACCGCCGCGCCAGACCAGCATCGCCGGCAACAGGAACAGGGCCACCCCCAGGGAGGTGAGCAGGCTGCTGATCAGGGTGAAGGCGAAGTCCGCGAACAGACGCTGGGCCAGGCCGCCCAGGAAGAGCACCGGCAACAGCACCGCCACGGTGGTGAAGGTGGCGGCGATCAGTCCCGAGCGCACCTCGCCCAGGGCGGCCTCGGCCGCCTCCCGGGGCCGGCCCAGACGGGCCAGATGGCGCTGGTGGGCCTCCAGGACCACGATGGAGCCGTCCACCAGCATGCCCACCCCCAGGGCCAGGCCGCCGATGGACATCAGGTTCAGCTCCACCCCGGCCAGGTACATCACCCCCAGGGTGGTCAACAGGGAGACTGGCACCGCCAGGACCACCAGCAGGGCCGCGCCCACCCGGCGCAGGAAGGCCAGCAGCACCCCGAAGGCCAGGAGCGCCCCGATCAGCACCGCGTCGCGCAACTGGTCCAGGGCGTCGGAAATGAAGGGGGCCTGGTCGTCCACCACACTCAAGGACCAGCCGGAGGGCAGGCCGGCGGCCAGCTCCGCCGCCCGGGCCGCCACCCGCTGGCTGACCTCCACGGTGTTGGCCCCGGCCTCCTTGAGCACCATCACCAGCACCGCCGGCCGGCCGTCCACCTTGGCGAAGCCCAGGGGGTCCTTGTGCCCGGCCCGCACCCCGGCCACCTGGCCCAGGGTCAGCACCGCGCCCTCGCGGGGTTCGGCCAGGGGCACCGGCGGGATGTCATCCAGGCCCTGGAAGCGGCCCACGGTGCGCACCGGCAGCATCAGGCGACCCAGCTTCAGCTCCCCGGCCGGGGAGTTGAGGTTGGCCTGGCGCACCCGCTCCACCACCCGGCCCAGCTCCAGGCCCTGGGCCACCAGGCGGGCCAGGTCGGCCTCCACCTGCACCTCCGGGGTCAGGCCCCCGGCCAGGCGCACCGCCGCCACCCCGGGCAGGGTCTCCAGGCGGGGCTTGAGCGCCTGGGAGGCCAGCTCGCGCTCCGCCCCGCCATCGCCCGGACCCAGGAGGCCCAGGGTCACCACCGGGGCCTCGGAGGGGTCGTAGTGCAGCACCAGGGGGGGCTGGGCCTCGCGGGGGAGCTGATCGGCCAGGGAGTCCAGCTTCTCGCGCACCTCGGCCGCGGCCTGGCCCAGGTCGCGGCCCCAGTCGAAGCTCAGGTTGAGCTGGCTCTGGCCCTCGGCCGAGGTGGACTCCAGGCGGCGCAGGCCGGCCACGGTGCCCAGCACGCCCTCCAGGCGGCGGGTGACCAGGGCCTCCACCTCCTGGGGCGGGGCGTTCTCATAGACCGTGATCACGGTGAGGCGGGGATAGGGCAGACGGGGCAGCAGCTCCACCCCCAGGCGGGGCCAGCAGAAGAGCCCCCCCAGGGTCAGCGCCGCGAAAAGGGCCAGCACCCCCAGGGGGCGGCCCAGGAAACCGGACCGGCTCAAGGCCGGCCGCCCCCGGCCGGACCCAGCGGCGGCAGCGCCACCAGCTCGCCGGCCGAGGCCCCGCCGGTGATCTCCACCCGGCCCGGCTCGCGCCGGCCCAGGCGCACCCGGCGCTCCACCGGCTGGCGGTCCTCCAGCACCGTGATCCGGGCCTCGTCGCCCTTGACCTGGGTCAGGGCCTCGGGCGGCAGCCAGAGGGTCTGGCCCTGGCCGGCGGCCTGCACCGCCGCGCGCACGAACATGCCGGGCTTGAGCAGGAAGTCGGGGTTGTCCACCGCCACCTTGACGGTGAAGGTGCGGTTTTTCTCGTCGATCTCGGGGCTGATGGCGTGGACCGCGCCGTTGAAGCGCCGCCCGGGCAGGGCGTCGGCCACCAGGGTCACTTCCAGGCCCGGAGTCAGGCGGGTGTAGAGACGCTCGCCAAACTCCACCTCGGCCAACACCTGGCGGCAGTCCAGAAGTTTCAGGACCTTGCGGCCGTTGGGGGTGACCACCTCGCCGGGTTCGGAGATGCGCTTGGCCACCACCCCGGCCACCGGGGCCCTGAGGGTGAAGGACTCCACCCGGGCCGCCAGGCTGGCCACCTCGGCCTGGGCCGCCTCCAACCTGGCCTGGGCCTTGGCCAGCTCGAAGCCGGCCTCCCGGGCCTCGTTGGCGGTGACGGCCCGGCTCTGGAGGAGCTTTTCCTTCTCCTGGGCGCGGGCGGCCAGGCGCTGGACCTCGGCCTGGGAGGCCTCCACCTCGGCCCGCTTGGCCCGCAATTCGGCGTTCAGCACCCGGTCGTCCAGCCGGGCCAGGACCTGGCCCTTGCTGACCTTGGCCCCCTCTTCCACCGGGATGGCGGC
>CALERA010000225.1 GCA_937908275.1 uncultured Desulfarculaceae bacterium | reverse complement strand
CGGCGCCCACCGAGATCTACACTCTTTCCCTACACGACGCTCTTCCGATCTATAAACCAGGAGGCGGAAAAAATAGGCGAGGCCGGCCGCGATCTGGGCCAGGCGGTCATGGGCCAGGGGAACCTTGTCGGGCATGGCGAACTGGCTGGCGATTTCGTTGCGCAGATATTCCAGCCAGGTGGCCGGGTCCTGCCAGAGCAGGGGCGAGCCCAAGGCCCAGCCCAGCAGGAGGCCGGCGCCCAGGGCCAGGAGGCCGCGCCAGCGGCGGGAAGGACTCAGCCACCAGGCGGCCAGACCGGCCAGGACCACGTAACCGCCAAAAAGCTTGCTGGCCACCGCCAGGCCGGCCAACAAACCAGATAAGAGATAGAGCCCCCAACCGCCTTGGCGGCCGGCGGCCAGGGCCGCCCCGAGGCTGGCCAAGACCCAGAAGGTCTGGGGCAGGTCGCCCATGACCTGGCGGGAGTAGGTCAGGTGGAGGGGGTCCAGGGCCAGGAGCAGGCCGGCCAGGAGACCGGCCGGCCACCCCCAGAGGCCGCGGCCGATGAGCACCAGCCACAGCACGCAGCCCACCCCCAGGACCACCTGGATGGCCCGGGCGGTCAGGATGTAGCCCGCGGCCGGTCCGGGGTGGTTGGGGTCCAGTTCGGGCAGGGGCTGGCTCGCTCCGGTGACTCCGCGCCACAGACTGATTATGCCACTATAAAGATAGATATGCCCCAAAGGGTAGGAGAAGCCCGGGTCAAAATCCCCGGAAACGAATTGCGGGATCTGGGCCAACTGCTTGGGGGTGTCGCAGTGGGGGATGGTCAGGGGCAGGCCATGACCCAGGCCGGACAGGCGCAAGCCCAGGGCCAGGAGCAGCACCCCGCCAAAAAGCCAGCCCCGCCACCAGCCCGGGCGCCGGGCGGCCAGGAACGCCCGGCAGGCCAAGTCCAGGCGGGGCAGCCACCAGGCCAGGGCCGGCCAGAGGCCAAGGCCCAGCCAGGACCAGGCGCTTTTGGCCAGGAGCGGCCAGGCCGGCCCGGCGAGCAGGGCCAGGAGCAGCAGGCCGCCAGCCCAGGACCAGGCCTGGCGACCGGGGGCCAGGCGGGCTTGCAGGCGGAGCGCCGCCCAGGCCAGGAGCGCGCCCAGGAGCGCGCCCAACCCCAGGCCCAGGAGCAGGCGGGCGGCGGGGTGGTCCCAGGCCAGATGGGCTAGGTGGTGGCGCTGGCTGGCCAGGCCCCCGAGCGCCCCGCCCAGGCCGGCGGCGGCCAGGCGGCGGCAAGCGCTAGTAATTTTGGCATAAGTCGCCATGGGAGAAGGACTCTCCGGGCAGGCGACTGGAATATAGCATCAACCGGGAGAAGGGGTCGGTTTTTTTGCCCGGGATTCAGACCTGGGGCGGGGCCTCGGCCGGGGTCAGGCCCGAAGCCTCCAGCCAGGCCAGGAAGTCGCTGATGGCCCGCCGGGCCAGGAGGCGGTTCTTGTCGGCCTTGCCCGGACGGCGGCCGGGGGCGGGGGGCAAGGGGGCCACCAGGCCCCAGTTGATGTTGCTGGGCTGGAAGTCGGCGCTGGCGGTGTTTTGCAGGTGGCCCAGCAGACCACCCAAGGCGGTGGTGGGCGGGGGCAACAGGCTGGGCAGGCCCCGCAGGGCCCGGGCGGCGTTCAGGCCGCAGAGCAGGCCCGAGGCCGCGCTCTCCACGTAGCCCTCCACCCCGGAGAGCTGGCCGGCGATGAAGAGATGGGGCGCGGCCAGGAGGCGGCAGTCCGGGGTCAGGACCCGGGGGGCGTCCAGGAAGGTGTTGCGGTGGATGGAGCCCAGACGGACGAACTCGGCCTGGGCCAAGGCCGGGATCAGGCGGAAGACCCGCTCCTGGGCGGGATGGGTCAGCTTGGTCTGAAAGCCCACCAGGTTCAGGAGGCGACCTTCCGGGTCCTCCTTGCGCAACTGCACCACGGCATAGGGCCGGCGGCCGCTGCGGGGGTCGCTCAGGCCCACCGGCTTCATGGGGCCGAAGAGCAGGGTCTTCTCGCCCCGGGCGGCCATGACCTCGATGGGCAGGCAGCCCTCGAAATAGCGCGGTTTCTCGAACTCCTTGAGCGGCACCTGCTCGGCGCTGGTCAGGGCGGCGTGGAAGGCCTGCCACTCCTCCTGGTCCAGGGGGCAGTTCAGGTAGTCGCCGCCCGCCTGGTCGTCCCAGCGATCGGCCCAGAAGGCCCGGTCCAGATCCACCGAATCCCGGCTGACGATGGGGGCGATGGCATCGTAAAAATGCAGGTGTTTCGCACCAGTCAATGAACGGAGGTCGGCGGCCAGGGCCTCGGCGGTCAGGGGGCCGCTGGCCACCAGGGTGATCCCGGACCGGGGCAGGGCGTCCACCCGGCGGCTCTCGCGGCGGATCAGGGGATGGCGGCTGACGGCGTCGTCCAGCCAGGCGGCGAAGGCCTCGCGGTCCACGGCCAGGGCCTTGCCCGCCGGCACCGCGCTGGCCCGGGCGGCGGCCATCACCGCCGAGCCCAGGAGGGCCATCTCGGCCTTCAACAGCCCCACCGCGCTGCCCAACTCGGCCGAGCGCAGGGAGTTGGAACAGACCAGCTCGCCCAGGCGGGGGCTGTGGTGGGCTGGGCTCAGCTCGCCGGGCTTCATGTCCACCAGGCGCACCGCCACGCCCAGGGAGGCGGCCTTGAGCGCGGCCTCGCAACCGGCCAGGCCGCCGCCAATGATGAGCAGTTCCTCTGTCATGGCGGGATGGTAGCACGCCAGGGGGCGGCGCGCCAGGCGGGGGGAAAGTTGAATTGCACGGCAAATAATCGTGTGTATAATGTGTATAGAAACAGCCGGGCGGCCGGAGACGCCAGTGGATTCAAAAGCGTTGATCCAGTTATTGATGCGAGCGGGGTATGAAAAAGTGGCGCAGGTTGGCAGCCATGTGCAACTCAAACACCCCGATCGGCCTGGCCGGGTGACGGTTCCCCACCCGGTGAGAGATTTGCCCAAGGGGACCCTGGCGAGCATAAGGAGGCAATCGGGACTGGACCTTAATGAATAGGGATGGCAGCCGTATCAGCCCGCGTGCGCTTGGTATCCGGGCGTATCTATCATAAAGAGACGTTTTTATGGAACCGATGTCTTTCATTGCCCTGTTGCGGAAGGAACCCGGGACGATCTACGGGGTTGACTTCCCGGACTTCCCGGGATGCATCAGCGCTGGCGAGAGCCTGGAGGAGGCGCGCAAGAACGCGGCCGAGGCCCTCAAGCTGCATATCGCCGGCCTGATCGAAGATGGGGAGCCGATCCCCGAACCAACCGCCCTGGACGCCATCATGGCCGACCCGGCTAATTCTGACGCGGTGGCGTTCCTGGTTGGCCTGGAACAGGAGCCCACCCGCTCGGTGAGGGTGAATATCACCTTGCCCGAGAAAGACTTGATCCGGATCGATCGGGTGGCCAGACAAAGGGGACTGACCAGATCGGCTTTTCTACTCGAAGCCGCCCGGCATCGCCTTTAGCACCCCGGCCTGGCCCAACGCGCCGCGCCCAGGCTTGACAGCAGACCATATTGCGCCGATAGTGGATAGCATCTGGGATCACGAAGATCCTCCTGGGGCCGGAAGGCCGGGTCCGCTCGGGCCCATCCTTTTTTTCTTGCGAAAATAGCCAGCTCCGGTCAGGAAGACCGCCACGGGGACCAGCCACACCCCCCGAGGTGGCGGTGCGCGCTGCCCCCAGACAGCGGCATACAAGGAGGATTCGTTATGCGTCGCGCGATGTTGGCCCTGTTGGTGCTCTCGCTGGCCCTGCTCTTGGCCGCCGCCCCGGCCGCCGCCCACTTCGGCATGATCATCCCCGACCGCAACAGCGTGGAGGCCAAGGACCCCAAGACCGTGGGGCTGAACTTCCTGTTCTGGCACCCCATGGAAAACCAGGGCATGGACCTGGCCAAACCGGCCGAGGCCGGGGTGCTGCTGGAGGGCAAGAAGACTGACCTGCTGCCCGGCTTGAAGGCCCAGAAAAAGGGCGAGCGCCAGACCTGGTCCGGCAGCCTGACGGTCAAGAAGCCGGGCGACTACCTCATCTATATGACTCCCGCCCCCTATTGGGAGCCAGCCGAGGATAAATTCATCATCCACTACACCAAGACCGTGGTCAGCGCCCTGGGTCTGATGGAGGGGTGGGACCAGCCGGTGGGGCAGAAGATCGAGATCCTGCCCCTGACCCGGCCCTATGGCCTCTGGGCCGGCAACAGCTTCACCGGCAAGGTGATCTTCAAGGGCCAGCCCCTGGCCAACGCCGAGGTGGAGGTGGAGTTCTACAACCCCGACGGCAAGCGCAAGGCCCCGGGGGACCCCTACGTGACCCAGGTGGTCAAGACTGACGCCAACGGGCTGTTCACCTGGAACATGCCCTGGGCGGGCTGGTGGGGTTTCGCGGCCCTGACCGATGACGATGAGAAGATGAAGAAGGACGGCCAGGACAAGGCGGTGGAGGTGGGCGGCGTGATCTGGGTCTACGCCCATCCGGTCAAGTAACGGGAATCAGGTGACAAGATGCACATTTCCGAGGGCGTTCTGCCCACCCCGACCCTGATCGCCGGCGCGGCCCTGGCCCTGGCCGGCCTGAGCCTGGGCCTGCGCAAGATGGAACAGGAGCGCTTGCCCCAGGTGGCGCTCATGGCGGCGGCCTTTTTCGTGGCCTCCCTGGTCAACCTGCCGGCCGGGCCGGCCCGGGTCCATCTGGTCCTGAACGGGCTCTTGGGCCTGCTCCTGGGCTGGTCGGCCTTTCCGGCCATCTTCGTGGCCCTGGCCCTGCAGGCCCTGCTCTTCTCCTTTGGCGGCCTGACCACCCTGGGGGTCTCGACCTTCAACATGGCCTTCCCGGCCCTGGTGGTGCACTGGGTCTGCGGACCCTGGGCCCGCAACGGCAGCAATCGCCTGGCCGTGGTGGCCGGCTTCGCGGCGGGGGTGCTGGGGGTGGCCCTCTCGGCGATCCTGGTGGCCCTGAGCCTGCTGACCGCCGGGGAGGACTTCCTGGGCGCGGCCCAGTTGATCCTGCTGGCCCATCTGCCGGTGATGCTGGTGGAGGGCCTGGTGACGGCGGCGGCGGTGGTCTTCCTGCGCCGGGTGCGGCCGGCGATGCTGGCCTGGGATCGCTAGGAACGCTGTCCGCCGGCGTAGCCAACGCCAAAAGCTTAGCCAGCGCCCCGGAGACCGTCACGGTTTCCGGGGCGCTGGCCCCTGGAGGCTGACAACGCATGACTAGTTCACGCTATGTTTTTAATATAGTGGCGGCCATCACCCTGGCGACGCTCCTGGCGCCCGGAATGGCCCTGGCCCACAAGGTGGGCGTCTACGCCTATCTGGAAGACGGACAGATCCTGGGCGAGGGATATTTCGCCGGTGGGGGCAAGGCGGTCAACAGCGCCATCGAGGTCAGCGATGGCGCGGGCCAAAAATTGGGCGAATACGCCACCGACCAGGAGGGGAACTTCAGCTTCCCCCTGCCAGCGGGGGTGACGCCGCCCCTCAAACTGGTGCTCAAGGCCAGCCAGGGACACCAGGCCAGTTACGAGATGAGCGCCGAGGAACTGGGCCTGTCCGGGGCCCCGGCCAGCGCGGAAGCCACCGCCCCGGCGGCGGCCACGGCTGCGGTTGCGGTTGCCGCCGCTCCGGCGGGGGCCGCGACCATCAACAAGGAAGAACTGCGCCAGGTGGTGGACCAGGCCCTCAAGGCCCAACTGGCCCCCCTGACCGCCCAGGTGGCCAAGCTGGCCGGGGAGCGGGAGGTCTCGGTGCATGACATCGCGGCCGGCATCGGCTACATTATCGGCCTGATGGGAATGGCGGCCTGGTTCATGTCCCGGCGCAAAAGAGATTAAGCCAGCGGCCGTCACCTCTCGAAGGGAACTCCGGTAACGTTTTTGGGGAAAAATGGGGTGTTAGGGGAAAACCCCGTTGTCCGGCAATGGGTTTCCCCTGGATCCCGCCTTCCCCGCGAGGCCCCGCATGCACCTGGAAACCCTGGCCCACGGGCATTCGCTCTTCCACCGCCTGGACCCGCGCGGCAAATTGGCGGTGGCCCTGGCCTACAGCCTGGTGGTGGCCACGGGACACAGCGCCTGGGCGGCGGGGCTGGGCCTGGGGCTCTGCCTGCTGGGCAGCCTGGCGGCGCGGCTGCCCTGGCGGGAGGTGGCCAAGCGCCTGGCGGCGGTCAACGCCTTCACCGCGCTGCTGTGGTTGGTGCTGCCCTGGCAGGTGGGCCTGGGTCAGGGCTGGCTGGGCCTGGGCCTGACCTACCGCCCCCAGGGCCTCTGGCTGGCCGGGATGATCACCCTGAAGGCCAACGCCATCGTTCTGGGGCTGATGCTGCTCCTGGCCACCAGTTCGGTGAACCAGGTCTTCCACGCCCTGGCCCACTGGCGGGTCTCGCCCCGGTTGTTGCAGATATTCTTTTTCTTTTATCGCTATTTGCACGTCCTGCACCGGGAGTGGCACCGGATGCACCTGGCGGCCCGGGCCCGGGGGTTCCAGCCCCGGACCAACCTGCACACCTACCGCACCTACGCCTACTTGCTGGGCGGGTTGCTGGTGCGCTCCTACGACCGGGCCCACCGGGTCTACCAGGCCATGCTCTGCCGGGGGTTCCAAGGCACCTACTGGCTGCTGGACCACTTCCACTGGCAACGGCGCGACGATTTCTTCCTGATCTGGGGTGGGCTGCTGGTGGCGCTGCTCCTGGGCCTGGAGTTGGCGGCATGAGCCTGATCCGGATGACGGGGATCCACTTCAACTATCCCGGCCGCCCGCCGGTCTTCCAGGGGTTGGATTTCAGCCTGGAGGCAGGCCAGCGGGTGGGCATCCTGGGTCCCAACGGCGCGGGCAAGTCCACTCTGTTCCTGTTGGCCATGGGCCTGCTGCAACCCAGCGCCGGCGCGGTGGAGCTCTTCGACCAGCCCATGCGCCAGGAGGCCGACTTCGCCCCCCTGCGCACCCGCCTGGGCTATTGCTTCCAGGACCCCGACGACCAGCTCTTCTGCCCCACGGTGCTGGAGGACGTGGCCTTTGGCCCCCTGAACCAGGGCCTGGTCCGTCAGCAGGCCCTGGAGCAGGCCCACCAGGCCCTGGCGACCCTGGGCCTGGGCGGTTTCGCCGAACGGGTGACCTATCAGCTCAGCGGGGGCGAGAAGCGCCTGGTGACCCTGGCCACGGTCCTGGCCCTGCGCCCCCAGGCCCTTTTGCTGGACGAGCCCACCACCGGCCTGGACCCCCAGACCCAGGAGCGTTTCGAGGGCGTGCTGCAGGAAAGCGAGCTGCCCTGGGCGGTTATCTCCCATGATCACGGCTTCTTGGCCCGGGTCTGCCCCCAGGTCTGGCGCCTGTCCGAGGGGCGTTTAACACCCATGGGATAAGTGGTAATAGGATTCGTTACAAGGTCACATGGGGCTTGCCTGGCCGGCGCTTTCGTGCTAGCTTCGAAAGACACATGATATCCAGCTCCTACCCTGCCACCGGAGGTTGAGGCTTGACGACCGGCGTGGGGATTCTCAAGCGGCTCAGCCTCGCTTGCGCACCGGTGCTTGCCCGCCAAACCACCTTGGCCCGGCAGGTGCGCCTGCTCTTGGCCGAGACCTTGCCCGAACTGGAGGCCAAGTCCGGGGCCATCTGCGCCTGGGAGCGGGGCGGGGCCCTGACCGTCTGCTCCAGCCGGGGCTTCTCGCCGGATTTGGCCAACCGCCTGCGCCGCACCGCCCAGACCCCGCCGGCCTGCCCCGGCGAACCCCTGGGCCGGGTGGGTTGGACCCTGGTCAAGCCCGGGGGCAAGGTGGACAGCGGCTGGCCGGACCTGGACCGCCTGGTGGCGATGATGGCCGCCCAGCAGCACGTGGCCTTCTGGCCCCTGGGCTGGATCGAGGGCTCGGGCCTGGCCCTGATGAGCTTCGTCAAGGCCCCGCGCTGGCCGGCCGGCTTCACCCAGACCGCGGCCGCCTTCCTGGGCCTGGCCCTGTCCAATGTGCTGCTGCAGCGCCGGGCCGAGTCCCGCTACGAGGACTACCGGCGCATCTTCCAGAACTCCCAGGACATGGTCTACCTCTCCTCGCGCCACGGCCGCTGGCTCAACGTCAACCAGGCCGGGGTGCGGATGCTGGGCTACGAGAGCGAGGAGGAGCTCCTGGGCGTGCCGGACTCGGCCCAGGCCGCCTACCTGAACCCCGAGGACCGCAAGGCCTTCATGGACGCCATCGAGAAGGACGGCTTCGTCAAGGACTACGAGGTGGCCTTCAAGAAGAAGGACGGCACCCCCATGGTGGTCAGCATCACCAGCCAGGTGCGGCGCGAGGACGGCCAGGTGGTGGGCTACGAGGGCATCATCAAGGACATCACCCCCCGCATGCAGGCCCAGGCCCAGGCCGAGCGCGAGCGCTGGCTGATCGCCTCGATCCTGGAGGTGATGCCGGTGGCGGTCTTCGTGGTGGACCAGCAGCACCGGGTGATCCACTGGAACCGGGCCTGCGAGGAGCTGACCGGCACCGCCAAGGACCAGATCCTGGGCACCAGCGACACCTGGCAGGTCTTCAAGCGTCCGCCCATGGTCTCCCTGGCCGACCTGGTGGTGGAAAACGACCTGGAGCGGCTCTACGAGATCTACACCCCGGAGCGGCTGCGGCGCTCGCCCATCGCCGACGCCTGGGAGGCCGAGGCCCATTTCCCGGACCTGGGCGGCCGGCCCAAGGACCTGTTCTTCACCGCCGCCGCCCTGCGCGACCCGGAGGGGGGCATCGTGGGCGCGGTGGAGGCCATCCTGGACTTCACCGACCTCAAGGCCCTGGAGTGCCAGTTGGCCGAGAGCGAGGCCCTCTACCGCACCCTGGTGGAGGCCAACCGGGAGGGCATCGCCCTGCACGACGGCGAGCGCTTCACCTTTGCGAACCGCCAGTTCCTGGATCTCTTCGGCCTGGACAGCCTGATGCAGGCCAAGGGCGACCTGCTGGAGCTGATGGCCGCCGCCAGCCAGCGCGCCTACCTGGAATGGTCGCGGGGGGGGCTGGAGAGCGGCGAGGTCAGCCCGGAGATCTTCGAAGGCCAGGGCAAGCGGGCGGACACGGTCTTCGACCTGGAGCTGACCGCGGCCCCGGCCGCCTACCAGGGCAAGCGGGCCATGCTCTACACCGTGCGCGACGTCTCCTACCGCAAGCGCATGGAGGAGCAGCTCATCCGCTCCGAGCGCCTGGCCGCCACCGGCAAGCTGGCCTTCGACATCGCCCACGAGGTCAACAACCCCCTGGGCGGCATCCTGACCTACGCCCACCTGATGGCCGAGGACCTGGGGGAGGAGAACCCGCTGTTCGGCACCGCCGAGAAGATCATCAAGCTCACCAACCGCTGCAAGATCATCGTGCGGGGGCTGCTGGACTTCGCCCGGGAGGACACCCCCAGCAAGGAGGCCCTGGACCTGAACCAGGTCCTGAGCGAGATGGTGGGCCTGATCGAGGGCCACGTCATCCTGCGCGAGGTGGACCTGGCCCGAGACCTGGACCCCCGCCTGCCCCTGTTCTACGGCCACCGCTCCAAGCTGGAGCAGGTTTTCCTGAACATGGTCATCAACGCCGCCGAGGCCATGGAGGGCAAGGGCCGCCTGGAGCTGGCCACCAGCCACCATCCCCAGGAGGGCGAGATTCGGGTGGTCTTCCGCGACCACGGCCCGGGCATCCCCGAGGAGGTGGCCCGGCGCATCTTCGAGCCCTTCTTCACCACCAAGGCCCGGGGCCGGGGCACCGGCCTGGGTCTGGCCATCAGCCACGGCATCATCAAGCAGCACGAGGGGCGCATCGAACTGGAGACGGCCCCCGGCCGGGGGGCCACCTTCACCGTGGTGCTGCCCAGCGGCCGGGTGCTGGGCCATCCCCTGGAAAACGGCCAGCGTCAGGCCAGTTGACCGGCCAGTCGCATCTGTTTCACGTGAAACATGACCGGTGGGACAGGTGTCTTGCCGGGGGAAATGAGGCGGTTGGGCGCAAAGTGGCCCAACCGGGGCGGGGCGTTGGATTAGGGGCTACAAAAAGATATTTACCAGATTGGCAAACCGAATCAGGGCGGACGCCGAGCCACGCGTGAAAGCCTTTTTTGTCATTGCCAGGAGCGAAGCGACGCGGCAATCTCTTTCTTATTTCCTAACATGACGAAAAAAGACCGCGAGAGATTGCTTCGCTACGCTCGCAATGACATCCAGAAACACACGATATCACCCAATAGTGTTAGGCCCTAGGCGGCCAGGACGATGATCCGTCGCCCGCCCGGGGGGGGCAGCTCGTAGTCCACCACCCTGAGCCCGGCGGCCAGGGCCGCCTCGCGGTCGTGCCGGCCCCGGGGCAGCAAAATCCGTCCCCCGGGGGCCAGGTAGGGCCGGGCCAGGGCCAGGGAGTCGGCCAGGCTGCCCACCGCCTTGACCGTCACCGTGGAGAAAACTTCCCCGGGCAGGGCGGCGTCCGGTCCGTCCCCGGCCCGGCCCTGCACCGCCCGGACGTTGACCAGGCTTAGGCTGCGGATGGCCTGCTTCTGGAAGCTGACCCGCTTGGCCCGGGGCTCCAGCAGGGTCACCGCCAGTTCCGGCCGGGCCAGGGCCAGCACCAGGCCCGGGAAGCCGGCCCCGGAGCCGATGTCCAGCAGACTGTCCCCCACCAGATGAGGCAGAAGGGCCAGGGCGTCCAGGAACAGCCCCACCCGGACCTCCTCCGGGCTGCGATAGCCGGTGAGGTTGATGCGCCGGTTCCAGCGCAGCAGCTCGGCGGCCAGGAGATCCAGGGGCGCGGCCAATTCCGGGGGCAATACCGGGCAGGGCAGGGCAGGGGGGCTGGCGCTCATCTCACTTGCCCACGCAGAATTGACTGAAAACCGCCTCGATCACCTCGTCCGGGGCTCCCTGACCGTCCACCTCGCCCAGGGCGGCCAGGGCCTCGGCCAGATCCAGGGAGGCCAGCTCCCAGGCCCCGGCCCGGAGTTGCTCCCCGGCCCGCTCCACCGCCTCCAGACAGCGACCCAGGGCGGCCGCCTGCCGGGTCCCGGCCAGGACCTCCCCCGGCTGGGGCTCGGCCTGGCCCCCGGTCAGGGCCTGTCCCAGGCGTTGGGCTAGGCCTTCCAGGCCCGCCCCGCCCCGGGCGCTGACCCGCAGCACCACCTCGGCCTCGCCCAGGCTTCCCAACGCGGTCAGCTCCCAGGCCGCGCCCAGGTCGGCCTTGTTCACCGCAATCAGGCGCGGGCGGCCGGCGCTGGCCAAAAGAACCTGGCGATCGGAATCCAACAGGGGTTGGCTGCCGTCCAGGACCACCAGGAGCAGGTCCGCCTGTTCCACCGCCTGCCCGGCGGCGGCTCGGCCCAGGGCGTCCAGTTCGGCGGCCGGGCCATTTGCCGGTTCCGCTCCCAGGCCCAGGCCGGCGGTGTCCACCAGGCGGGCGGCCACCCCCCCCAGGATCAGCGCTTCTTCCAGGATGTCCCGGGTGGTGCCGGCCAGGCGGCTGACCAGGGCCCGCTGCCGGCCCAGAAGGGCGTTGAACAGGCTGGATTTGCCCACGTTGGGCCGGCCGCAGAGGACCACCGTGGCCCCTTCGCGGAACACCCGGCGACCCAGGCTGTGTTGGATCAGTTCGGCCAGGGGTTGTTGGACCCCCGAGGCCAGGTTGGCGGCCAGGGAAGTCAGGCCCTGGGAGTCTTCCGGAGCCAGGTCCTCGGGAAAATCAATGGCCGCCTCCACCCGGGCGGCGGCGGAGACCAGGGCCTGGCGCAGGGGGGCCAGACGTTGGCCCAGGCCGCCGGCCAGGTTGGCCAGGGCCAGGCGGGCCTCGCCCCGGGAGCGGGCCGCGATCAGGCCGGCCACCGCCTCGGCCTGGCTCAGGTCCAGGCGTCCGCCCAACAAGGCCCGCCGGGTGAATTCCCCGGGCCGGGCCAGGCGACAACCCTGGGCCAGGGCCGCCTCCAGCACCCGGCGCGACAACGCCGGGCCGCTGTGGCAGTGCAGCTCCACCAGGTCCTGGGTGGTGTAGGAGCGGGGGGCGCGGAAAAACACGGCCAGGGCCTGGTCCAGGACCTCGCCGTCCGGCGCGACCAGGTCGCCCAGATAAAAGCGCCAGGGTTGGGGGCCGGCCGGGGGCCAGGGCTGGCGGGGGCGGAACAAGGCCCGCCCCACGGCCCAGGCCCGGGGGCCCGACACGCGCAGGATGGCGATCCCGCCCGGCCCGGCGGGGGTGGCCGGGGCGGCGATGGTCTGGCCGAGGTCCTGGAGGTGTGGCGCGGTCATGAGGGCATTATACCGCCCGGGCCAGGCTTGGTCCCGGGGCGAGGGTGGGAGGGGAAACTTGTTTCACGTGAAACAGGGGCGACCGGGGGGCGGAAGCCTGTGACAAACCAGGCTGAAATTTTGAGCCAGCAAATGGATATTACGTGGCATTTTACGATGATGCTTGACAGACCTACTGACGCCGATAACATGAACAGAGGGGGAATTAACAAGCGTAGATCCTGGGGGGACAACAACCGGGAATCACAAGCGAGAGAGCCTGCACCAATGAGCGCGCCCAGTAAAAAGCACCAGAGTCTCAAAGCCAAGTTGCTGTGGTCCAACACCTTCCTGGCCGCCATCGCGATCCTGGTGGGGGTGGTGGGCATCTGGGGTGTAAACCATGTCAGCGACGCCCTGCGCGAGGTCACGCGCCAGCGCCTGCCCGAGGCCATGGCCCTGGAAAAGATCAACCAGGCCTCCATCGGCATCCAGCGCGCCGAGCGCAGCCTGCTGATTCCGGAGTTCGTGGCCGACGCCAAGGAGTTGGAGCACCAGAAACAGTTCCTGGCCCGCCACTGGGGCGAGCTCGACGATGGGGCCAAGGTCTATGGCGACCTGGAGCACAACCCGGAGGAGGCCCGCCTCTGGAGGGAGTTCCTGGCCGGCCGCCAGGGCTGGCAGCGCGAGCACCAGAAGGTCCTGGACCTGATCTTCGCGGGCAAGCGCCAGGAGGCCCTGGCCTACTCCGGCAATCAGGCCCGCCTGGCCCGCCGCGAGGCCGAGACCCCCCTGATCAAGCTGCGGGAGATGGTCCAGACCCAGATCGAGCGCGACCGGGTGGAGGGCCAGACCAAGGCCGCCACCTCGCGTTACCTGGTGATCGGCGGCATGGGGGGTGGCTTCCTCCTGGCCCTGAGCCTGGGCCTGGTGCTCTCCCACCGGGTTTCATCCTCCCTGCGCCGGGTCATCGAGGGCCTGAGCCTGGGATCCGGACAGGTGGCCTCCGCCGCCAGCCAGGTCAGCTCGGCCAGCAGCCACCTGGCCGATGGCTCCTCCCGCCAGGCGGCGGCCCTGGAGCAGATCGGCTCCTCCCTGGAGGAGATGTCGGCCATGACCCACGCCAATGCCGACCACGCCGAGAAGGTGGACGAGTTGATGCGCCAGACCCAGGAGGCCATGAGCGGGGCCAACGCCAACATGGCCGAACTGACCCGGGCCATGGAGCAGATCCTCCAGGCCAGCCAGGACACTGGCAAGATCATCCGGACTATCGACGAAATCGCCTTCCAGACCAACCTGTTGGCCCTGAACGCCGCCGTGGAGGCGGCCCGGGCCGGCGAGGCCGGGGCCGGTTTCGCGGTGGTGGCCGACGAGGTGCGCAACCTGGCCATGCGCGCGGCCGAGGCAGCCAGGAACACCTCCGAATTGATCGAGCAGACCCTGCAACGGGTGGGGCAGGGGGCCCAGTTGGTGGACTCCACCCACCAGTCCTTTGGCCAGGTGGCGGATTCGGCCGCCAAGGTGGCCAATCTGGTCAGCGAGATGGCCGCCTCCAACCGGGAGCAGGCGCTGGGCATCGAGCAGGTCAGCCAGGCCAATGGCGAGATGGACCGGGTGACCCAGCAGAACGCGGCCAACTCCGAGGAATCGGCCGCCGCCGCCCAGCAGATGGCCGACCAGGCCCGGACTCTCCTGGACTATGTGCGGGGTCTGCAAGTCCTGGTGCGCGGTTACGCCGACCAGGACGCGGCCGCTGGGCGGAGGATGCCGAACCAGCCGTCCCGGAGCAACCTGCCGGCGCGGGTGAGCCCTGGGGCCCGGGCCTAGCCGCCCAGAAAATCCCACCCGGGAGCCAAACGAAAACGCCCGGCGGGGCCAGGGGGCCGCGCCGGGCGTGATATTTGGGGGGAGGCTTAGGCCTTGGGGCTGATGATGACCTTCTTCAGCTCGCCCCGGCCCCGGCTCAGGGTGACCACCTCCTGGTCGGCCTTGAGGGCCAGGTGGATCAGGCGGCGCTCCTGGGCGGCCAGGGGGCCCATGGCCACCGAACGGCCGCTGCTCTTGGCCTTCTGGGCCATGCGGCGGGCGGTCTCCTCCAGGGCCTCGCGGCGGCGGCGGCGATAGTCGCCGGCGTCCACCACGATGCGCACCGGCCGGCCGTGCTGGTGGCTGACGATGCGCACCACCAGGTATTGCAGGGCCTCCAGGGTGGAGCCCCGCCGGCCGATGAGCATCCCCGCCTCCTGGCCCTGCACCGCCAGCTCGATGCCCTGGCTGCCGCCCTGGGCCACCACCTGGGCGCTGGAGTCCAGGGGCTCCACCAGGCGGGCCAGCACCTCGCGGGCCTGCTCGATGATGGCCGGGTCCTGCTCCAGGCGCAGGTCCCCATCCTCGTCATCCTCGTCGTCCTCGCCCGGTTCGGCGGTTTCGCCAGGCTCCAATTCGGCCTCGGGCTCCAGGTCCAGCTCCTCCGGCTCGGCCTCGGGCGGGAGGACGGCCGGGGCCAGCGGCGGGGCGGCGGGGACAGGGCGGGCGGCCTCGACGGCGGCCGGGGGCGCGGGTTGGGGCTCCTCCGTTCGGGGAGGGGCCTCGGGGGCCGGGACAGGCTTGGGAGCCGGCTTGGCTGGCGCGGCGGCCGCCGGCGCGGGGGCTGGGGTCGGCTCCGGCGGGGCGGGGGCCGGCCGGGCGGGCCGGGTGTTGCTCACCACCGCCGCCAGTTCGGCCATCTGCTCCTCGATGGAGGCCCCGGCCTGCACCCGGGCCTTGATCTTGGCCTTCTTGGCCCCCAGCAGACCGAAGAGCCCGCTGGAGCCCGGGGTGAGGACCTCGAACTCCAGGCTGCTCAAGGGTGCGTTGAAGTGCTCCTGGGCCCGGGAGAGGGCCTCCTCGGTGGTCTTTCCGCTGAACTCGATGAAGTCGCCCATGCCGACTACGCCTTGGCCTTGGCCCGGTTGGTCAGCATCTGCTGGCCGATGCTGAGCACGTTGTTCACCAGCCAGTAGAGCACCAGACCGGAGGGGAAGTTGATGAACATGAAGGTGAAGATCACCGGCATCAACAGCATCATCTTGGCCTGGGTGGGGTCGCCGGTGGTGGGGGTCAGCTTCTGCTGGATGAACATGCTGGCGCCCATCAAGAGGGTCAGCACCGGCAGGCCGTCGCCCACGTAGGGGATGTTGAAGCCGATAGGCAGGCGATCGGGGGCGGCCAGGTCGTTGATCCAGAGCATGAAGGGGGCCTGGCGCAGCTCGATCGAGGAGCCAAGCACCTTATAAAACGCAATGAATACCGGGATTTGCAGCAACATGGGCAGGCAGCCGCCCATGGGGTTGACCTTGTAGGTCTTGTAGAGCTGCATGGTCTCCTGGTTCATGCGCTGCTTGTCGTCGCCATACTTCTCGCGCAGCTTCATGACCATGGGCTGCAGGTCCTGCATGCGCTTCATGGACTTGTAGCTCTTCTGGGACAGGGGCCAGAACAGGATCTTGATCAGGATGGTGATGATGATGATCACCACGCCGTAGTTGGGCACCATGCCGGAGAGGAACTTCATGGCCGCCAGCATCGGCTTGGCGATGATGTCGAACCAGCCGAAGTCCACCGCCTTGGCCAGGTGGTGGCCCAGGGGCTCCAGCAGGTCCAGGTCGCGGGGGCCGAAGTAGGCCAGGTAGGACATCTCCCGGGTCTGACCGGGGGCGATCTGGGCCAGGGGCTCCACCAGGGTGGCGGTCATCAGGGACTTGTCGGTCTCGTCGGCCCAGCCGCGCACCGAGCGCTTGGCGCTGGTGTCGCCCTCCGGGGCCACGGCGGTGAAGAAGTAGGGGATGGACAGGCACATCCAGTCGATGGCCCCGCTCTCCACCTTCTTGCTCTCCAGGGCGCTGTGATCCTCTTCCACCAGGCCCTGATCCCGCCAGGCCAGCAGGCCGGTGAAGGCGTAGGTGTTGGACTGGTGCAGGTCGCGCTCCTGGCTCAGGACCAGCTCCGGGGTCACCTCCAGCACCTGGCCGGTCTGGTTGGTCAGGCTGACTTTGAGGTCAAAGGCGTAGGAGTCGGGCCGGAAGTGGTAGGTCTTGGTAATTGTAAGACCGGCGCTCTGGGTGCTGAAGCTGAGGCTGCCGCCCTGGCTGCCGGGGCTGACCGTGAGTTGGTCGGCGCTGGGGGTGAACAGGCGCTTGGCCAGGTCCGGGTCCAGGCCGGGCAGGGACAGGCCCAGGGTGTAGGGGTCCTTGGCCGGCAGGGAGAGCAGCTCGAACTCGCCGCCCTGGCCCTGGGGCTTGTTGGTGTATTGCTTGAGGACCATCTTGCGCAGGGCGCCGCCGCGCTGGCTGATCCAGGCCGTGAACAGGGGGGTCTCCACCTTGACGTCGGCCGCCTGCTGGGCCAGGGGCGCGGCGGGAGTGGCCGGAGCGCCGGGGGCGGCGGCCACCGGGGGCGCGGCCGGAGCCGGTGCGGGAGCCTGGGCCGTCGGCTGGGGAGCCGGGGCCTGGGGCGGCTGCTTGGGGGCCAGGAAGTTGGTGTAGAGCAACATCAGGCCCAGGCTGATGGCCAGGGCGAGGAAAAGGCGTTTGTTTTCCATGGGAAGGTTCCTCCCTGAGGGCGGGCGCCCTAGGCCGGGTCGTATCCACCGGGGTGGAAGGGATGACACTTGGCCAGGCGCAACAGGGTCTTGGCCAGTCCGCGCCAGAGCCCGTGGCGGGCCAGGGCGTCCAGGGCGTATTGGGAGCAGGTGGGATGGAAGCGGCATTGGCCGCCCAGGTAGGGACCGAGGGTGAGCTGATAGCCGCGCACCAGGGCCCGGGCCAGGCGGACGCCGGGGCTCAGGCGGGGTGGTTGTAGTTGCGGGTCAGCTCCCGGGCGATCGTCTCCAGGGCTTGGTGAGTCAGGCGGCTGAGTTCGGCGAAGGGCAACTGGGCGGCCGGGGGCCGGGCCACCGCCACCAGGTCGATGCCCTGGGGCAGGAGTTGGCCCGCCCGGCGAAAGATCTCGCGCAGCCGGCGCTTGATCCGGTTGCGCACCACGGCGTTGCCCACCCGGCGGCTCACGGTGAGCCCCAGGCGGGAAAGTTCCAGGCCGTTGGGCCGCCAGAGAAACAGGATCTGCCGCTGATTCACGCGGCGGGCGCGTTGCAGGGCCAGATACTGGCCGCGTTGGCGCAGCCGGCGCTCCCTGCTCAAGCCTTGCCCGGCCGCCGCCATCCCCCGTGGCGGGCCTCACACGGCCAGCCGCTTGCGACCCTTGGCCCGGCGGCGGGCCAGCACCGCGCGACCGCCATGGGAGCGGCTGCGCACCAAAAAGCCGTGAGTGCGTTTACGCTTGAGATTGCTGGGCTGGAAGGTCCGCTTCATGGTACTAATCCTCGTTGCCTGGTGCCTGGATATCCCGGGCCGTTTTCGGGTCGATTGCCTTGTTCGCGCGTGGGCTTGGCCCTCGCGCCCGGCCCTTTGGCGCACACCCCTGGGCGGCGCGGCCACAGGCTCGGCCGACGCCAACAGCGGGCGGCGATGTAAAGCCTGGATTTAACCATAGACGCCCGATTATGTCAAATGGGGCAGGGTGTTGGCCGGCCGCCCCCCCCACCGGGCGGGGTTTAAGAAGCCCTTGCCCCTTCCCCTGGGGTCTGGTAGGCTGTGCAGCGGGATTTGCCGCAGGTGGCCGTGACTTATCGCCTACCAGGGACGGGGGCTCGGCCGGCGCGGCGGCCCAGTGGAGGAGCGAGGCCACGGCCCGGCCTAACTCGCCGGGGCGCAACCTTACTCAATATTGGCTCACCCTGAAAATCCGCTCGCGGAAGCATGAAGGAGCCGGGATGCTGCTGGATCCCATCCTCGGTCTGTTCAGCAATGACATGGCCATCGACCTTGGCACGGCCAACACCCTGGTCTACGTCAAGGGCAAGGGCATCGTGCTCAGCGAACCCAGCGTGGTGGCGGTGCGCAAGGACGCGCGCTATGGCAACCGGGTGCTGGCGGTGGGCAAGGAGGCCAAGATGATGCTGGGGCGCACCCCGGGCAACATCGTGGCCATCCGGCCGATGAAGGACGGCGTCATCGCCGACTTCGAGGTCACCGAGGCCATGCTGCGCCACT
>CALERA010000224.1 GCA_937908275.1 uncultured Desulfarculaceae bacterium | reverse complement strand
ACGAGATGTAGCCGTGACTGGAGTTCAGACGTGTGCTCTTCCGATCTCAGGCTGGGCACCAGCTCGCTGGTGATGCCGAAGCGCCGGGTGTAGGCGATGGTGTAGTCCACCCCCAGGTCGCCCAGCAGCTTGACCGTGGGCACGTTGCGGCTGTGCTCCAGGGACTCGCGCACCGTGGTGGGGCCGGTGAAGTGGCCGTCGTAGTTCTTGGGCTTCCAGAGTCCGCCCGGCTGGCTGGGGTCGTCGAAGACCACCGGCGCGTCCAGGATGATGGTGGCCGGGGTGTAGGGGTGCTCGGGACGGTCCAGGGCGGCGGCGAAGATGAAGGGCTTGAAGGCGCTGCCCGGCTGGCGGTGGGCCTGCAGGGCGCGATTGTATTGGCTCTGGCCGAAGTCGCGGCCGCCGATCATCACCCGCACCCGCCCGCTGGGCAGCTCCATGCTCAGCAGGGCCGACTGGGCCTCGGGCTCCTGGCTTAAACCCAGCTCCCAGGTCTGGGCCTTGTCGTCATAGGCCAGGGTGCGCACCAGGATCAGGTCGCCGGGGTGCAGCATCTCGCCGGCGTTTTTCAGCTGCGAGCGCCACTCCTGCAATTCCTTGAGCCCCAGGCGGCCGCGCTCGGCCCCCAGGCGCACGGTCAGGGCCCCGGGCTGGGCCTGGACCACCACGCCCTGGATGTCCTGGCCCGGCTCCAGCCCGCTGCGGCCCAGGGGCCGCTCCTGGGCAGCCTTGAGCTCGGCCGGGCTGGCCTGGCCCAGGGGGCCCTTGTAGCCATGGCGGCGGGAGAGGTCGTTGAGGCCCTTGGCGATGGCCGCCTGGCCGGCCGTGGTCAGGCCCGGGTCGCAGGCGGTCTGCACCGTCAGCCCGCCCTCGTAGAGGGTCGGCGCGCCGAAGCGCTCCTCCAGCCACTGGCGCACCGCCTCCTCGTAGTAAGGCGCGGCGATGGTGGGCTTGGCGTGGATGCGGATGTCCAGGGCCTGCTTGTGGGCGGCCTCGGCCTGGGCGGCGGTGATGCGCCCGTCGGCCAGCATCCGCTCCAGCACGTAGACCTGGCGGGCCCGGGCCCGGCTGGGATGGCGGATGGGGCTGTAGCGGTTGGGGGCCTGGACCAGGCCGGCCAGCAGCGCGCTCTCGGCGATGTCCAACTCGCTGGCGTGCTTGCCGAAAAAGGTCTGGGCCGCCGCTTCCACCCCATAGGCCCCGTGGCCCAGGTAGATCTGGTTCAGGTAGAGATAGAGGATCTCGTCCTTGTTCAGGTAGCGCTCGATGCGCCAGGCCAGGATGGCCTCCTTGGCCTTGCGGATGATGGTGCGCTGGGGGGTGAGCAGGAGGGTCTTGGCCACCTGCTGGGTGATGGTGCTGCCGCCCTGCACCACCCGGCCGGCCTTGAGGTTGACCAGGGCGGCGCGGAAGATGCCCAGCAGGTCGATGCCCGGATGGGTGAAGAAGCCGCCGTCCTCGGCCGAGACAAAGGCCCAGACCGCCCACTTGGAGACCTCGCTCAGGGGCACCACGTAGCGCCGCTCGCGGCTGAACTCGGCCATGAGCTGGCCGTCATGGGCCAGGACCTGGGTCACGGCCGGGGGGCGGTAGTCGGCCAGGCGCTCGATGCGGGGCAGGTCCTGGCTGATCCACATCCAGGCCCCCAGCAGCGCGCCGGCCCCCAGGATGGCCATCACCAGGGCCAGGACGCTGGTCCAGATGAACAACCGGGCCAGCCAGCCGCGCTTCTTGCGCTTGGCCGGGGCCTGGCGGGCGGGCTTGGCGGCCGGTCGGCGGCCAGCCTGGGCCTCCCCGTTTTCTTCCGGCGGAGGAATCGGGATCTGGTCAGTCGGACGAGGCAAGGCGGGAAGCCTCCCGGCCGGTTGGGCGCCGGCCAATAGCTCACCCCCCGGGCCGGGGTCCGTCCGGCCGGCGCGGCGGGTGATGGATGGGGGAAATCATATCAGAGCCCGGGGTGGTCGCCAAGGAAGCGCGGGGCTTCCTTGACCAAGGGCGATGGGCGTGCTAGTGTTTCAACTTAGCTAAACAATTTCCCCAAAAGGTCAACAGCGGTGCACGAACTGGCCATCGCCCAATCCCTCCTGAACATCGTCCTGGAGGAGGCCCAGCGCCATGGCGTGCGCAAGGTGACCCGGGTGGGGGTCAAGGTCGGGGCCTTCAGCAGCGTGGTGCCGGACTCCTTGAGCTTCTGCTTCGACCTGATCAAGGAAGGCGGCGTGGCCGCCCAGGCCGCCTTGGTGGTGCTGCCGGTGCCCCTGGCCGGGCAATGTCCGGATTGCGGCCAGCGGGTGGAATTATCCGATCCCTTCGCGGCCTGCCCGGTCTGCGGCGGTCTGCGGGTCGGCCTGGACCAGGGGCAGGAGCTCCTGGTGGACTTCATCGAGAGCGACGATAGCGAAAGCGAGTAGGCAGCCATGGCCGAGATCGACGTCAGCCGCCCCATCCTGGACGCCAACCAACGCCTGGCCGAGGCCAACCGCGAGCGCTTCCGCGCCGCCGGGGTGAAGGTCCTCAACCTCATTTCCAGCCCGGGCTCGGGCAAGACCTCCCTGCTGGAGCAGACCCTCAAGCGCCTGCAGGGGCGGCTGGCCATGGCCGTGATCGAGGGCGACGTGCAGACCGACGCCGACGCCCGGCGGGTGGCGGCCTGCGGGGTGCGCGCGGTGCAGATCGAGACCCGGGGCGGCTGCCACCTGGACGGGGCCATGGTGGCCCAGGCCGCCGGGGCCTTTGACCTCGACAGCCTGGACCTCTTGATCATCGAGAACGTGGGCAACCTGGTCTGCCCGGTGGAGTTCGACCTGGGCGAGGACCTGAAGCTGGCGGTGCTCTCGGTGGCCGAGGGCGACGACAAGCCCAGCAAGTACCCGCAACTATTCAAGGAAGCCGGGGTGGTGGTGGTCAACAAGATCGACCTGCTGCCCTACATCGATTGCAGCCTGGAGCGCATCCACGCCGACTGCCTGCGGCTCAATCCCCAACAGCGGATTTTCGACCTTTCCTGCCGCACCGGTGAGGGCCTGGACGCCTGGACGGAATGGCTGGAGCAGTGGGCGAAGGTCTGAGCAAGCACCCCCCCGAGGACGACCCGCCCCTTTCGCGCCAACGGGCCCAGGTTTCCGGCGTGGTGCAAGGGGTGGGATTCCGGCCGTTTGTCTACAACTTGGCCCTTGAGCTGGGCCTCAGCGGCTTCGTGGCCAACACCGCCGCCGGGGTGGATTTGGCGGTGCAGGGGCCGCCCCCGGCGGTGGAGGAGTTCTTCCACCGCCTGAGCCGCCAGGCCCCGCCCCTGGCCCGCGTCACCGAGCTGGTGCGCAGCCAGGAGCCGCCGGTGGCGGGCGAGACCGGCTTCATCATCGCCGCCTCCCAGGCCGGCCAGCGCAGCGCCCTGATCAGCCCGGACGTGGCGGTCTGCGAAGACTGCCTGCGCGAGATGCGCGACCCGGCCAACCGGCGTCACGGCTATCCATTCATCAACTGCACCAACTGCGGCCCGCGCTACACCATCATCAAGGACCTGCCCTACGACCGGCCCCAGACCACCATGGCCCCATTTGCCATGTGTCCGGAATGCCAGGCCGAATACGACGATCCCACCAACCGGCGCTTCCACGCCCAGCCCAATGCCTGCCCGAACTGCGGCCCCCGGCTGTGGCTGGCCGACGCCCAGGGCCAGGAGCTGCCCGAGGCCGACTCCCTGGAGGCCGTGGCCCAGGCCCTGCGCCAGGGCCGGATCGTGGCCATCAAGGGCCTGGGCGGCTTCCACCTGGCGGTGGACCCCTTCAACCCCGAGGCCGTGGCCCGCCTGCGGGCGCGCAAGCACCGCGAGGAAAAGCCCCTGGCCCTGATGGTGCCGGACCTGGCCGCCGCCCGCCGCCTGGCCGAGTTGGACCCGGAGACCGAGGCGGCCCTGGTCAGCCGCGAGCGGCCCATCGTGCTGGCCCCCATGCGCGCCGACGCCGGGGTGGCTCCGGCGGTGAACCCCAACAACCGCCTGCTGGGCCTGATGCTGCCCTACACCCCCCTGCACCACCTGCTGATGGACCAGGGCTTCGCGGCCCTGGTGATGACCTCGGGCAATGTCAGCGATGAGCCCATCTGCCTGGACAACGACGAGGCGGTCTGCCGCATCGGCCAAAAAGCCGAGCGTGGGGCCATCGCCGACCTGTTCCTGCTCCACGACCGGGAGATCTACCTGCGCGGCGACGACTCGGTGGTGCGGGCGGTGGATGGCCGCCTGCGCCTGGTGCGCCGCTCCCGGGGCTTCGCCCCGGCCCCCCTGCTGCTCAAGCCCGGGGTGGTGCCGCCCGGCGCGCCGCCGATCCTGGCCGTGGGCGGCCTGCTCAAGAACACCGTCTGCCTGCTGCGCGGGCGCGAGGCCTTCCTGAGCCAGCACGTGGGCGACCTGGAAAACCTGGAAACCCTGGAGTTTTTCGAGCTGACCACCGGGCACCTGGGCCGCATCCTGGAGGCCCAGCCGGCGCTCATCGCCTGCGACCAGCATCCGGACTATCTCTCCACCCGCTGGGCCCTGGACCAGGACCTGCCGGTGGTGATGGTCCAGCACCACCACGCCCACGCGGTGGCGGTGATGGCCGAGCACGGCCTGCGCGAGCCGGTGCTGGCCCTGGCCCTGGACGGCACCGGCCACGGCCCGGACCAGACGGTCTGGGGCGGGGAGCTGCTCCTGGCCCAGGCCCACGCCTGGCAGCGTTTGGGGCGCATGCGCCCCTTGAGCCTGCCGGGCGGGGACCAGGCGGTGCGCCAGCCCTGGCGGGTGGGCCTGGCGCTGTTGATCGACGCCTTTGGCGAGGACGCCGCCCGCCTGGGCCTGGACCTGGTGGAGCGCCACGGCCAGCACCTGCCCCTGATCGAGAACATGATCCAAGAGGGCTTCAACACCCCGGCCGCCTCCAGCCTGGGCCGGCTTTTCGATGGCGTGGCGGCGGTTTGCGGTCTGCGCTACGAGGTGGCCTACGAGGGTCAGGCCGCGGTGGAGCTGGAGCAGCGCCTCTCGCCCGGCGATCATGGGGCCTATCATTTCCGGATCTCGCGCGAGGGCGGCCTGCTGGAGCTGGACTGGCGGCCGGCGGTGCGCCGGGTGGTGGAGGACAGCCTGCGGGAGGTGGACCCGGGGGTGATCTCGGCCCGCTTCCATCAGGGTCTGTTGGAGGGCCTGGGCCAGTGGGCGCGGGACGGGGCCGATTCCACTGGCATCAAGGACGTTTGCCTGGGCGGCGGCTGTTTCATGAACGCCACCCTGCTAGGCAGCCTGCCGGCGTTGTTGCGCTGGCACGGCCTGGTCGATCACTCTCCGGCCCTGGTGCCCACCGGCGACGGCGGGCTCTCCCTGGGCCAGGCCGTGGCCGCGGCCAACCTCTGGGCCCGGGGTCTGGCCGGGTCCGGCCGCACGGTGTTGGGACCGGCCCAGGAAGGCGAGACGGCGTGAAATACGTGGAGGAATTCCGGGACCCGGAGCTGGTGGGTCGCCTGGCGGCGGCCATCGCCCAAAAATCCACCCAGCCGGTGCGCTTCATGGAGCTGTGCGGCACCCACACCATGGCCATCGCCCGCCATGGCCTGACCGCGCTCCTGCCGTCCACGGTGGAGCTGGTCAGCGGGCCGGGCTGCCCGGTCTGCGTCACCGCCACCGAGGAGATCGACCGGGCGGTGAAGCTGGCCCGCACCCCGGGGGTCACGCTGGCCACCTTCGGCGACCTGATCCGGGTGCCGGGCAGCCACAGCTCCCTGGCCCGGGAGCGGGCCGCCGGGGCCAGGGTGGAGGTGGTCTACTCGCCCCTGGACGCCATCGGCCTGGCCCTGGCCGACCCCGGCCGCCAGGTGGTCTTCCTGGGCATCGGTTTCGAGACCACCGCCCCCACCGTGGCCGCCTCCCTGCTGATGGCCCAACGCAAGGGCTTGAAAAACTTCAGCGTCCTGGCCGCCCACAAGCTGCTGCCCCCGGCCCTGGCCGCGCTGTTGAGCGGCCCGGTCCTGGGCCTGGCCGGCTTCCTCTGCCCCGGCCACGTCACCACCATCATCGGCACCGGGGCCTACCAGGCCGTGGCCCGGGACCATGGCCTGGCCTGCGTGGTCAGCGGCTTCGAGCCGGCCGATGTCATGGCCTCGATCCTGATGCTGGTCAACCAGGTGGAGGAGGGCCGGCCCGGGGTGGAGATCCAATACGGCCGGGCGGTGAGCGCCGCCGGCAATCCCCAGGCCCGGGAGCTGATGGACCAGGTCTTCGCCCCGGTGGACGCCCCCTGGCGCGGCCTGGGCCTGATCCCCCAGAGCGGCCTGGACCCGGCCGGGGAGTTCGCAGCCTCCGACGCCCGCCAGCGCTTCGACCTGGAGGTGCCGCCGGCCAAGGATCATCCCGGCTGCCGCTGCGGGGACGTCCTGCGCGGGCTGATCAAGCCGCCCCAGTGCAAGCTTTTCGCCGCCGTCTGCAACCCCTCCGAGCCGGTGGGTCCCTGCATGGTCTCCATGGAGGGCACCTGCGCGGCCTGGTACAAGTACCGCCGCGAGGTCTGAGACAACCGGCGCGGCCGCCCCACCGCGCCCTGGTTCCATCCCCTCATCCGGGAGGCCGGCCATGGACAAGGCCAGATGCGAGATCGGGCTGATCGGCCTGGGAGCCATGGGGGCCAACCTGGCCCTGAACCTGGCCGAAAAGGGCCGCGCCCTGGCGGTCTTCAACCGCAGCCCCGAGAAAACCCGCCAATTCCTGGCCCAGGCCCCGGCCGGCCTGGACCTGAGCCCGGCCTTTTCCCCGGCCGAGCTGGCGGCCTTGCTGGCCCCGCCCCGAACCCTGCTCCTGATGGTGCCGGCCGGCGCGGCGGTGGACGCGGTCCTGGCCGAGTTCGCCCCTCTCCTGGAGCCCGGCGACCTGGTCATCGACGGCGGCAACAGCCATTTCAAGGACAGCCAACGCCGCCACGACGAACTGGCCGCCCGGGGGCTGGCCTTCATTGGCCTGGGGGTCAGCGGGGGCGAGGAGGGCGCGCGCCACGGCCCCAGCCTGATGGCCGGGGGCGAGGCCGCGGCCTGGCGACGGATCGCGCCCTGGCTCGAGGCCAGCGCGGCCCAGGTGGAGGGCGAGCCCTGCGCCGCGTTGCTGGGTCCGGCCCCGGCCGGGCACTACGTCAAGATGGTGCACAACGGCATCGAATACGCCCTGATGCAGCTCATCGCCGAGGCCCACGACCTGATGACCCGGGGCCTGGGCCTGGCCTGGGAGCCGCAGGCCCAGGCCTTCACCGCCTGGGCCGATGGCCCGGCCGGGGGGTTTCTGGTGGAGATCAGCGCCCGGGTGCTGGCGGCCAGGGACGAGCTGACCGGCCAGCCGCTCCTGGAGGTGGTCAGCGACCGGGCCGGGCAGAAGGGCACCGGGGTCTGGACCAGCCAGGAGGCCCTGGCCCTGGGCGCGCCCACCACCCTGATCGACCAGGCCGTGGCCGCCCGCCTGCTCTCGCGCCGCGCCGCGCTGCGCCGGGAGCTGGCGCCGATCCTGGGCGGCCCCCGGCCGGCCGTCCTGCCGGCCGAGCCCTGGCTGCCGCGCCTGGAGAGCGCCCTGGTCCTGGGCTCCCTGCTGGCCTACGCCCAGGGCTTCGACCTGTTGCGCGCGGCCTCGGCCGCCTATGGCTGGGACCTGGACCTGGCCCGGGTGGCCGCCATCTGGCGGGGGGGCTGCATCATCCGCGCCCGGCTGCTGGCTCCCATCCGCGCCGCCCTGGTCGCCGATCCCGGCCTGGAGCACCTGCTCCTGTCCCCGGAGCCGGCCGCGATCGCCCGCCAGCGCCGGGCCGACCTGGCGGCGGTGAGCGAGGCCCTGGCCGGCCTGGGCCTGCCCGGGCCGGTCTGCACGGCCGCGCTGGCCTATCTGGACAGCCTGCGCGCCACGATCCTGCCCACCCGCCTGCTCCAGGCCCAGCGCGACCTCTTTGGCAACCACGGCTTCGAGCGGGTGGACCGGCCGGGGGATTTCCACGCCGCCTGGCAGCGCGATTGAGGCCGGAAGGCTTGCCAGGTCCCGGCCCCGGGGGTTAAGCTGCCCCAGCCCCCCAACCACCCAGGAGCACGCATGCCCTCCGACACCATCCTGCTGGACCATGGGGCCGGCGGCCGGGCCAGCCACGAGCTGGTGGCCCGGGTCTTCGCCCGCCACCTGGCCAATCCGGTCCTGGACACCATGGACGACGCCGCCGTCCTGACCCCGCCGCCCGGGCGGCTGGCCATCAGCACCGACAGCTTCGTGGTGGACCCCATCGAGTTCCCGGGCGGGGACATCGGCTCCCTGGCGGTGCACGGCACGGTCAACGACGTGGCCATGCGCGGGGCTACCCCCCTGTGGCTCACCGCCGGCTTCGTGCTGGAGGAGGGCCTCTCCCTGGCGCTGCTGGAGCGCATCGTGGCCAGCATGGCGGCGGCGGCCCGGGCGGCCGGAGTGGCCATCATCGCCGGGGACACCAAGGTGGTGGGCCGGGGCCAGGCCGACAAGCTGTTCATCAACACCACCGGGGTGGGGGTGTTGCCCGAGGGCCGGGAGCTGGGGGCCCACCTGGCCCGGCCCGGGGACGCGGTGCTGGTCTCGGGCAGCATGGGTGACCACGGGGTGACGATCATGGCCCAGCGCCAGGGTCTGGGGTTGGACGCGCCCTTGCGCAGCGATTCCGCGGCCCTGAACGGTCTGGTGGCCGACCTGCTGGCGGTCTGCGACCGGGTCCACGTGCTGCGCGACCCCACCCGGGGCGGCCTGGCCACCACCCTGAACGAGATCGCCCAGACCAGCGGCGTGGCCCTGGAGTTGAGCGAGGGAGCCATCCCCATCAACCCGGTGGTGGCCGGGGTCTGCGAGCTCCTGGGCCTGGACCCGCTCTACCTGGCCAACGAGGGCAAGCTGATCTGCATCGTGGCCGGCGAGCAGGCCGAGGCGGCGCTCGGCGCGCTCCGGGCCCATCCCCTGGGCGCGGGCGCGGCGGTCATCGGCCGGGTGCTGGAGTCCCCCCGGGGCCGGGTCTGGCTCAAGACCGCCGTGGGCGGCGGCCGCATCCTGGACATGCTCTCCGGCGAGCCCCTGCCCCGGATCTGCTGAGGCCGCTTTTTCGCGGCCGCGCCCCTTGCCCCGCCCCTCCCTGGTGCTTAGGTTTTGGCCAGCGCCATTGCCCGGCGCGGGGAGGGGATTGATTCATGGCCGACGCCTACGTCCACGGCTATTCCGAACGCGAGGCCCAGCGCCTGGGCGACCAGGCCGACATCCTGGCCGAGCTGCTGCATTACGACACCGTCTATCCGCCCGGGGCCAAGGTCTTGGAGGCTGGCTGCGGGGTGGGGGCCCAGACCGGGTTCCTCTACGCCAACAGCCCGGAGACCGATTTCACCTGCCTGGACATCTCGCCCGATTCGTTGGCCCAGGCCCGGGCAGCGGCCCAGGCCCGGGGCATGACCCGGGTGGAGTTCCGCCAGGGCGACCTCTACGGCCTGCCTTTTGCCGAGGCCGAATTCGACCATGTTTTCCTGTGCTTCGTGCTGGAGCACCTGACCGACCCGGTGGCGGTGCTGCGCGAGCTGAAACGGGTGCTCAAGCCCGGCGGCAGCCTGACCGTGATCGAGGGCGATCACGGCTCCTGCTACTTTCACCCCGAGACCGACCTGGCTCGCCGGGCCTGGCAATGCCTGGTCGACAGCCAGGCCGGCCTGGGCGGCGACAGCCTGATCGGCCGCCGGCTCTATCCCCTGCTGGTGGCGGCCGGCCTGGACCAGGTCCGGGTTTCGCCGCGCATGGTCTATGCCGACGCCAGCCGTCCCCGCCAGGTGGAGGGCTTCGTGCGCCGCACCATCGTGCCCATGGTCCAGGGGGTGCGCGAGCAGGCCCTGACGGCGGGCTACCTGAACCCCGAGGAATGGGAAAAGGGCGTGACCGACCTTCTGGGCACGGCCGGGCCCGGCGGCACCTTCTGCTACACTTTTTTCAAGGCCGAGGCCCGGCGTGCGCATTTGGCTTGACTCCTGGCTGCGATACGGCTACAAAGGGCCAGCGTGGCGGCCGACCAGCCCCGCGCGCAACCCTGATCCAGCCCTGATCCGCACCTTGGAGCAACGCTGTCGTGACCATCGCCGCTGCAAAATCCAGCCGGACGAACGGTAACGCGGCGCGCGCCTATTATTACGCCTATTATTATCGGCCCTCGGGCCGATAATCTTTTTCACCCCGTAGAATACGAATCCTTCCCGCGCAACCAAAGGCGCTGAATAACGTCTGCGATGGGGCCTTTTCCCGGCCCGGCGCCGCGCCACCTCGTTCTCACGCTCCCGTGGAGGTTGATCATGTTGACCCGACTCGCCCTGCTGTGCCTCTGCCTGGCCGCGCCACTGAGCGCCGGTCTGCCCGCCCCGGCCCAGGCCGCCGAAGCCATCAATCTGACCTACAGCAATTTCTTCCCCCCCAGCCACGCCCACTCGCTCCTGGCCCAGGCCTGGTGTGACGAGATCACCCGCCAGACCAACGGCCGGGTGACCTTCCAGTACCTGCCCGGCTCCACCCTGCTCAAGGCCGAGCAAACCTTTGACGGCGTGGTCAACGGCATGGCCGATCTGGGCATGAGCTGCTTCGCCTACACCCGGGGCCGCTTCCCGGTGATGGAGGCGGTGGACCTGCCCCTGGGCTACGCCAATGGCGTGGCGGCCACCAAGGTGGCCAACCGCCTGGCCGCCGAGCTCAAGCCGGCCGAGTTGAAGCAGGTGCAGGTGATGTACCTGCACGCCCATGGCCCGGGCCGGCTGCACACCCGCAAGAAGCCGGTCAAGGCCCTGGAGGACCTGGCCGGGCTCAAGATCCGCGCCACCGGCACCAGCGCCAACCTGGTCAAGGCCCTGGGCGGGGTGCCGGTGGCCCTGGCCATGCCCGAGGCCTACCAGGCCCTGGAAAAGGGCGTGGTGGACGGCTCCATCTACCCCCGGGAGTCCAACCTGGGCTGGAAGCTGGGCGAGGTGGTCAACTACGCCACTGACCTGAGCAGCGTGGGCTACACCACCTGCTTCTTCCTGGTCATGAATCAGGACCGCTGGCAGTCCCTGCCGGCCGACGTGCGCCAGATCATCGCCAAGGTCAACCTGGAGTGGGCCGATCGCCACGGCAAGGCCTGGGACGAGGCCGACGTCAAGGGCCTGGAGTTCTTCCTGGCCCAGGGCGGGCGCGAGGTGCTGACCCCCAGCCCCCAGGAGACCGAGGCTTGGCGCAAGGCCGCCCAGCCGGTGCTGGACGAGTACGTGACCCGGGTCAAGGGTCGCGGCCTGGACGGCGCCGGCATCGTGGCGGCGGCCAAGAAGGCCCTGGTCGAGGCCGGGCGCTAGGGGGTATGGGCGCATGTCAGCCCTGGAAAAAGCGATAGACGCCATGGTGGCCGCGTTCAAGTATTTGGGCGCGGCCGCCCTGGCGGCCATGATGCTGGTCACCTGCGTGGACGTGGTCTGTCGGGCCATCGACCAGCCCCTCTGGGGCCTGGTGGAAGGGGTGTCGCTGCTGGCCACCCTGATGCTGGGCCTGAGTCTGCCGGTGACCCAGCGCGAGCGCGGCCATGTCTCGCTGGACATGCTGGTGCGCCGCCTGCCCGAGTGGCTGGCGGCCCTGGTGGACGGGGCCGGCCATCTGGCCTGCCTGGTCTTCTTCGCGGTGGTGGCCTGGCAGTCCTGGCTCTACGCCGGCCAGCTGCAGGACAACGGCGAGCTGAGCATGAGCCTGGGGATGCCGCTGCACTTCATCCTGCGGCTGATCGCCCTGGCCTTCGCCGGCCTGGCCTTCACCCTGGCCGCCGACCTCTCGGCCGCGGTCAGAAGGGCGGTGCGCTGATGAGTCCGGTCCTGATCGGGCTGCTGGGGGTGCTGGTCCTGGTGGCCATGTTCTTCTCCCGCGCGCCCATCGCCTATGTCATGGCCATGGTGGGATTCTGCGGCTTCGCCCTGGTGCGCGGCCTGGAGCCGGCCCTGAAGCTCCTGGCCCGCGACTACTACGGCGTTTTCTCCTCCTATGGCCTGACCATCGTGCCCCTGTTCATCCTCATGGGGCAGATCGCCTTCAACGCCGGCATCAGCCGCCGGCTCTACGACACCGCCTATCGATTCCTGGGCCATATCCAGGGCGGTCTGGCCATGGCCACCGTGGCGGCCTGCGCCGCCTTTGGCGCGGTCTGCGGCAGCTCCCCGGCCACGGCCGCCACCATGGCCACCGTGGGCCTGCCCGAGATGCGCCGCTATGGCTATCACCCCCGCCTGGCCACCGGCGTGGTGGCCAGCGCCGGCGGCCTGGGGATGCTGGTGCCGCCTTCGGTGGTGCTGCTGGTCTATGGCATCCTCACCGAGCAGTCCATCGGCGCGCTGTTCGTGGCGGCCCTGGTGCCCTCGGTCATCGTCAGCCTGATGTTCGTGCTCACCGTGGCCCTGGTCTGCCGGCGCAATCCCAAGCTGGGTCCGGCCGGGGAGCGCAGTGACTGGCATATCCGCCTGAAAAGCCTGGGCAATCTCTCCGAGACCCTGGCGGTCTTCGGCCTGGTGATGGGCGGGCTGTTCACCGGTCTGTTCACCCCCACCGAGGCCGGCGGGGTGGGCGCGGCCGGGATGCTGGTCACCGCCTGGCTGCGGCGGCTGTTGCCCTGGTCCAAGCTGCTCAAGTCCCTGGTGGAGTCCCTGCGCACCTCCTGCATGGTCCTGATGCTGGTGGCCGGCGCGGTGATTTTCGGGCATTTCCTGGCCGTGACCGGCATCCCCATGGCCGCCGCGGCCTGGGTGCAGGGCCTGGCCTGGCCGGGCTGGGCGGTGATGGGCCTGATCGTGGCCATCTACCTGCTGGGCGGCTGCTTCATCGACGCCCTGGCGCTCATCATGCTCACCATCCCCATCTTCCACCCGGTGGTGATGGGCCTGGGCTACGACCCCGTCTGGTTCGGGGTGATCATCGTGCTGGTCACCCAGATGGGGGTCATCACTCCACCGGTGGGGATCAACGCCTACGTGGTCCACGGCGTGGACCTGCGCACCCCCCTGGAGGAGATTTTCCGGGGTTCGCTGCCCTTCCTTTGGGCCCTGGTCCTGGCCACGGCCCTGTTCATCGCCTGGCCCGAACTGATCACCTGGCTGCCGCAGATGATGCGCGGGGCCTGATCCGACCCGCCCCGCCGCCCAACCTGACCACGCCCCGGATGGCCCAGCGGCCGTCCGGGGCGCTTTTTCCGCCCGGTGTCGAGGGCCAGGCTGCGCAACACGTCGGCCCCAGACATGGTATCCTCAATGGCAGTCAGAAATGAGGTCGGGCCGGGTTGTCAGGCGGCCGGTTCATCTGCGGCGGAGGGAGCAATGTTCCTGTTCGTGATCTCGGTGGCGGTCTCCCAGGGAGTGTCGTTCATCTGCTCCCTGCTGGAGGCGGTGCTGTTCTCCACCCGCGCCATCTCCCTGGAGGCGGCCCTGGAGCGGGGCTCGACCCAGGCCCGGCAGATGCGGGATTTCAAGAATCGCATGGAGCGGCCGCTTTCCTCCATCCTCATCCTCAACACCCTGGCCCACACCGGCGGGGCCTCGGTGGCCGGCTGGGCGGCAGGCGACATTTGGGGGGCCGACTCCCTGGTCATCTTTTCGGCCCTGTTCACTTTTTCCACCCTGGTCTTCACCGAGATCCTGCCCAAGACCCTGGGCACCACGTATTGGCGCGCCCTGTGGCCCTGGACGGTGAGCCCCCTGAAGGCCATGATCATCATCCTGGCTCCCGTGGTCTGGGCGGTGCACCTACTGACGCGCGCCTTTTCCGGGGGGAACGCCTCCGCCACCAAGGTGAGCGAAGACGAAATCCTGGCCGCGGCCCGCCTGGGCGCGCGGGGGGGCGAGATCAGCAAGCTGGAGCACGACCTGATCCAGAACATCATCGCCCTGGAGGAGGTCAAGGCCGGGGAGATCATGACCCCCCGCACGGTGATGTTTTGCGTGGACGGCAGCCTGCGCCTGAGCCAGGTGGCGGACGAGGCCCGCAAGTGGCCCTTCTCGCGGGTGCCGGTCTACGTGGGCAACCCGGACGAGGTGGTGGGCTACGTGATGAAGAGCGAGATCCTGGCCCGGGATGGACGCCAGAAGGACGAGCGCCTGTTGAAGGTGGCCAAGCGGGTGCGTTTCGTGCCGCCCTCGGCCAACGCCCTGGACCTGCTGAACGCCTTCCTGCGCCACCGCGAGCACCTCTGCCTGGTGGTGGATGAATACGGCGGGATCATGGGCCTGCTGACCATGGAGGACGTGCTGGAGACCCTGGTGGGCTCGGAGATCATGGACGAGAAGGACCAGGTGGCGGACCTGCGCGAATTGGCCCGCAAGCGGGCCAAGCGGGTGCTGCGCGACCAGGAGGGCGGACAAGGGTGAGCGGTTTCGACTACGACGTGTTCATCATCGGCGGGGGCGGCAGCGGCGGCTTCACCGCCGCCACCACCGCGCTCAAGAGCGGCGCGCGGGTGGCCATGGCCGAGGCCGGCCGCCTGGGCGGCCTGTGCATCCTGGCCGGCTGCATGCCCAGCAAGACCCTGCTGCACCACGCGGCCCTGGTCCGCGAGCAAAAGGCTGACGGTCGCACGGCTTATCCCGGGGTCTTGGGCCACAAGCGCCAGGTGGTGGAGTTCCTGGCCGGCAACCGGGTCCAGGCGGTGCAGGCCAAGCTGGCCCAGGGCCTGGAGCTGATCTCGGGGCGGGCGGGGTTCCTGGACCCCCACACCCTGGAGGTGGCCGGCCAGCGGATCACGGCCGACCGCATTGTCATCGCCACCGGCAGCCGGGAGGTCTCGCCGGCCCTGGAGGGCCTGGACGCGGCCGGCCCCCTGGTGGCCGAGAGCTTCATGGAGCTGGAGGCCCTGCCGGCCTCGCTGATCGTGCTGGGCGGCGGGGCCATCGCCCTGGAGCTGGCCCAGTTCGCGGCGCGCATGGGGGTGGCGGTGAGCCTGGTGCAGCGCAGCGGCCAACTGCTGAGCAACGAGGACCAGGCCGTGGGCCAGGTGATGCAGGCGGCCCTGGCGGACGATGGGATCAAGATTTTCACCGACACCCAGCTCCAGGCGGTGGAGCCGGCCGGCGGCGGCTGGCGGCTGCGCTTCCTGCACCACGACCAAGCGGCCACGCTGGAGGCCGAGGCCATCCTGGCGGCCCTGGGCCGGCGGCCCAACCTGGAGGGCCTGAATCTCGCGGCGGCGGAGGTGGCGCTCAAGGGCGGGGCGGTGGCGGTGGACCGGTTCATGCGCACCAGCCAGCCCCACATCTTCGCGGCCGGGGACGTGACCGGCGGGCCGATGGTGGTGAACCTGGCCGTCGTGCAGGGCGAGATCGCCGGCCACAACGCCAGCCGGGCCGAGGCCCGGGCCATCGACGATCGGGTCTTGCCCCGGGCGGTCTACACCGATCCCCAGTTCGCCCGGGTGGGGCTCAACCACGGCCAGGCCCACCACGCCGGGCTTCGCTTTGCCGAGGCCACCCAGGTTTTGGGCGAGATGGGCGTGGCCCGCACCTATCCCCAGCCCCTGCGCGGCTTCATGACCATGCGGGCCGACCGTGACACCGGGCTGATCGTGGGGGCGGAGCTGATCGCGCCCAACGCGGCGGAGATGATCCATGACGTGGCGGTGGCCATGAAGCTGGGCGGGCGGCCCCGGGACATCGCCGACATCCCCTACCTGCACCCCAGCCTGGCCGAGGCCACCAACTTCTGCGCGGATCGTCTGGCGCGGGAATTAAAACAATAGGCGCGGCTCGACCCTGATGGTCAGCCCCTCGCCTTTTTAGGAGGGGGTGTGGGGGAACCCTTTTTCGGCACGAAAAAGGGTTCCCCCACGCTTGCTCTTACTGCGCCACGGCCGGGGCGGGCAGGCTCTCGGGGGCCACGCCCAGGGCCACCAGGCGCTGGCGGGCGAGCTGGTTGACGGTGAGGTCCTGCTCCTGGCCGGCCAGGGCCAGGTAGACCTCCTGGGCCTGGTTGGCCTTGCCGGCGGCGGCCAGGGCCCGGGCCTGGTCCAGCTTGAACAGGCCGGCCAGGCTGGGGCCGGCCATCTTGACCGCGCCCTGATAGGCCTCGGCCGCCTCGGCGTACTTCTTCTGGCCCTCCAGGGCCTGGCCCAGATCGCGCCAGATCAGGGGGGCCAGCTCGGCGGGCAGGCCGGGCTCGTCACTCAGGTCGCGCAGGACCGACTCGGCCTCGGCGTACCGACCCTGGCGCAGGTGGACCTCGCCCAGGGCCAGGGCGGCCTGCTGGCCGGCCTCGGTGGCGCCGTATTTCTCCACCACCTGGGCCAGCTCCCTGGCCGCGGCGGCGGCCTGGGCCGGTTCGGCCTGGCCGCTGACGGTGTCGTTGTAGTAGGCGAAGGCCTGGGCAAAGGCCTGGGCGCCCTGGGCCTGGCGATAGTTGAGGTAGGTCTGGATGCCCACCACCAACAGCATGGCGGCCAACAGGGAGGAGACGCTGATGATCAGCACCCGGGTGTGGGTCTTGGCCCAGCGCACCGCGCGGTCGGAGATGGTGAGGAACTCGTCGGGCTCCTTGAGCAGCTTCTTGCGATCGATCTTGGCCATGCTCCGGTCCTTCGCCAGCGGGTCGCGCCGGCTAATTGCCTAGGGTTGTCTGGGCGAAGGCGGCCGCGCCCAACAGCGGGGCCCGCTCGCCCAGGGCCGCGGTGACAATCCGCACCTGGCCTGGTTCCACGATGCGCAGCCGGTCGGCCAATCCCGCCCGGCAGCCCGGTTCCATCAGTCCCCAGCCCTTGGCCACCCCGCCGCCGATGATGGCCAGCTCCAGGCCGGTCAGGGCCACCAGGTTGGCCAGGGCCAGGCCCAGCATGCGGCCGGCCTGCTGGAAAAGCTCCCGGGCCAGGGCGTCGCCGGCCTGGGCGGCCAGGTCCATGGCCTTGACCCCATCGCCGGGCGCCAGCCGGGTGGGGCGTCCGGCGGCCAGGGCCTCGTTCAGGGCGTGAACCAGGCCGGTGGCCGAGGCGTAGGCCTCCAGGCAGCCCCGGGCCTGGCAGCCGCATTTCCGGCCTCCGGGCTCCACCAGGGTGTGGCCGATCTCCCCGCCACAGCCCAGGGGACCCACCACCAGGCGTCCGCCGACGATCAGGCCCCCGCCCACCCCGGTGCCCAGGGTGAAGCAGATCAGGTCGTCCACCCCCTGGCCGGCGCCAAAGCGGTGCTCGCCCAGGGCGTAGAGATTGGCGTCGTTCTCCAGGGCCACCGGCGCGCCGCAGGCCGCCTTTAGGCGCTGGGCCAGGGGATAGCCCACCATGGCCGGCAGGTTGGGCGAGGCCAGGATCAGGCCCCGGGCGCGATCCAGCACCCCGGGGCTGGCGACCCCCACCCCGCCCAGGCTCAGGCCCTGGGCCGAGGCCGCCTGGCCCAACCCGGCCACTCCGGCGGCCAGGCGCTCCACCAAGTCGTCCGGGCCGCGCCCGGCCTCGGTGGCGAAACGCAGGTCCTCGACCACCTGGCCCTGGTGGACCAGCGCGAGTCGGGCGTTGGTTCCGCCCAGGTCGATGCCCACCCAGGCTGGCATGGCCTGGCCTTTGCGCCTTTCCGGACCCCGTCGCGGGGCCCCGGGGGTCATTTGGCCGCGCGCACCTCGTCCTTGATGCGCTTGACGTGGCCGCGGCCCATGCCCTTGACCTCGCAGCCCAATTCGAAGTAGCGCCGGATGCGGGCGTCGTCCAGGATGGCGAAGCAATCCACCACCGCCAGGGGCCCGCCGGCCTGGGCCACCACCCAATCCGGGTCCAGGTCCAGGTATTCGCCGTGGCGCACGCAGAGCACCACCGCGTCGGCGCCCTTCAGGCTCTCGGCCAGGTCCTGGCTCACCCGCAGCTTGGTCAGGTCGTCCTGGTTGCGGAAGAAGCGGCCCCGGCTGTGGCCCGGCGCGGGATAGCTCTCCTGCTTCTCCAGCTCCCACCAGCGCAGCACGTAGGGGTCGTGGACCCGGACCATGGCCCCCATCTCGGCCAGCTTGCGCACCACCAGCTCGCTGCCGGAGTAGCGGGTGTCGCCCACGTCCTCGCGGTAGGCCGCGCCCAGCACCACGATGTCGCTGGCGGCCACGATGCGACCCATGTTGCGCAGGCCGTCGCGCACCAGCTCGGCCGCGTGCAGGGAGCGGTTGTCGTTGATGTCGATGGCCATGGGGGTCAGCTTGAACAGGGGCTCCTGGAAGCCCATCAGGTGGTGATAGGACCAGACCCCCAGGCCGCCGTCCTTGGGCAGGCAATAGCCGCCGATGCCCGGGCCGGGGAACATGATGTTGCTGTGGGTGGGCCGGGCCTTGATGGCCTTGATGACCTTGACGATATCCACCCCGTTGCGCTCGGCGAACAGCGACCACTCGTCCAGGAAGGCCAGCAGGGTGGCGCGGTAGCTGTTCTCCACGATCTTGCAGGTCTCGCTCTCGATGGGCCGGTCCATGACCGTGAGCGGGAAGTCCTTGACGTTGAGCACCTCGGAGAGGAAATCCACCACCAGCTCGCGGCTCTTGGGGTTGACCCCGGCGCAGACCCGCCAGAAGTCGCGGATGCTCTTGACGTACTCCTTGCCCGGCATCACCCGCTCGTAGCTGTGGGCCAGGAGGGGCTCCTCGGCGATGCCCCGGGCCTGGAAGGCCTTCTTCATGATGGGGTAGGCCACGTACTCGGTGGTGCCCGGGGGCACGGTGGTCTCGATCAGCACCAGGCAGGAGGCCGGGATCTTCTCGGCGATGACCTTGAGGCTCTCCTCCAGGGCGCGCATCTCCACCGTGCCCTGGCAGACGTCGGCCAGGGCGGCCTTGGAGTAGTCGCACTGCACGTCCACCACCACCACGTCGGCGTGGGTCAGGGCCTCGTAGGAGAAGCTGGCGGTCAGGGTCTTCTTGTCGTTCACGCAGCGGGCGATCAGCTCGTCCACCTCGGGGTCGTCGGCCTTCACCGGGGAGTAGCCCCGGTTCAGCAGGGGGATTTTCCAGTAGCTGCGGGGGCTGGGCCGCTGCATGCCGATCACCAGCTTGTTGATCCGCCCCTGGGCGTCGGTGCTGTCGGCCACCACCGCGGCCATCACCGCGCCCACGAAGCCCACGCCCATGACCACCACCACCTGGCGCCCCTGGGCCTTGGCCTGGGCGGCCAACTCGGCCAAGCGCTGGTTCTCGCGGTCGAAATCCGCTTGGGTGGGCAGGGGGAAGACCTCGCCCTCGGGGCTGGTGGAAATCAGACGATCCTCGCTAGTCACCGTTGGTTTGCTCCCGCCGCCCAGGGCCGGCCCCAGGGGGCCGCGCCGGGGGCTATGCATGATCTTTCTGGCTGGAAGCACCCGGGGCGCGCTTCCGGTCATTTCAGGGGCCGCCTAGGACCCCGCCCGGCGCGCCGGAACCTCTGGTCCGGTCAGCGACGTGGCCAGTACATTATAATCAAAACCCCCAACAAGGCCACCACCCCGCCGATAAGGTCGTAGCGATCCGGCGGAATCTTGTCTACTTTCCAGCCCCATAGGATGGAAAGCACGATGAAGATCCCGCCGTAGGCCGCGTAGACCCGGCCGAAATTGGCTGGCTGGAAGGTGGGGATGACGCCATAGAGAAACAACACCGCCGCGCCCAGGACCCCCAGCCAGGGGCTGTGCCCCTCGCGCAGCCAGAGCCAGACCAGATAGCCCCCGCCGATTTCGGCCAAGCCAGCGACGACAAAGTAGAAAAGCGATACGGCGTAGTCCACGGGGCGGCAGGCTCCTCTCGATGGTCAGGCGTTTTGATCAGTTGCCCAGGATGTCGGCCAGGGCCTGGTCCAGGTCGGGGTGGGCGAAGGCGAAACCGGCCTGGCGCAACACCGTGGGCTCCACCCGCTGGCCCCGCAGGAGCACCGAACCGAATTCGCCCAGCAGCAGGCGCACCGCCAGGCCGGGGGCGGGCAGGAAGGCCGGCCGCCGCAAGGCCCGGCCCAAGGCCCGGGTCAACTCCCGGTTGGTCACCGGGTGGGGGGCCACGCAGTTCACCGGCCCGGCGATCTGGTGGGAATCCAGGCAGAAGAGCAGGGCCTCCACCAGGTCGCGGCGGTGGATCCAGGAGAACCACTGCCGGCCGGAGCCCAGGGGGCCGCCCAGGCCCTTGCGAAACAGGGGCAGCATCTGGCCCAGGGCCCCGCCGCCAGCGTCCAGCACGATGCCAAAGCGGGCGCGCACCACCCGCGCGCCGCCGGCCTCGGCTGCCTGGGCCTCGGCCTCCCAATCCCGGCAGACCCGGGCCAGGAAGTCCTCGCCGGCCGGGGCGGACTCGTCCAGGACCTCGTCGCCGTGAAAGCCATAGTAGCCCACGGCCGAGGCCGAGATCAGCACCGCCGGGGGCTGGTCGGCCGGCCGGCGGGCGATGGCCTGGACCAGGTGCCGGGTGGTCCGCACCCGGCTGTCGTGGATCTGGCGCTTGTAGGCCTCGGTCCAGCGGCCGAAGATGCTGGCCCCGGCCAGGTTGATGAAGCCCTGGTGCCGGGCGGCCTCCTCCTGCCAGGGTCCGGGCTGGCCGGGATCGCCCAGGCAGAAGCCCACGCCCTCGGGCAGGCCCTGGGCGGCCTTGGCCGAGCGGGTGAGCACGGTGACCTGATGCCCGCGCGCGCGCAGTCCCTGGCCCAAGGCCCGGCCCACGAACCCGCTGCCGCCGGTGACCAGGATCTCCATGCCCACCCTCCCTTGGCTGGTTTAGACCTCGCCTCCGACCTGGAAGCCCTGGCGCATGGCCTCCAACACGCTGCCGGCCCCGGCCGCGTCGCCCACCACCCGCACCCCCAGGCCCTTGGCCTTGAGCGCGGCGGCCAGGTCGTCCGCCGGTTTGGCCCCGGTGGCCACCACCACCGTCTCGGCCGGGAACAGGTGCTCGCCGTCCTCCTGGGCCGCGCGCACCCCGTTTTCCTCGATGGCCAGGACCTTGACCTTGGTGTGGCTGGCCACGCCGAAGCGCTTGAGCTGGCCAAAGGTGATCCAGCGGGTGGAGCGGCCGATGCCCTGGCCCAGCTTGGCCATGGCCTCCAGCACCGTGACCTGGTGGCTGCCCTCGGCGATGAGCCGGCCGATGGTCTCCGGGGCCTCGGCCTGGAACAGGGCCAGGTAATAGACCTGCTCCGGGGTCAGGGCCCCCCGCCGGGCGATGTTCAGGGCCGTCTCCAGGCCCACCGCGCCGCCGCCGATCACCACCACCCGGCCCTGGGGGCGGACCTTGCCCTGCAACACGTCCCAGGCCTGGCAGACCTGGGGCCGGTCCAGGCCGGGAATGGGGGGCGCGCAGGGGCGCGCGCCGGTGGCCAGGATCACCTGGTCCGGCTCCAGGGCGGCGATGGACTCGGCGTCGGCCGCGAAGCCCAGGCGCACGTCCACGCCCAGATCACGCAACTGCGCCCCCTGCCAGGCGGCGATGGAGGCGAAGTCGGGCTTGTCCGTGGGCCCGGCGTACCAGGCCGGCTGGCCGCCCAGGCGCTCGGCCGCCTCCAGGAGGATCACGTTGTGCCCACGCCGGGTGGCGGTGATGGCCGCCAGGCAACCGGCCGGACCGCCGCCCACCACCACCACGGTCTGGGCCGGACGGGCCGGGGGCAGGTCCCGGGGCACCTTGGCCTCGCGGCCGGCCCGGGGATTGACCGCGCAGCCCACCGGCTGCATCTGGGGGATGGCGTCGAAGCAGCCCTGGTTGCAGGCGATGCAACGCCGGATCAGCTCCGGCCGGCCGGCCTGGGCCTTCTTGGGCAGGTTGGGATCGGCCAGCAGCGGCCGGCCCATGCAGACCAGGTCCGCGTCGCCCCGGGCCAGGATGTCCTCGGCCAGGCTGGGGGAGTGGATGCGGTTGCTGGCCGCCACCGGCAGTTGCACCGCCCGGCGCACCCCCCGGGCCAGGTAGCTGAAGCCGGCCGCCGGCAGCTCGCTGGTGATCTGGGGCACCAGGGTCTCGTGCCAGCCGCCGGTGACGTTGATCAGGTCCGCCCCGGCCTCCTGGCAGGCCTTGGCGAAGAGAGCCGCCTCGGTGTTGGTGTGGCTGCCGGGGATGAAGTCGTTGCCGGCGATGCGGATGCCCACGCAGAACTCCGGCCCCACCGCGTTGCGCACCTTGGCCACGGTCTCCAGGCCGAAACGCATGCGGTTTTCCAGGCTGCCGCCGTAGCGGTCGCCGCGCTGGTTGATGCGCGGACTCAGGAACTGGCAGATCAGGTAGCCGGCCGAGCCCAGGATCTCCACCATGTCCATCCCGGCCTTCTTGGCCCGCAGGGCCGCGCGGGCGAAGTCGTTCTGGACCTCGTCGATCTCCTCCAGGCTCAGCTCGCGGGCCTCGTCCTTGGTGAAGCGGCTGACGTGGGCCGAGGAGCTGACCGCCTGCTGGCCGATCAGGATGCGGTGGGAATAGGCCCCGGCCATGTAGAGCTGGGCGCCGATGGCCGCGCCGTGGGCATGGGCCGCCTCGGCCAGGCGGGTCAGGCCGGGGAGGTCCGCGTCGTCCTTGATGGAGACGAAGATCGGGCCGCCGGCCAGGTCGTTGATCACGCAGCCGCCCACGATCAGCAGGCCGGCCCCGCCCTGGGCGCGCTCGGCGTAGAAGGCCACCAACTGGTCGCTGACCTTGCCGCCGGGGGTGTAGTTGAGGTGCATGGCCGGCATGACGATGCGGTTGCGCAGGTGCATCTGGTTGATCTGCAACGGGGAGAAGAGCAGGGGATATTGGCTCATGAGACTGCTCCTGGGTGGAGGTCGCGCGGGGATCGCATGTCCTATGTGGTAGCCCGTTTTGAGTGCGCTAGGCAAGCCCAAAGGCGGCGGTCAGGGCCGGGGGGGCTCCACCAGCAGGTAGAAGTCCAGCACTCCCTGGCGTCGCAGGCCCTGGGCCGCGGCCTGGGCGCGCTTGCGGTCGGGATAAGGCCCCAAGAGCACCCGCCACCAGACCACCCCGTCCCGGGCCTGCCAGGGCGCGACCTGGGTCGGCAGCTTGCGCCGCCTCCAGGCCCCGGCCTCCTGTTCGGCGTCGGCCTGGTCCCGGTTGGAGGCCACCTGGACATAGACCCCCTTGACCAGACGGGGGAGGTTAACCTCCCGGGCGGCGGTCTTCACCGGCGGGGCGGGCGGTGCGGGCGGCGTGGGCGGCGCGGCCTTGGCTGCTGGGGGCGGGGGCGGCGGAGTCGGTGGATTGGGCTGGCTCCCGGCCGGGACCGGAGCCAGGGGGGCCGGTTTGGGGGCCTGGACCAGGGCCGGAGCCGGGGCCGGCGCGGCGGACCCCGCCCCCAGGTCCAGGGCCAGGAAGTTGCGCCGCAGGCCCTCCTTGGCGCTGTTGTTGCCGGGGTCCAGGCGGGCGGCGCGGTGATAGGCCAGGGTGGCGGCGCGGCGGTCGCCCCGGGCCTCGGCCTGGCGGGCCTGGTCCAAAAAGGCCTGGGCTTCGGACGGGGGCTCCGGCGTGGCCAGCGGCGGGTTCGCGGGCCGGGCCGGCTCGGGCGCGGGGAGGCTGGCCGGCGCGATGGCCTGGGCCGGTCGGGCGGCCTCGGTCCGTTCGCTG
>CALERA010000223.1 GCA_937908275.1 uncultured Desulfarculaceae bacterium | reverse complement strand
AAGGGCGATCATTTACTGCTACCTCGTTTCATGTTTGGCTCTCTTTTTTGCTGTCAAAATTTATTACCTCGGCCGGTTGGGGCGGGGTTAAATCCGGCTCCTCTTGGCCGGGGATGACGCAAAAAATGTCCGATCGGCGGATGGCCTGGTAGTACAGCCGTTTAACCTCCTCGGCCTTGAGGTGGTAGATCTGCTCACGGCAGCCCATGAAGACCTCGAAGGCGATCAGGGCCAAGGCGTCGATCTGGTTGTCGATGGCGAACAGCTCGGCCGCCAGGCCGGTCTCGGCCTTCAGCTCCTTGGCCAGGCGCTCGCGGATCAGGTGCTTGAGCGAAAAGATGAAACCCACCGCCTGGCTGGCCGGGAAGCCCTGCACCGCCCGGATGCGCACCAACTGGTCGACCTTGGGCTCCACCGTGGCCCGGTCCAGCCCCTCCAGGAGCTGGTCGAAGACCTCGTCCAGGCCCTGGACCAGGGTGCTGCCCACCGGGTTGGCGAAGCGGTCCTTCTTGCTGCGCAGGAAGTGGCCGGTTTCGGCTTGGTAGATGTTCACGGCCTCGCTGAACCAATGTTCAACGAGCCAGGATTTGTTGGCTTTCAGCAACTCGACCAGGCTCACGCCGGCCTCCCGACATCATGGCTAAAGCCCCTGGGGAACCGCCGCCGCGCGCATTCTCGCGCCCCCTTGTGCGACGATCCCGGGGCATTGCAGAACAAATGCTAGTGCTATGAAGTAGTTAGCGCTTAACCCACAGTGGCCCATAGTTAGCACACACCACAAGGCGCGTCAAGCGTCTTGCGTCGGACCCCGGGCCAGGGCTAGCAGCGCCAACTTTCGCCTGTTTTTCCGGCCCCTGGCGGCCCCACGACCACCAACCGGACCCCACGGCCGACCCATTTTGCTCTGGCGGGCCTGCCCTGTCAAGCCACGGGCGGGCTTGGCTCCCGCCGCCCGGCTGGGCTACACTTTAATAACCCGAGCCGCGAAGGGAGACCAGCGATGCCCCGCTTCACCGGTTTCAACCATTTGGCCCTGGCCACCGGCGACCTGGAGGCCACCATCCGCTTCTGGCGCGACCTGGTGGGCCTGCCCCTGGCGGCCTCCCTGGGCAAGCCCGGGACGCGGCAGTATTTCTTCAGCGCCGGAGGGGGGGCCTACCTGGGCTTCTTCGAGTGGCCCGGGGTGGAGCCCATCCCGGAAAAGGACCACGGCTACCCGGTCCAGGGTCCCTTTGGCTTCGACCACCTGGCCATCGGCCTGGCCAGCCCCGAGGACCTCTGGGCCCTGCGCGACGCCCTGGACGCGGCCGGTTTCTGGGTCAGCGAGCCCCTGGACCACGGCTTCATCCACTCCATCTATTCCTTCGACCCCAACGGCATCGCCATCGAATTCTCCTGCCCGGCGCCCGGGGTGGACCTGGAGACCCAGCCCCGCCTGGTGGACCGCGACCCCGACCCGGCCGCCCTGGAAGGCCCCCGGCCCCAGCCCGGACACTGGCCCCCGGTGACCGAGCCCACCCGCCCCGAGGACCGCCGGGTCTATCCTGGCGAAGGCAGGGCCTTTATCGACCTGCCCTCCCGAGTCTAGATTCCACCCCGGCGACAATCGCTTAAGGCCACCAAAAAGGACTAAAGAATCCCGCGCCGCCAACCGATTCAGGAAATAACCCCCCGCATCGCCACCGGGGGATTATCGCCGGGAAAGGGGCCGAGGATTGAGCGCCTGGGGTGAATGGATCGCCAACTGCAAGCCGGACCGCGTGGACCGCATCCGCTCGGCCAGCGTCTTCCGGCTGCAAGTAGGTCCCCCGCGACCCAACCAGTTCCAGACCATGGAAGGTCTGTTGTCCGAGGGCATCGTGGGCCTGTACCGCGAGGGCAAGAAGGGCGAGATCGAGACCCGGACCGACCAGGCCCGCTACCTGGCCGAGAGCGATTTCGTGCCCTCCCCCGAAGCCCTGCGTGACCTGCTGGGCCCCCTGGCCCCCGACCGCACCCGCTGATCGCCTCCCCGCCGCCCCGCCGTTTCGCCAGCCGACTTGACGCCCGCCTCCGCCTGGGGCACCATCCCGGACCATGGAAGCGCGCGAATACCAACTGATGTACGAGCTGGAACTGACCCACTGGTGGTTCGTGGGCAAGCGCCTGGCCGCCGCCGCCCTGCTGCGCTCGGTGGAGCCCATCGCCGGCTTGCGGGTGGACGTGGGGGCCGGCACCGGGGCCCTGCTCAGCGAGCACCTGGGCCATGGCCCAGCGCTGGGGGTGGAGCTGGACCCCCTGGCCGCCCGGCTCAGCGCCCGGCGGGTGGGGCCGGTGCTGGTCCGGGGCCGCTCCGACGCCCTGCCCCTGGCCTCCGGCGCGGCCGGCCTGGTCACGGTGATGGACATGCTCTACCACCAGGCGGTGGACGTGGCCGGCACCCTGGCCGAGTGCCGCCGCGTCCTGCGCCCCGGCGGCCACCTCCTGGTCTTCGACGCCGCCTACCCCGGCCTGCTGGGACCCCACGACCGCTCCATGCACGGCGCCCGGCGCTTCACCCGTCCCGGCCTGGGCCTGACCATCCAGCGCGCCGGCTTCGAAATCCTGCGCGCCAGCTACCGCAACGCCCTGCTGGCCCCGGGAGTCATCGCCCAGCGCCTGGCCGCCAAGTGGCTGGACCGCCTCCAATCCCCCGGCGACGCCCCGCCCACCTCCGACGTCCATCTCCCCCACCCCAGCCTCAACCGCGCCTTGCTCGCCCTCATGGCCCTGGAAGCCCGCTGGCTGCGCTCCCACGACCTGCCCCTGGGCAGCAGCGTCTGCATCCTGGCCCGGAAGAAGTAGGGGAGCGGGGAGGGATAAGAGTTTTCCGGGGGAAACCCTTTTGTGGACAAAATGGTTTCCCCCGGACCCCCTTCCCAAGAAACTTTAAGGGGGTGCTGGTCAGGGTCCGCGGCGGCGGCTGGAAAAAGATCTTTCTCGACTTGGGCCTGTTCACACAAACGTAATTAACAGGTTGGTAATCCGAATCGGTGCGGACGACGAGCCCCGCGCAAAAGCTTTTTTGTCATTGCGAGGAGCAAAGCGACGCGGCAATCTCTTTAAGAGATTGCTTCGCTACGCTCGCAATGACATCCAGAAGCGCATCAGGCCAATCTAATCATGTCAACCAACAGGCCCTAGAGATCAGGCGACGACGCGGGGATGGCGGTAGATGCGCCAGCGTCCCTCGCGGAAATCAACTTCCTCCTCGAACTGGGCCTGGACCGCCAGGGCCAGCCGGATCGAGGCCGCGTTGTCGGCGTGGATGAAACTGAGCAGGGCGATCTCGGGCAGGTGGCGCGCGCCGACCCGCTGGATGGCCCGCACCGCCTCGCCGGCATAGCCCCGGCCCCAGAACTCCCGCGCCAGGGCGTACTTGATCTCCGGCCCGGGCCAGTCGTTGGGATACCAGAACCCCACCGGACCGATGACCCGCCCGCTGGCCTTGTCCTCGGCCGCGTAGGGGCCATAGCCCCGGATCAGCCAATGACCGCACAGGGTGGCCATGGTGCGCCAGGTCTCGCCCTCGCTCAGCACCCGGCCCAGGGTGTAGCGGGTGACCTCGGGGTCGGCGTAGAGCTGGTGCAGGTCGCGCCAGTCCTCGTGGCGGAACTGGCGCAGGACCAGGCGCTCGGTCTCGATGCGCTGGGGCACGGCATAGGGCATGGTCGGCATCCCGGATTGAGGGAATGGGCAATCCCGGGCATGCTAGCCGGTTGGCCCGCCCCCGGTCAATCCCGCGCCGCGCCCTCGCCCACCCGGGGAAATGCGCGCCCCGCGCATTTCCCCCAGCCTTTTTCGGAGGGGGTGTGGGGGAACCCTTTTTGCGCAGCAAAAAGGGTTCCCCCACATTCTCTCACTCCCCCCCGCCCTCCCCTCCCTCGGCCGCGCCGGCGCGGGAGAGGGTGGAGAGGTTGAGGCCGTTGGCCCACATGGCGATGAGGCCGGCGATGGTGAGGGGGAAGTATTCGGCGGCCCAGAACAGCAGGGCGTAGGCGGCGGCGGGTTCGGCGGGCGCGCCGGCGATGACCAGGGCCCAGAGCACGGCCAGTTGGAAGGTGCCGACGTAACCCGGTCCGGCGGGCACGGCCGAGGCCAGGGAGGCGCCCACGAAGGCCATGGCCCCCAGGAAGAGGCTGGGGGGCAGGCCCAGGGCGGGCAGGAAGACCACGTACATGGCCAGGCCGGGCAGCCAGACCAGGACGGATTGCAGACAGAGCAGGGGCAGGTGGCGGGCCTGGCCCAGGACGGCCAGGCCCTGGGCGAAGGTGGCCAGGATCTGGCCGGCCAGGTCGGCCAGGCGGGGCGAGATCTTGCCGGCCAGACGGGTGGCCAGGCTGGTGGTGGCCAGGGGCCAGCGCCAGAGGCACCAGATCACGGCCAGGACGCCCAGGTAGACGGCCAGGAGGCTGACGCCGGCGGCGCGCATGTAGGCCACGCTGAAGGCCCCGGCGGTCTTGGCCGGGTCGGCGAAGACCAGGGTGAGGAAGAGGATCAGGAGCAGGGTCAGGCCGTCCAGGATGCGCTCCACCACGATGGTGGCCAGGGCGGCTGAGGCCGGCGCGCCGGCCACCCGCTGGGCGGCGAAGGCGCGGACGAACTCGCCCAGGCGGGCGGGCAGGACGTTGTTGGCCATGAAGCCGATGAGGTTGGCCACCAGCAGGGGCTTGATGGTGCAATCGCGCACCGGGCGCAGCAGCACCCGCCAGCGGGCGGAGCGGGCCCAGAAACTCAGGGCCAGCAGGAGGTTGATGGCCACCACGTAGAGGGGGTTGATCCCCAGGGTGAGCTGCCAGAGGCGGGCGAAGTCCACCTCGCGCAGGACGAAGCCCAGACAGGCCAGGCTGATGACCAGGCCCAGGATGGTTTGCCAGTTGCGCAACTTGCCTAGTCTCCTTCCGGGCTCTGGCGGGCGGCGCGCTCGAAGCGCTCCAACTGCTGGCGATAGTATTCCGGCCGCTCCTGGGGTCCGGCGGCCAGGGCGGCGCGGGCGGCGGCCGCCGCCTGGCGGGGCTGGTGGTTGGCGTGGAGGGCCTCGGCCAGGGTGTCCCAGATGTGGGCGGCGGGATGGGCGGTGACCGCCCGGTGGGCCAGGGCCAGGGCCCGGGCGGGGTCGCGCAGGCCGGGGTCCCGGGTGGTGACCAGCAGCCAGGCCAGGGCGTTCAGGACCTCGGGGTCGTCCCGGTCCTGGGAGAGGGCGGCCTCTAGGGCGGCCTTGGCCTCCAGATGGCGGCCGCGCTCATAGAGCAGGATGCCGTACTGCATCAGCCCCCGGGCGTCCCGGGTTTCCTGGGCCAGGCGGTCCTCCAGCACCCGCAGCACCAGGTCCTGGCGCAGGGACGCCCCCAGGTCCAGGGCCATCATGCCCCCGCCCAGGCCGGACAACAGGGCCAGGCCGGCCAGGTAGACCGCCAGGCCCCGGCGGATGACCCGGCCCTGGCGGGCCGCGGCTCCGGGCCGGCTGGCGGCGGCGTAAAGGGCCTGGCTGCGCTGGGCGATGGAGAAGTGGTGCCAGGAGGGCACCCGGCGGCTGTCGCCGGTCAGGAGGCCGATGCGCTCCAGGGCCTCGGCCACCGGCCGGGGATCGCCCAGCAGGTCCAGGGCGTAGAAGTCGGCCTGGCGCTCGAAATGGCGCATGAAGAAGCCCATCACGAAGCGCAGGTAGACCAGCAGGAGGACCACCAGGGGCAGGGCCATGAACAGGCTGAGCCAGCCCTGGCCGCCGGCGTCCAGGAGCAGATCCAGACCCCAGCGGCTGCCGGCCAGGGCGTAAAGGCCGAGGTTGAGCAGCAGGTTCAGGGGCTCGGCCAGGGCGAAGGCCAGCAGGAAGAACCCCACGAAAAGCAGCAGATAGGCGGCCAGGTGGTGATGGCGCACGTGGCCGGCCTCGTGGGCGGTGACGCCCATCAGCTCCTCGGGGGTCAGGGCGTCCAGCAGGGCCGGGGTGATGAGCAGGTAGCGCCAGGGCCGGGCCAGGCCCAGGATACCGGCGGTGAGCAGGCGGCCGCCCAGCACCGGCCAGACCAGGATCTCGGCCACCGTGACCCCGGCCCGGTCCAGCACGGCCTGGATCAGCTCGCGCCGGGGTCCGGCGGGCAGCGGCCGGCAGCCCCACCACCAGCGCACCAGGGGCGGGAAGAACAGGGCCATCAGGACCAGGAACACCGCCAGGAAGAAGAGGTCGCCCAGGCTGGAATCCAGGGCGGCGGAGAGCCGGGGCCAGAGGCCGGCGATGAGGTCGCGCAGGAAGCTGATGGCCAGCCAGGGGAAGATCACCGGGGCCACGAAGCGGGCCTGGCCCCGGACATAGGCCGCGGTGGAAAGGGATTGGCCCAGGACCTGGACCTCCACCGGATGGGCCGCCCACCAGGCCAGGCCCAGGGCGCCCAGGAACAGGGCGGCGGCGGCCAGGCCGGCCAGGGTCTCGCTGGCGGCCAGGGGAGGCCAGGCCAGGAGGTGGGCCTTGAGCTCCAGGCTGGTCAGGGCGATGAGCAGGCAGGCCACCGCCGCTACCTGGCAGGTCATGACCAGGGTCCGGGCGGCGCGGGCGGGGTCGCGGGGGGGGCGGGGTCCGGCCAGGCGGCGCAGGAAGAGGCTGGCCGCCAGGCGGCCGCCCACCGCCAGCCAGAGGCCCAGCACCGCCACCGCCAGCCAGGCTTGCGCCGAGGTCAACTCGGGCCGGGGCGGGGAGTAGGACTCGAAGACGGCCATCACCAGGATGAAGGCCACGATTTGGCTGAAAAGCACGGAGCCTCCGGCGGGGGTGGAAAGGGGGCCGGACGGCGGGTGGTTAAGTCAGGATGGCGGAGAGAGAGGGAGTCGAACCCTCGGTACCCCTTGTGAGGGTACACGCGATTTCCAGTCGCGCACCTTCGGCCACTCGGTCATCTCTCCGCAGGGACGGAACGGGTCCGACCTGTCCAGCAGATGTACCGGAAAGCCATATTACTGTCAACTGGGCGGCGGGTGGTTGACGGGCGGCGCGGCGTCGTCCCGGGGAGGCTGGGAAAGGGCCTGGCGCAGGCAGACGACCAGCAGGTGGCGGAACTCGGGCCAGGGCAATCCGGAGAGGTGGGGCTGCAGATCGCGGTAGAGACCCAGGGCCATCCGCTCCAGGCGGGAAGAGCCGGCGGGGGTTGGTTGGTCGTTGGGCAAGGCCGCGTTCCTTTGGCAGGGGAAGGGGCGGAGGTTCCGCCGCGCACCCGGGCAATCCTGGCCGGCGGTCACGGACCGCCTGTCTACATAGAATTATCGGCCAGACGGGCGGCTAACAATATGATTTTTTCGCGGCGATTTTCAGCTTGAGGCCTGGGTGGTGTAGGATTAGGCTGGCCATGGGGGACGTCCCCCAACGAGAAGGAGTCCAGTTCACTTTTAGGGGTGACACGATGCGCTTTAGAGCAATGTTCGCGGCGGCCCTGGGAATGGCCTTGATCCTGGCTGCCAGCCTGGCCTGGGCCAAGCTGGAGGGCGGGCACACCGTGAAGACGGTGAAGTTCGCCGGGGCCGAGGTGCACCTGGAGGACGGCTCGATCTGGAAGGTGCCCAACCGCACGGATTGGGAGATCACCTACAACTGGCTGCCGGGCCAGCCCCTGGGCATCCGCGACGGCAAGTCGCTGGTGAACCTGAACACCGGCGAGGAAGTGGACGTGAAGAAGGTGAAGGGCCCGGGCGCGCCGGAGTCCGCGTCGGCCCCGGGCGCGGCCAGCGGTCCGGTCAAGGTGCCCACCGTGACCAGCCGGGGGGTGGTGACCAAGCTGGAGACCCCGGCGGCGGCCCAGTCCCCGGCGGCGGCGGCCGCGACCTCGGCCCAGGTCTCCAACATGGAGAAGCGCCTGGACTCCCTGGAGGACAAGCTCCAGGTGCTGGACTGGCGGCTGCGGCAGATCGAGGAGGCCCTGAAGGCCAGGCCCAAGCCCTAAGCGGCGGGCGTCATCGGCTACTCGCGGCCCGCGCCGGGGACCTCCCCATGGCGCGGGCCTTCCTTTTTCCTGGCGGTCCGGCATGTTGGATTATGAACTGAACGAGCGTCACGACCTGTTGCGGCGGACCTTCCTCCACCTGCCCGGGGTGGGTCCCCGGCGGGAGCTGGCCCTGTGGCGGGCCGGGGTGACGGACTGGGAGGCCTTCCTGGCCCGGGGCGAGGCCCTGCTGCCGGCCAAGCTGCGGGGGACGGGGCGGGCCATGGTGGCCCGCAGCCTGGCGGCCCTGGAAGGCCCGGGGGGCCTGGCCGGGCTGGCGGGGCTGATCCCCCCGGCCGAGCACTGGCGTTTCTACCCCCGCTGCGGGCGGGTGGTCTGCCTGGACATCGAGACCGGGGGCTCGCCCGAGGACTGGGGCGGGGTGACGGTGGTGGGTCTGTACGACGGCGAGGGGGTGGAGCAGTTCGTGGCTGACCGCAATATGTGGTTAGTCAACGATGCCATGAAAGGATATGATGTTGTTGTAACCTTCGCCGGGGCCAGTTTCGACCTGCCGGTGCTGCGCCAGGTCTTTCCCAACCTGTATGTCCCGCCGGTGCACATCGACCTGCGCTGGGTGCTCAAGCGCCTGGGGTTGACCGGCGGGCTGAAGCGCATCGAGCGGGTGCTGGGCATCCAGCGGCCGGGGGAGGTGGAGGGTCTGGGGGGCTACGAGGCGGTGTGGCTCTGGCAGCGGCACCTGGCCGGGGAGTCCGGGGCCTTGGAGAAGCTGCTGCTCTACAACGCCCAGGACGTGATCAACCTGCTGCCCTTGCTGCGCTGGGCGGTGGGCAACCTGGCCAGCCGGCTGCTGGAACGAGTTGAGTAGGGAATAGCTTGAAGAATCGCGGCGTTGTTTCGTGGCGTTTGCAATGACAGTAAATAAGCTGAAACGTTCTGGTCATTGCGAGGCGCGCAGCGCCGTGGCAATCTCCCGGGCTGGCCTTGCGGAAGCAAGAGATTGCTTCGCTACGCTCGCAATGACAAGCCTATAACTTAATTAAGCTAAATCATGAAGGCCTACCGCCGATCCCCCCTTCGCTTTTCTTTGGGAGGGGGGTGTGGGGGGAACCTTTTCTTTGGGCACCAAAGAAAAGGTTCCCCCCACGCTCTCTTCTTCCCTCCCCTCCCCTAACCCAAGGGGCGGAGTTCGATCTCGACGCGGCGGTTTTGTTGGCGGGCCATGGCGTCGTGGTTGGGGACGCGGGGTTGTTGGTCGGCCAGGCCGCGGATGGTCAGGCGGCTTTCGTCCTGTCCCTGGGCGATTAGGGCGCGGGCCACGGCGGCGGCGCGGACGGCGGAAAGATCGGAAGAGCGTCGTGTAGGGAAAGAGTGTAGATCTCGGTGGTC